>NZ_BAAAYL010000001.1:1852338-2161061 GCF_039536205.1 Streptomyces sannanensis | reverse complement strand
CACCGCGCACGATGTCGGCGCCGTCCTCCGCGATCTCCTCGTCGAGTTCGTCGACGTTGATGGTCGGCGGGGCCAGACGGTGGTGCAGGGCCAGCACGGTGGCGACGGTCTCGACGCCGCCGGCGCCACCCAGCAGGTGGCCGGTCATCGACTTCGTGGCGGAGACCGCGATGTGGTCCAGGTCGTCGCCGAGGACCTTGCGCAGCGCCTTGATCTCGGCGATGTCACCCTGTGGGGTGGACGTCGCGTGGGCGTTGAGGTGGACGACCTCGGAGGCCTTGAGGTCCGTGGAGTCCAGCAGGTTCTGGAGCGCGGCGGCGACGCCGCGGCCGGTGGGCTCGGGCTGCGCGATGTGGTGGCTGTCCGCGGACAGGCCCTGGCCCAGCGCCTCGCAGTAGACACGGGCGCCGCGCTTGGCGGCGTACTCGGCCGACTCCAGGACGACGACACCGGCGCCCTCGCCGAGGACGAAGCCGTCGCGGGCCTTGTCGTAGGGGCGGGAGGCCTTCTCCGGCTCGTCGTTGTTCTTGGACATCGCCATCATGTTGGCGAACGCCACGACGGGCAGCGGGTGGATGGCCGCCTCGGTGCCACCGGCGACGACCACGTCGGCACGGCCGGTGCGGATCATCTCGATGGCGTAGCCGATGGCCTCGGCGCCGGAGGCGCAGGCGGAGACCGGAGTGTGCACGCCCGCCCGGGCGTTGATCTCCAGACCGACGTTGGCCGACGGGCTGTTCGGCATGAGCATGGGCACGGTGTGCGGGGAGACGCGGCGGGAGCCCTTCTCCTTCAGCACGTCGTACTGGTCGAGCAGGGTCGTCACGCCGCCGATGCCGGAGGCGATGACGGCGCCGAGGCGTTCGGGGGCGATCGACTCGTCCTCACCGGCCTTGGCGGTGTAGCCGGCGTCCTTCCAGGCCTCCCGGGCCGCGATCAGCGCGAACTGCGCGGAGCGGTCCAGTTTACGAGCGAGCGGACGGGGCAGAACCTCCCCCGGGTCGACGGCCACGGGCGCGGCGATCCGGACCGGGAGGTCGGCGAAGCGCGGGTCCTCCAGTGCCCGGGCCCCGGAGCGGCCCGCGACCAGACCTTCCCAGGTCGAGGCGGAGTCGCCACCCAGCGGTGTGGTTGCGCCGATACCGGTGACGACCACGGTGCGATTGGTCGAGCTCACAGGAAATTTCTCCACGTGTCTTAAGGTGCGGATGAAGCGGCGCCACCGCTGGGTGGCGGCAACTAAGCGGGACTGATCAGCCCTGGTGCTTCAGGATGTAGTCGGCAGCGTCGCCCACGGTCTTGAGGTTCTTGACGTCCTCGTCGGGGATCTTGACGTCGAAACGCTCCTCCGCGGCGACGACGACCTCGACCATGGACAGCGAGTCGACGTCCAGGTCGTCGGTGAAGGACTTGTCCAGCTGGACGTCCTCGACCGGGATACCGGCGATCTCGTTCACGATCTCGGCGAGACCGGCAACGATCTCTTCCTGAGTGGCGGCCATGTTGGCGCTCCTTCGGTGTTTATCTTCAGGTTGAAGGCGTCCGGGAGATTCCGAGATGCCTAGGGGAGGGTAACTACCGTGGCTGCGTAGACGAGACCCGCCCCGAAGCCGATGATGAGCGCAGTGTCGCCGCTCTTCGCCTGACCGGTCGCCAGAAGCCGCTCCATCGCGAGCGGAATCGAGGCGGCCGAGGTGTTGCCGGTGGTTTCGACGTCCCTGGCGACGGTGACGTGTTCCGGCAGTTTGAGGGTCTTCACCATCGAGTCGATGATCCGCATGTTGGCCTGGTGCGGGATGAAGACATCCAGGTCGTCCGGGCCGATCCCGGCCACGTCCAGCGCCTGCTGGGCGACCTTCGCCATCTCGAAGACGGCCCAGCGGAACACCGCCTGGCCCTCCTGGGTGATGGCGGGGAACTTCGCGACCTCGGAGTCGCGGTAGTCCGTCCACGGCACGGTCTGCTTGATGGTCTCGGACTTGTCGCCCTCGGAGCCCCACACGGTCGGGCCCATCGCCGGCTCCTTGGACGGGCCGACCACGACCGCGCCCGCGCCGTCACCGAACAGGAAGGCCGTGGCACGGTCCTCCAGGTCGGTCAGGTCGGACAGCCGCTCGACGCCGATGACGAGGACGTACTCCGCGGAGCCCTCGACGACCATGCCCTTGGCCAGGGTCAGGCCGTAGCCGAAGCCCGCGCAGCCGGCGGAGATGTCGAACGCGGCCGGCTTGACGGCGCCGATGCGGTCCGCGATCTCGGTCGCCACCGCCGGGGTCTGCTTGAAGTGCGAGACGGTGGCCACGATCACGCCGCCGATCTGCTCCGCCGTCAGGCCCGCGTCGGCGAGGGCCTTGCCGGCCGCCTCCACGGACATGGCCGTGACGGTCTCCTCGTCGTTGGCCCAGTGGCGGGTGGCGATGCCGGAGCGGGAGCGGATCCACTCGTCGGAAGAGTCGATCTTCTCGAGGATCACCTCGTTGGGCACCACGCGGGTCGGGCGGTAGCCGCCGACTCCCATGATGCGCGCGTACGGGGCGCCCTGACTGGGCTTGATCTTCGACATGCTCTCGGGCTCCTATTCGGCTGAGGGCGAGATCGAGCCCGTCGCCTCAGCGGCATCAGTCATGGCCAGCGTGCGGGCCGCGTCGAGGTCGTCCGGGGTCTTCAGCGCCAGCGTCCGCACTCCGGGAAGGGCGCGCTTGGCCAGACCTGTCAGCGTACCTCCGGGGCAGAGCTCGATCACGGCGGTGGCGCCGAGCTCTCCGAAGGTCTCCATGCACAGGTCCCAGCGGACCGGGTTGGAGACTTGACTCACCAGGCGGGAGAGCACCTCGGAGCCGGAAGTCACGGGCTTGCCGTCCGCGTTCGAGACGAACGTCAGCCGGGGGTCGGCAGGGGCAAGGCCCTTGGCGTACTCGGCGAGACCGGCCACCGCGGGGGCCATGTGGTGTGTGTGGAAGGCGCCGGCCACCTTCAGCGGAACCACGCGCCGGGCGCCCTCGGGCTTGTCCTCGGCCAGCGCGGCGAGCTGCTCGGCGGTGCCGGCGGCCACGATCTGGCCGGCGCCGTTCACGTTCGCCGGGGTCAGCCCGAGCTTCTCCAGGTGCAGCAGGACGATGTCCGGATCACCGCCGAGCAGCGCCGACATACCGGTCTCGGTGACGGCGGCCGCGTCGGCCATGCCGAGTCCACGCCTGCGTACGAACGCCAGGGCGGCCTCCTCGGTGAGCACCCCGGCGTAGGCAGCCGCGGTGATCTCGCCGACGCTGTGGCCGGCGACCACGCCGGGTGTCACATCACCCAGTGCGGCCGCGGACAGCAGGCCCGCGGCGACCAGCAGCGGCTGGGCCACTGCGGTGTCGCGGATCTCGCCCTCATCGGCCTTGGTGCCGTAGTGGACGAGGTCGAGCCCGATGACCTCGGACCATGCGGCGAGCCGGTCGGCGGCGCCGGGAAGGTCGAGCCAGGGAGTCAGGAAGCCGGGCGTCTGGGCGCCTTGGCCGGGAGCGACGAGTACGAGCACTCTCACACTCTCTCTTGTTGACGGTCAGTGGCGCCCGTGAGGACAAGGACGAAGAACCGTCCGGGGAATTGTGGGTGTCCGACAAAAGACTAGATCTGTGGATCTCCGTCGACCAGACGCCCCAGGATCAGCGCGATCCGCAGAGTGAACGCCGAGCGAACATCGGAGGGTGACCAGCCGGTGACATCTGTCACACGTCGGAGCCGGTACCGCACGGTGTTGGGGTGCACGAACAGCATCCGTGCGGCCCCCTCGAGACTGCTCGCCTGCTCCAGATAGACGCTCAGTGTCTCCAGCAGCGCCGAGCCCGCCTCCTCCAGCGGTCTGTAGATCTCCTCCACCAACTGTTCGCGGGCCGCCGGGTCTCCGGCGATCGCACGCTCGGGCAGGAGATCGTCCGAGAGGACCGGGCGTGGGGCGTCCTGCCAGGCCGTACAGGCCTTCAGTCCGGCCGCCGCGGCCTGCGCCGACCTGGTCGCCGTCTGCAGGTCCGGCACCACGGGTCCGGCGACCACGGGGCCCGCGGCGAACGGCCCGATCAGTGCCTTCGCCACATGCAGCGGGTTGTCGCTGCCGCCCGCGATCACCACCAGCCGGTCGCCCAGCACCCCGGTGAGCACCTGGAGCTTGGCGGCCCGGGACGCCCGGCGGATCGCCTCCACGGTCAGCTCGCTGTCCCCCTCCGGGGCGGTGCCGAGCACCACGCACACGTGCTCCGGCGAGTTCCAGCCGAGCGCGGCGGCCCGGGAGACCGCGCCCTCGTCCGCCTCGCCGGACAGCACGGCGTTCACCACCAGGGACTCCAGCCGGGCATCCCATGCCCCGCGCGCCTCGGCGGCCTGTGCGTACACCTGGGCCGTGGCGAAGGCGATCTCCCGGGCGTAGACCAGCAGCGCCTCGCGCAGCACAGATTCGTCGCCGGGCGCCGCGACCTCCTCGATCGCGGACTCCATGACCTCGATGGTGGTACGCACCATCTCCACGGTCTGCCGCAGCGTGATCGCCCGGGTCAGTTCCCGCGGCGCGGTGCCGAAGACATCGGTGGAGATCGCCTGCGGGGCGTCCGGACGCCGGAACCACTCGGTGAAGGCGGCGATACCCGCCTGGGCCACCAGGCCGATCCACGACCGGTTCTCCGGGGGCATCGCGCGGTACCACGGCAGCGTCTCGTCCATGCGCGCGATGGCGTTCGCGGCGAGCCGGCCGGAGGACTGTTCCAGCCGGCGCAGGGTCGCGGCGTGCGGGTGGGCGTGATTCGCTGCTGGTTCAGTCACGGGACAAGACTGCCTCATCGGGACGGCTGCCCGGACCGCCGGGTCTACCGTGGTCACGTGCCGTGCTTCCCGGGGGCGACCCCCGGACCCCGGCAGAGACCCCCAGGGGGTCGCCGGCCCCCGTCCGAACCTCGCGAAGTGGACCCCAGTGATCAGCGTACGGCGCTCATCGGACCGCTACCGCGGCGGCGACCCGGCCGCCGGGATCGAAACCCTGCACGCCCTGTCCTTCGGACGCTTCTACGACCCGGACAACGTCCGCTTCGGCGCGGTGCTCGCCTGCAACGAGGAACGGCTGGCCCCCGGGGCCGGGTTCGACGAGCATCCGCACAGCCACACCGAGATCGTCACCTGGGTCGTCGAGGGCGAACTCACCCACCGCGACTCGGCGGGCCACACCACGGCCGTACGTCCCGGTGACGTCCAGCGCCTCAGCTCCGCCGCCGGGGTGCGCCACGAGGAACGCAACGACGGCACCGAGCCGCTGGTTTTCGTCCAGATGTGGCTGGCCCCGAAGGAGCCGGGCGGCGAACCCTCCTACGACCTGGTCCGCGGCATCGCCGACGCCACGCCCTACGCCCTCCCCGCGGCCGGCGCGATGCTGCACATCCGCCGCCTCGCGAGGGGCGAACGCTCCGCGGTGCCGGACGCCGCGTACGTGTACGCCCATGTCGTTCACGGGGAGGTGGCGCTGGGCGAGGACGTGCTCGGCCCCGGCGACTCGGCGCGGATCATCGCCGCCGGGGACCTGGAGCTGCTGGCCGCCTCCCCGGCCGAGGTGCTGCTGTGGGAGATGTCAGGCTGAGCGGCGCAGCTCCGCCAGGACCGCGTCCGTGAAGGGCGGCCAGGCCTCGATCGCCCAGGGGCCGAAGGGGCGGTCCGTCAGGGCCACGCAGGCCGCGCGGGCGTCCGGGTCGATCCAGAGGAACGTGCCCGACTGGCCGAAGTGGCCGAAGGTGCGGGGCGAGGACGACGTGCCGGTCCAGTGCGGGGACTTGCCGTCGCGGATCTCGAAGCCGAGGCCCCAGTCGTTGGGATTCTGGGAGCCGTAACCCGGCAGGACGCCCTTCAGACCGGGGTGGACCACGGACATGGCCTCGGCGACCGTCGCGGGGTGGAGCAGCCGCGGGGCCTGCACCTCCGCCGCGAAGCTCCCCAGGTCCTCGACGGTCGAGACGCCGTCCTTGGCGGGGGAGCCGTCCAGTGTGGTCGCGGTCATGCCCAGCGGCTCCAGTACCGCCTGGCGCAGATACTCCGCGAAGGGGATGCCGGTCGCCTTGGCGATGTGGTCGCCGAGTGCCTCGAAGCCCGCGTTCGAGTAGATGCGGCGCTCTCCGGGCCGGGCCATCACCCGGGGTTCGTCGAAGGCGAGCCCGCTGGTGTGGGCGAGCAGATGGCGCACCGTGGCCCCCTCGGGCCCGGCCGGCTCGTCGAGCTCGACGGCGCCCTCCTCGTACGCGACGAGCGCGGCGTACGCGGCCAGCGGCTTGGTGACGGACGCGAGCGGAAAACGCTGCCGGGTCGGGCCGTGCGCGCCGGCGACCGTGCCGTCCGCCCGTACGACGGCAGCCGCCGCGGTGTCGACCGGCCAGTTCTCGATGATCCGTACGCTGTCCATGCGTACGAGCGTACGGGTGGCGCGGGGACAGCCGTGCCGCGGGATCCCGGGGCGGCCGGGCCGCTGTCGAGCACCCTTCGGAACGGGCTTGCTTGGAGTGCACTCCAACGTCCTGGCGTTGAGGGCATGACGGTGATCGAGACGTACACCATCAGCGAGGTCGCCGCCCGCACCGGGCTCAGGGCGCACACCCTGCGCTGGTACGAGCGGATCGGGGCTGATGCCGCATGTCGACCGGTCCCACACCGGCCAGCGCCGGTTCACCGACCGCGATCTGCACTGGCTGGACTTCGTCGGCAAGCTGCGGCTGACCGGGATGCCGGTCGCGGACATGGTGCGGTACGCCGAGCTCGTGCGGCAGGGCGAGCACACCTTCGCCGAGCGTCGCGCGCTGCTGGAGCGGACACGGCGCGATGTGCCGGCCCGTATCGCGGAGCTGCAGGGCACGGTCGCCGACCTCGGTGGCGAGGCAGTGGCCCCCTCGGCCGCCGGACGGGCCGGGCGCGGGCCCGCCCGTTACAGTTCCGCCAGGAGTTCCGCCTTCTTCGCCGTGAACTCCTCGTCCGTCACCAGGCCCGCACGGTGCAGTTCGCCCAGGTGACGGATGCGGTCCGCGATGTCGGCAGGGGCCGGCCGGGCGGCGTGCCCGGCGTGGACGGGGGCCGCGCTCGTGGCCCGCACCGCCTCCAGAACGGCCGCGGCGAACGGCAGCGACTCGTGGACCGGCCCGTACCCGAGGCCGAAGACGACCGCTGCCGGGTCCTGGTCCGCCTGCGCCGATCCGTCGGCGGCGCGCCGCAGCAGCCGCAGGTGGCCGTCGAACACCTCGGGGGAGCGCCATTCGACGCCGCTCAGCTCACCGACCGGAAAGGTCTGGTCGCCGGCCTTCCACTTGGCGGAGGAGGCGCCGGTCCAGAACCACCGGAAGACGACCTGTGAGCCGTCGAAGGACGCCTTCCCGTCGTACGCCTTGAAGTGCTGCGGCGCCGCGGGAGCGGCCACCAGGAACCGCCCCGCCGGGGTGGAGGCGTCCGCCGGGAGCAGCGCGCGCAGCTCGTCGGCGTAGTAGTCGGCGAGGGTCTCGCGCTCGGCCGGCAGCACCAGCCGGTACGGGTCGCAGACTTGCTTGAGCTGGCCGGCCGCGGCCTCCATCAGCGGGTCGGCGCCCGGCCGTGGCACCGCGTGCAGGACGACCGTGCCGCGCTTGCCCCGGGTCAGGGTCACGGAGGACAGCGCTTCGTGGGGTATGTGCCGTTCCCGCAGCGCCTGGAGGAGCTTCGGCGTGCGGATCCCCCGTTCGAAGCGGATGAGCACGGAGTCCGGCTCGAACTCCCAGGTGGCATGAATTCCGGCCAGCACATCACCCATGCGCCTCATCGTAGGCGGCGTACGCCCGTGCGTAACCCTCGGCGCAGGGCCCGATCCGCCGTCTTCTACGCGCGTGGGAGCTCCGCCGGACCGGAAAATCCACTCCGGCACGCAGTGCCGCCGCTCGCACAGCTCACCTCGTCGTACGCGCCGACCCCGATCGCGGCGAAGTTGCGCAGGCTTTCGGTGCCCGGCTCGAAATAGCCGGTGTGACCGATCGCCCCCTTCGACGAGAGCACCCGGGCACCGAACGCGGAGGACACCGGGTCGGCGCCATGGCCGAAGACGCCGACCTCCAGGTAGGGCACGTCCTGGATCCAGTCGTCGGCATCCCGCATGGCCCACACCCGGGCCGTGCTCCGCAGTCCCCGGGCGCTGTCGGCCCGCATGCCCGGGCTGCCCGCGACCGCGATGTCGGTGACCCTCGGCGGCAGACGCCGGGCGGCGACCCCGCACAGCACCGAGCCGTAGCTGTGGCAGAACAGCGACACCGGGGCGGTGCCGGGCAGTCCGCCGACCAGCGCGCCGAGCCGTACCGCGCCGTCCTCGGCGAGCTTGCCGACGGCCGCGTCCATGCCGACGCCGTCGGGCGAGGTGTAGTCGGCCCAGGCGATCACCGCGATACGGCCCTGGGGGAGGGCGCCGGGACTCGCGGAGCGTTCGGCCGCGTACAGCGACTCGGCCATGCCGACGGGCGCGGTGTACTTGCGCCGGCTGCGCTCGAAGGTCAGTACGTTCGTGTCGACCCCGGGGACGATCACCGACACGCGGCGGGCGCGGCCGAGATCGCCGAAGACCTCCGCGACCCGCCCGTCCCCACCGGGGTCGAAGGCGAGGATCTGCCGTCCGGGTTCCAGCAGCGACTCGAAGCGGTGCATCCGGCGGCTCGCCTGGTGGCGGCCGTCGGGCGAGAGCCGCCGGTCGCGCATCCGCCGCTTCTCCATCGTGCGCGCCTGCTCGAGCGCGATGTGGTTGGCGCGGTAGCGCAGGGCCACCGGGGCGCCGTTGAGGTTGCCGACGACCAGGGGGTACCGCTCGGCGAGCCGGGCCCGCCCGGCCGGGACGAGCGTTGCGAAGAAGGACGCGATGACCCGCGGTGGCGCCTCGGGATCGGGCAGCTTCCGGCCCGCGACACCGCCCCGCTCCCAGGCGGCGAGCGCGGCGTCGCGTGAGGCCCCGTCCGTCGGCTCGCGGTGAATGGCGGTCCAGCCCGTGGTGGCCAGCATGAGCAGCACCACGGCCAGGGCCAGCAGTGCGCGCGACATGCTGAGGCTGGGGGCGGAGTCGAAGGAAGTCACTGCGGGACACACTAGGAGACCGGTGGCGGTGACCGGAAAAACGGTGACGTGGATCACGTTTGAGCCGCGAGTGGGTTACGCCATCCGTGGTGTTCCGCACGCGCGGGCGCACGCTCCGAGGCGTGTCGCTCAGGTGGGCCGCCGACGCCAGTCCGTGGCCAGGGCGGGGGTGAGGTGGTCGAGATAGCGCTCGGTCAGCTCGCGCATGGCCTCGATGCCGGGATCCCCTCCCTGGCCCCACAGGCGGCCCGTCACGCGCATCACCCCGACGAACGCCGCCACGGCGACCCGGGGCCGCGGATCGGTGTCCATGTCGAGGCCCTCGCGTTCCGCGATCAGCCGGGCGATCTCCTCCTCCAGCTCGGTCGAGCGGCGCAGATGCTCGGCGAGCAGGGCGGGCGTCGACTCGATCACCTTGTATGTACGCAGGTAGAGCTCGACCGGCACCGTCGGCGCGAGTATCTCCTCCAGGGAGGCCCATGCGGTCAGGACCGCGTTGTGCATGGCCTCGAACGGGCTCTCCTGTGCCGGGCGGTCGCGAAGGGCGCCGACGAAGTGCGACTCCACCGTCTCCTGGACGGCGAAGGCGGCCTCTTCCTTGTTCGCGAAGTAGCGGAAGAAGGTGCGCTGCGACACTTCCACGGCGGCGGCGATCTCGTCGACGGTCGTCCGCTCGTACCCCTGGGTGGTGAAGAGTTCGAGCGCGACACGCAGCAGGGCGTCACGGGTGCGCTGTTTCTTGCGTTCGCGCAGCCCCGCCGGTGTGGCTGCCACCTGGTGTTCCATGGCTGAACCCTAACTGTGAGCAGGAAGACAGTGACCGACTAGTGATTCGCTTTGTCAACTGTCAGTGGCTGACATTAGCCTCGTCATATGACTAGTCAGACCACAGTCGAAAAGGAAAGGGCGTCGCAGGACTCCCCGTCGCCGACGCCCGCCGGGGGGCTGCGGGGGCACCCCTGGTTCTCTCTGTTCACCGTGGCCGTCGGGGTGATGATGGTCGCGCTCGACGGCACCATCGTCGCGATCGCCAACCCCGCCATTCAGAAGGACCTCGGCGCCTCGCTCGCCGATGTCCAGTGGATCACCAACGGCTACCTCCTCGCGCTCGCCGTCGCGCTGATCACCGCGGGCAAGCTCGGTGACCGCTTCGGGCACCGGCAGACCTTCCTGATCGGCGTCACCGGCTTCGCCGCCGCCTCGGGGGCCATCGGTCTCTCCCAGAGCATCTCCCTGGTGATCGCCTTCCGGGTGCTCCAGGGTCTCTTCGGCGCGCTGCTGATGCCGGCCGCGCTGGGGCTGCTGCGGGCCACCTTCCCGGCCGAGAAGCTCAACATGGCCATCGGCATCTGGGGCATGGTCATCGGCGCGTCGACCGCGGGCGGCCCGATCATCGGCGGTCTGCTCGTGGAGCATGTCAGCTGGCAGTCGGTCTTCTTCGTCAATGTGCCGGTCGGCGTCCTCGCGCTGGCGCTGGGACTGGTCATCCTCAAGGACCACCGTGCGCAGAACGCGCCGCGGTCGTTCGACATCCTCGGCATCCTGCTGCTTTCCGGCGCGATGTTCTCCCTGATCTGGGCGATCATCAAGGCCGGTGAGAAGTGGGGCTGGGCAGACGGCCGCACCTGGGCGTGGCTCGCCGCCTCGGCGGTCCTGTTCGCGGCCTTCGCCTTCTGGCAGACCAGGGTGAGCGAGCCCCTGGTCCCGCTGGGCCTGTTCCGGTCCGTACCGTTGTCCGCCGGCACGGTGCTGATGGTGCTGATGGCGTTCGCCTTCATGGGCGGGCTGTTCTTCGTGACCTTCTATCTCCAGGGCGTGCACGGCCTGAGCCCCGTCGACAGCGGTCTGCGGCTGCTGCCGCTGACCGCCATGATGATCGTGTCGTCGCCGGTCGCGGGAGCACTGATCACCAAGTTCGGGCCGCGTGTCCCGCTGGTCGGAGGCATGGTCCTCACCGCGGTCGCCATGTTCGGCATGTCCCGGCTGACGACCGACACCGGCACGCTCACCATGTCGATCTGGTTCGCCCTGCTCGGCCTCGGCCTGGCACCGGTCATGGTCGGCGCCACCGAGGTCATCGTCGGCAACGCCCCGCTGGAGCTCTCCGGCGTCGCGGGCGGTCTGCAGCAGGCCGCGATGCAGGTCGGCGGCAGCCTCGGCACGGCCGTACTGGGCGCGGTGATGTCGTCCAAGGTCAGCTCCGACTTCGCCGGGAACTGGAAGGAGGCAGGCATCCCCGTCCCGCCCGACCCGCGGCTCGAGGCGGCCGCCGAATTCGGCGCGGTGCCGCCGGAGGTGGCCAAGGCGCCCGGCATGACCCCGGAGATCGCCGGCCGGATCAGCGACGTCATCCATGACACGTTCGTCTCCGGTATGGGCCTCGCCTTCACCGTCGCCGGTGTCGTGGCCGTCCTCGCGGCGGTGGTCGCCCTGTTCACCAAGCGCGGTCAGAACGCGGACGCGGCGGCGGGCGGCGCCCACATCTGACGTCGACCCCGTAAGAGTGACAGCCCCGTCGGACGGTTCCGGCGGGGCTGTCGCCCATCAGGGTGGACCCTGCGGACAGATCTTCCGCCGGGCCCCGGGGACGGGCCAGGGTGCGGATGTCCGATCCGCACGACCACGGGGATGATCCATATGCGTACGACTGTTCTCGCGGCCGCCCTGGCCGCCGCCGTCCTGCTGCCCGGGAGCACGGCCACCGCCGCCCCGCCCACGCTCGGCGTCTGCGCGCCGGGTGAGCTGTGCCTCTGGGAGAAGGCGGACTTCAAGGGGACGAAGCGGAGCCATGAGCTGTCCGGCACCGACATCGAAAGCTGCGTGACGCTGCCGACGGGCAGCGGCGCGCTGGCCCTCGCCAACCGCACGGGCCGCCCGGTGACCACCTACCAGTCCGCGGAGTGCGCGGAGACCGGCGAGTTCCAGACCTACCCGGGCGACGGCACCTGGGTGCCGCAGTCCCCGTACCGGGTGCGGGCCTTCAAGATCTGGGAGCGGTGAGAAGGCCGCCCCGGCCAGGGCCACCGTCCACCGCCGGTCCGGCCGCGGTGTCCACGGACGAACACCGACTCGAACGTGACGACCACCGTCGAATCGGCCCGAGTGTGCCGGACGGTCTCAGGAATCGAGGCCGTCCGGCGATGGGGGACCGGGAGGACCCCCAGCGGTGGCCGGGGGAGGGTCCAGGGCCGTGCCGGGGTCCCGGGAAGGGGCGGGGCGGGGGAGAAGTCCGCCGCACACGCACCCCGGTCCGCGACCCGCGGGGGCGGCGGACGCGGCCAGCTCGGCCACCTGCCCGCGCAGTTCGCCGACCTCACGCGTCAGCGCCTCCAGGAGCGCCGTCTGATGGCGTTCCTCCGCGTCGTCGCGTTCGAAGCGGGCGATGAACCACGCCGCGATGTTGGCGGTGACCACACCCAGCAGTGCGATGCCCGACAGCATCAGGCCCACCGCGAGGACCCGGCCCAGTCCGGTGGTGGGCGCGTGGTCGCCGTAGCCGACCGTCGTCATCGTGGTGAAGGACCACCACACCGCGTCGCCCAGCGTCTTGATGTTGCCGTTCGGGGCGTCCCGTTCGACATGGAGCACGGCGAGCGAGCCGAACATCATCAGCCCCACCACCGCGCCCGCGACATACGTCGTGAGCGTTATCTGGGGCGCCATCCGGGCCCGCCGTCCCACCAGCAGCAGCGTGGAGACGACCCGCAGCAGCCGCAGCGGCTGGACCAGTGGCAGCAGCACCGCGAACGCGTCCAGCGGATGGCCGCGTACGAACGACCACTTGCCGGGCGCCAGCACCAGCCGTACGGCGTAGTCGACGGCGAAGGCGCCCCACACCACCCACTCGACACCCGTGCAGATGTCGTGCACCCGGCGGTCCGCGTCCGGTGCCACGACCGGTACGGCGTACGCGACACCGAAGGCCAAAGCCAGCCCCAGCAGCGGCCCTTGGGTGTACCGCTCCCAGCGGATCTGCGCGGGTTGGTCCTTCATGCGACGCATGCCAGGGAACGGTGAAGGGCGGCGGGACCGCCCCACTGCCCTTTCACCGCAAGCGCTACGCGTCGCCGCCGGCCGCGCCCGGTTCGGCGGCCGAGACGTCCAGCAGCCGGTAGCGGTCCACCGCGGTCTTCAGCACCGAGCGGTCCATCCGGCCCGCCCTGGCGAGCTCCGTCAGCACCGCCAGCACGATCGACTGCGCGTCGATGTGGAAGTAGCGGCGGGCGGCGCCACGGGTGTCCGCGAAGCCGAAGCCGTCCGCGCCCAGCGAGGTGTACGGACCGGGCACCCAGCGCGAGATCTGGTCCGGCACGCTGCGCATCCAGTCCGAGACAGCCACGAACGGGCCCTCGACGCCGGAGAGCTTCCGCGTGACGTACGGGACGCGCTGCTCCTCCTCCGGGTGGAGCAGGTTGAACTCGTCCACCTCGACGGCCTCGCGGCGCAGCTCGTTCCAGGAGGTCGCCGACCAGACGTCCGCCCTGACGTTCCACTCCTCGGCGAGGATCCGCTGGGCCTCCAGGGCCCACGGCACGGCCACACCGGACGCCATGATCTGTGCCGGGATGGTGCCGTGGTCGCCCGCCCGGAAGCGGTAGAGGCCCTTGAGGATGCCCTCGACGTCGACATCGGCCGGCTCGGCGGGGTGCTGGATCGGCTCGTTGTAGACGGTCAGGTAGTAGAAGACGTCCTCCCCGTGGGGGAATTCGGCGCTCTCGCCGTACATCCTGCGCAGACCGTCCTTGATGATGTGCGCGATCTCGAAGCCGAAAGCCGGGTCGTAGGCGACACAGCCCGGGTTGGTCGAGGCGAGCAGCTGGGAGTGACCGTCGGCGTGCTGCAGACCCTCACCCGTCAGGGTGGTACGTCCCGCGGTCGCGCCGAGCACGAAGCCGCGCGCCAACTGGTCGGCCATCTGCCAGAACTGGTCGCCGGTGCGCTGGAAGCCGAACATCGAGTAGAAGACGTACACCGGGATCAGCGGCTCGCCGTGGGTGGCGTAGGCCGAGCCCGCGGCGATCAGCGAGGCGGTGCAGCCGGCCTCGGAGATGCCGTCGTGCAGCATCTGGCCGGTCGGCGACTCCTTGTACGCCAGCAGCAGATCGCGGTCCACGGCCTCGTACTGCTGCCCCAGCGGGTTGTAGATCTTCGCGCTCGGGAAGAACGAGTCCATACCGAAGGTGCGGTACTCATCGGGCGCGATCAGCACGAAGCGCTTGCCGATCTCCTTGTCCCGCATGAGGTCCTTCAGCAGCCGGACGAACGCCATGGTGGTGGCGATGGACTGCTGACCGGATCCCTTCCTCACGGCCGCGTAGGTCTTGTCGTCCGGGAGCGCCAGCGGCTTGGACCGCACGACACGGGTGGGGACGTACCCGCCCAGCGCCTTGCGGCGGTCGTGCATGTACTGGATCTCCTCGGAGTTCCGGCCCGGGTGGTAGTACGGCGGCAGGCCGTCCTCGAGGTCCTTGTCGGCGATCGGCAGGTGCAGCCGGTCGCGGAAGCGCTTGAGGTCGTCGACCGTGAGCTTCTTCATCTGGTGGGTCGCGTTGCGGCCCTCGAAGTTCGGGCCCAGCGTCCAGCCCTTGACGGTCTTGGCCAGGATCACGGTCGGCTGGCCCTTGTGGGCGAGCGCTGCCGCGTAGGCCGCGTAGATCTTCCTGTGGTCGTGACCGCCGCGTCCCAGCATCAGGATCTGGTGGTCGGTCATGTTCTCGACCATCTGGCGCAGCCGGTGGTCGTCGCCGAAGAAGTGCTCGCGGATGTACGCCCCGGTCTCGGTGGCGTACGTCTGGAACTGGCCGTCCGGCGTGGTGTTCATCCTGTTGACGAGGATGCCGTCGCGGTCCTGCGCCAGCAGCGGGTCCCAGGTGCGGTCCCAGATCAGCTTGATGACGTTCCAGCCGGCACCCCGGAAGATCGACTCCAGCTCCTGGATGATCTTTCCGTTGCCGCGCACCGGGCCGTCGAGGCGCTGGAGGTTGCAGTTGACGACGAAGGTCAGATTGTCCAGGCCCTCCCGCGCCGCGATGGACAGCTGGCCGAGCGACTCGGGCTCGTCCATCTCGCCGTCGCCGAGGAACGCCCAGACGTGCGACTTGGAGGTGTCGGCGATGCCGCGCGCCTCCAGGTAGCGGTTCATCCGCGCCTGGTAGATCGCGCCGATCGGGCCCAGGCCCATGGAGACGGTCGGGAACTCCCAGAAGCCCGGCATCAGCCGCGGGTGCGGGTAGCTGGACAGACCGTACGGAGCCTTGGACTTCTCCTGGCGGAACGCGTCGAGCTGCCGCTCGGAGAGCCGGTCGAGCAGGAAGGCGCGGGCGTAGACACCGGGGGAGGCGTGGCCCTGGAAGAAGATCTGGTCGCCGCCGTCGCCCTCGTCCTTGCCCCGGAAGAAGTGGTTGAAGCCCACGTCGTAGAGGGAGGCGGAGGAGGCGAAGGTGGCGATGTGACCGCCGACGCCGATCCCCGGGCGCTGGGCGCGCGAGACCATGACGGCCGCGTTCCAGCGGGTGGCGTTGAGGATCTTGCGTTCGGTCTCCTCGTTGCCGGGGAAGAACGGTTCGTCCTTGGTCGCGATGGTGTTGACGTAGTCCGTGCTGCGCATCTCGGGGACGGCCACGCGCTTCTCGCGGGCCCGCTCGATCAGCCGCAGCATCAGATAGCGGGCTCGCTCACGGCCCCGCTCGTCGACGGCGGCGTCGAGCGAGTCGAGCCATTCGCGGGTCTCCTCCGGATCGAAGTCCGGGACCTGGCTGGGAAGACCGCCAATGATGATCGGGTTGCGATCGGACACGCTGTTCCTTCGCTCTCGGGTCTGTCGAGTTGCCTCCATCGTGTACCGGAGGGAGGCGGACGTCATCTCTACCGGGTGGTAACCACTCGCTCCGTAAGGCTTCGGTCAATTCGCTACCTTACGCCCGGTCCGACCATGCGTTCCCGAGGCCGTTCGGCCCCGATGTGGACTGCCGGAACCACAGATCTCCGTAAACATGGCTAAATGGAGTGCAGCACATCACCGCCCGGGGTGCTTCGGCGCTCCTGCGTGGTGAGACTGCCCCCCCCAAAGGGCGGGTTCGACGGCCGGGTACTTGCGAGATTCGTCCCGCCCGTGTGGACTACGCCCCATGCCCCGCGCGTACGCGCGGGGCTGAAGCACTTCCCCGAAACATGATCAGGAGGCAATCCGTGAGCGCGACCGCGGACCACGCGGAGGAGCGGACCAACCCGGCTGCACGGCTGGGGTTCGAGCCCGGACAGGTGGTCCAGGAGATCGGCTACGACGACGACGTCGAGCAGGAGCTCCGTGAGGCCATCGAGGCCCTGACGGGCGAGGAGCTCGTCGACGAGGAGTACGACGACGTCGCCGACGTCGTTCTGCTCTGGTTCCGTGACGAGGACGGCGACCTTACGGACGCGCTGGTGGATGCCATCGGTCTCATCGACGAGGGCGGCACCATCTGGCTGATGACGCCCAAGACAGGGCGCGACGGCTATATCGAGCCGAGCGACATCAATGAGGCCGCCCAGACCGCCGGCCTGTCGCATACCAGGAGCATCAACGCCGGCAAGGACTGGACCGGCAGTCGGCTGGTCACCCCGAAGGCGGGCAAGTCGGCGAAGCGCTGAGCCGTCCGGACCGCATCCAAAACGCCCATGGGCCCCCGCCGACGCAGTTCGGCGGGGGCTCTGTGCGTAGGGTGGGATTCACCGCATCGGCTTATCGAAGGGACACATTTCCATGGCGATCGAGGTCGGCACCGAGGCCCCGGACTTCGAGCTGAAGGACAACCACGGCCGGACCGTGAAGCTCTCCGACTTCCGCGGCGAAAGGAACGTGGTCGTCCTCTTCTACCCGTTCGCTTTCACCGGTGTCTGCACGGGTGAGCTGTGCGCGCTCCGCGACGAGCTGCCGAAGTTCGTCAACGACGACACCCAGCTGCTCGCCGTCTCCAACGACTCCATCCACACCCTGCGCGTCTTCGCCGAGCAGGAGTCGCTGGAGTACCCGCTGCTCTCGGACTTCTGGCCGCACGGCGAGACCTCGCGCGCGTACGGCGTCTTCGACGAGGACAAGGGCTGTGCGGTGCGCGGCACCTTCATCATCGACAAGGAGGGCGTGGTCCGCTGGACCGTCGTCAACGCCCTGCCCGACGCCCGTGACCTGAACGAGTACATCAAGGCGCTCGACAGTCTCTGAGCCTTCCGGCGAAGGGAATGTCTCGGCCGGGAACCGGTCACTAGGATCAACTCGTTGATCCGATGCCAACGAATAGCGGGGGCGCTGCCCCTGGAACCCAAATGGGAGGACTCGTGGGAGTCAGCCTCAGCAAGGGCGGCAACGTCTCGCTGACCAAGGCCGCCCCCAACCTGACCGCGGTCACCGTGGGCCTGGGCTGGGACGTCCGTACGACGACCGGTACCGACTTCGACCTCGACGCCAGCGCCCTGCTGACCAACGCGGAGGGCAAGGTCGCCTCGGACGGCAACTTCGTCTTCTTCAACAACCTCAGGAGCCCGGACGGCTCCGTGGAGCACACCGGTGACAACCTCACCGGTGAGGGTGAGGGCGACGACGAGCAGATCAAGGTGAACCTGGCCTCGGTGCCGGCCGATGTCGCCAAGATCGTGTTCCCGGTCTCCATCTACGACGCGGAGACCCGCCAGCAGTCCTTCGGTCAGGTCCGCAACGCGTTCATCCGCGTGGTGAACCAGGCCAACGGCGAGGAGCTGGCGCGCTACGACCTGAGCGAGGACGCCTCGACCGAGACCGCGATGGTCTTCGGCGAGCTCTACCGCAACGGCGTGGAGTGGAAGTTCCGTGCCATCGGCCAGGGCTACGCGTCCGGCCTGCGCGGCATCGCGCAGGACTTCGGCGTCAACGTTTGATTTCAGGGCTCGGTCCCCCCGGATTCCGTCCGGGGGGACCCCAAGGGGGCGCTCAAGCCTCTGCCGACGGTCGACCATGCGGCGGAGCCGCATCGATGCGGCTTCGGGTCCCTCACGCGGCGGCAGCCGCATATCGACTGCCGCCTGCGGGACCCTGTGCGCTCTCCCGGCTACCGCCGGGAGGTGCCCCCCACTCCCTTTCGGCAGGGGCGCGCTCCCTTCGGCTCACTCGCCCCTTGTTTCAGGGCTCGGTTCTCCCCCAGACTTCGTCCGGGGGACCCCCACAGGGGCGCTCAAGCCGCTGTCGACGGTCGATCGTGCTCGGGTGCCTCACACGGCGGCAGCCGCATATCGACTGCCGCCTGCGGGACCCTGTGCGCTCCCCCGGCTACCGCCGGGAGGTGCCCCCACTCCCTTTCGACAGCGGCGCGCCCCCTTCGGCTCACTCGCCGAGCGCGTCCCGGCCGGCGCCGGACGCGCCTCGGTGTGTTTTCCCGTACATAGACCAGGGGAGGATCACGATCATGGGTGTCACGCTCGCCAAGGGGGGCAATGTCTCCCTCTCCAAGGCCGCACCGAACCTCACCCAGGTGATGGTCGGGCTAGGCTGGGACGCGCGCTCCACCACCGGAGCGCCTTTCGACCTCGACGCCAGCGCCCTGCTGTGCCAGAACAACCGGGTGCTCGGCGACGAGTGGTTCGTCTTCTACAACAACCTCAGAAGCCCCGAGGGCTCGGTGGAGCACACCGGTGACAACCTCACCGGTGAGGGCGAGGGCGACGACGAATCACTGCTGGTGGACCTCACACAGGTGCCGGCCCACTGCGACAAGATCGTTTTTCCGGTCTCCATTCACGACGCGGACAACCGCGGCCAGACCTTCGGTCAGGTCACCAATGCGTTCATCCGTGTGGTGAATCAGGCGGACGGCCAGGAGCTGGCGCGCTACGACCTGAGCGAGGACGCCTCGACGGAGACCGCGATGATCTTCGGTGAGCTCTATCGCTATGGCGGCGAATGGAAGTTCCGGGCGGTGGGACAGGGGTACGCATCCGGTCTGAGGGGCATCGCCCTAGACTTCGGGGTCAACGTTTCGTAAAGCGATGGGGAAGACAGTGGTTCTGAAAACCTTCGGGTGGTCGTTTGCGGTCACCGCGCTCGGCCTGGTCGCAGCGGTGCTCTACGGGGGGGTGGAGCGCATTCGGCGTCGTGGCGATCCTGTCCATCCTCGAGATCTCGCTGTCGTTCGACAATGCGGTGGTCAACGCCGGAATTCTGAAGAAGATGAATGCCTTCTGGCAGAAGATCTTCCTCACCGTCGGCGTGTTGATCGCCGTGTTCGGCATGCGGCTTGTCTTCCCCATCGTGATTGTCGCCGTCACCGCCAAGCTGGGGCCGATCGAGGCGGTCGACCTCGCGATCAACAACCCCGACATGTACAAGCAGCTGGTGACCGACGCTCATCCGGCGATCGCCGCGTTCGGTGGCATGTTCCTGTTGATGATCTTCCTCGACTTCGTCTTCGAGGACCGGGACATCAAGTGGCTCAGCTGGCTGGAGCGGCCGCTGGCCAAGCTCGGCAAGGTCGACATGCTGTCGGTCTGCATCGCGCTGATCGTTCTGCTGATCACTTCGATGACCTTCGCCACCCACGCCCACCAGCACGGTGGCGCGCATGTGGACAAGGCCCAGACCGTGCTGATCTCCGGTATCGCCGGTCTGATCACCTATCTGATCGTCGGCGGGCTTTCCAGCTACTTCGAGAACAAGCTCGAGGAGGAGGAAGAGCGCGAGCACGAGGCCGAGGAAGAGGCCAAGAAGACCGGCAAGAAGGTTTCTGCGGTCGCCCTCGCCGGCAAGGCCGCGTTCTTCATGTTCCTCTACCTGGAGGTCCTGGACGCGTCCTTCTCCTTCGACGGTGTCATCGGCGCCTTCGCCATCACCAGCGACATCGTGCTCATGGCGCTCGGCCTCGGCATCGGCGCCATGTACGTCCGTTCGCTCACCGTCTATCTGGTCCGCCAGGGCACCCTGGACGACTACGTCTACCTGGAGCACGGCGCGCACTACGCGATCGGCGCACTGGCGGTCATCCTTATGATCACCATCCAGTACGAGATCAACGAGGTCATCACCGGCCTCGTCGGTGTCGTCCTGATCGCCTGGTCCTTCTGGTCCTCGGTGCGGCGCAACCGCGCGCTCGCCGCAGAGGGCGGGGAGAGCTCCGACGAGAAGGCGCAGGTGCCTTCCGGGGTGTGACCCGGCGGCAAATGCGGAACGCTCTGAGCGGGGCGGCTACGAGGCGGCGTGTCTCGGGCCGCCCCGCGGCCGTGCAAGCGGCCGTACAAGCGGTCGTACAAGCGGTGACGAACCAAGACACATGGGGGTGGGGGATGGCCTTCTGGGACGGCCTGTGGCCGCGTAGGACGCCGCATTTCGACACGGGCAGTGCCGCGACCAACTCCATCGAGCTGACCAAGCGGCGCCCGGCGGTCTCGCTCGACAAGCAGGGTGCGGCGAACGGCAACCTGCGCGTCAACCTCTCCTGGCGGATGCGCACCTCCGACATCGGAGGCCGTTCCAAGCAGAACGGACTGCTGCGCCACCCCTTCAAGCTCTTCAAGCCCGATGTGGTGCAGGCGCACACCCAGGGCATGGTCAACGTCGACCTCGACCTCGGCTGCCTCTATGAACTGACGGACGGCAGCAAGGGCGTGGTGCAGCCGCTGGGCGGCTTCTTCGGCAGCCTCAACTCCCCGCCGTACGTCCAGCTCAGCGGCGACGACCGGTTCGGGGCGCCGTCCGGTGAGACGGTCTTCGTCAATCTCGACCACCGGGAGTCGATCAAGCGGCTGCTGGTCTTCGTCTACATATACGACCGCACGCCGGCGTTCGACCGTACGCACGCGAAGGTGACGCTCTATCCGAGCAACGGACCGCGAATCGAGATCGAGCTCGACGAGCGCCACCCGCAGGCCCGGTCCTGCGCCGTCGTCTCCATCGAGAACGTCAAGGGCGACTTCGTCGTGCGCCGCGAGGTGAAGTTCGTCTACGGCTTCCAGGCCGAGCTCGACCGTCTCTATGGATGGGGCCTGCAGTGGGGCCGGGGTTACAAGACCTCCAAGGTCTGAGGCCCCGGACCCGTTCAGTTCCGGATGAACTGCGGCCCCATCGGCGGCAGCCGGAAGCTCGGGTCCGGCGCGGGGGCCGCTGCCGCGGCCGGCTGTGGATAGCCGTAGGCCGACTGTGCTGCCGGGAGCTGGGAACCCGGCTGCGGATAGCCGTAGGCGGGCTGTGCGCCCGGCGCCCCGGCCGGGGGCTGCGAACCCGGTTGCGGGTAGCCGTACCCTGCGGTGCCGGGGGCGGATGCCGGTGCCGACGGCTGGGGGTAGCCGTAGGCGGGCCGGCCCGGCTCGCCGGCCGGGGCCGACGTGGGCTGCGGATACCCGTACACGGGCTCGCCGGCGGGTGCGGGCTGCTCCGGGGGCAGCGGGGCCGCGGTCGGCTGCGGGTAGCCGTACCCGGTTCCGGCGGGCTGCTCGGCGGCCGTGGCCGGCTGCTGGGAGAGCGGCGTCACGGGCGCGCTGCCCGTGGTGTCGCCAGGCCCCGCGGTGTCGTCCGCGTCCTCCGCGTCCTCGTCCACCGAGATGCCGTACTCCGTGGCCAGACCGATCAGACCGGTCGGATAGCCCTGCCCCACCGCGCGGAACTTCCAGCCTTCACCGCGCCGGTAGAGCTCCCCGCAGATGATCGCGGTCTCCTCGCCGGTCTCCGCCATCACCTCGAAGAACGCCAGCGGGGTGTCCGGTCCTGCGGGGTCGGTGGAATGGATCAGGATCCGCAGGTCCTGTACGGACCGGAAGGTCGCGCCGTCCGAGGACGCGGCGATCACCACTCGCTCCACCGAGGGGTCCAGCGCCGCCAGGTCCGCCTCGACGGTGTCGGTCAGCCCCTCGGGGGTGTGCTTCTTCGGCAGCCGCCGCACCAGACCGGAGGGGTGCCGGGGCTGGTTGTAGAAGACGAAGTCGTCGTCGGAGCGCACACGGCCGTCGGCGGCCAGCAGCAGCGCCGAGGCGTCCACATCGGGGACGTCGGCGCCGGCGGTCCAGCGGAGCACGGCGCGTACCGCCGTCGCGTCGAGCGGGACGTTCGAGCCCTTCAGCATCGCGTGCGTCATGCCCGTCATCCTGCCCTCCCCACGCGTGCGGGGACAACGCGGGGCCCGGTTCCGGGATGCCCCGGACAGGCTGACGAACGCGGCGAGTTACCTGAATTTCACGCACACGGGGAACTTGCGACACCCCTCTCTACGTACTATTACCGGCCACCTGACATCTGGGCCGCAGAGGCAAGACGGGGGACTTTATGCGACATTTCGGGCATATTCCGCCTGCTGCCCGGCAGGCTCTGTTCCACCAGGAACCATGTGAATTCAGCCTTGGCTCTCCCGCCCGGGTGCTCTCCGCCGCCCTCGGCGCCACGCTCTACAGCCCCGCCACCCGGCCCCGGCTGGCCGACGACGTGCTCAAGCAGGGCGCGCGCGGAGTGGTATCCATGGTGCTCTGCCTGGAGGACTCGATCAGCGACGCGGAGGTCGAGGGTGCCGAGGTCAATCTGGTCCGGCAGTTCGCCGATCTCGACGCCCGGGGCGGCGATGTGCCGCTGCTGTTCATCAGGGTCCGCGAACCCGACCAGATCCCCGACCTGGTCCGCAGGCTCGGGCCCTCGGGGCGGCTGCTGTCCGGATTCGTGCTGCCGAAGTTCAACGAGGTGCGCGGGACTCCATTCCTGGAGGCGCTCACCACCGCGGAAACCGCCGGCGGGCGCAGACTGTTCGCGATGCCCGTGCTCGAATCCCCCGAACTGCTCCACCTGGAAACCCGCGCCGAAACCGTCGTCGGCATCGCCCGCACCGTCGGCAAGTACCGCGAGCAGGTCCTCGCGCTGCGGCTCGGCGTCACCGACTTCTGCTCCGCCTACGGGCTGCGCCGCTCGCCCGACATGACCGCCTACGACGTACAGATCGTCGCCGGCGTCATCGCGGACGTCGTCAACGTGCTGGGACGCGCCGACGGCACCGGTTTCACCATCACCGGCCCGGTGTGGGAGTACTTCCAGCTCAAGGAGCGCATGTTCAAGCCGCTGCTGCGGCGCAGCCCCTTCCTGGAGGGCCGCGCCGAGGAACTGCGCGACGAGCTCATCCAGCACGACCTCGACGGATTGCTGCGCGAGATCGAACTCGACCGTGCCAACGGCCTGCTGGGCAAGACCTGCATCCACCCCACCCATGTGATGCCGGTGCACGCACTGTCCGTGGTCAGTCATGAGGAGTTCAGTGACGCACAGGACATCCTGCGGCCGGAACGGGGCGGGGGAGGCGTGATGCGTTCCGCGTACACGAACAAGATGAACGAGGTGAAGCCGCATCGCGCCTGGGCCGAACGGACCCTGCTGCGCGCCGAGGTCTTCGGCGTCGCGCGCGAGGACATCGGCTTCGTGGATCTGCTGACCGCCGGGCTCACCGGCTGAACCGGAGGAACAACGACGTGGTGTGGTCGGGAACGTGGGTCGCTGAGCGGCTGGGAGTCCGGATCGACGGGGACGAGAAGCTGAGCGATCTGCTGGGACTGGCGCTGCGTCGCAACCCCAAGCGGGCGCATCTGCTGGTGTCCAACGTGCTGGGCAAGCATGTGCCGCAGCGCCCCTCGGTGGTGTACGGGTACGGGTTCGCACTCGGCCTGCGGGTGCGCGACCTGCTGGGCGGAGCGGCCGCCCGGAGCGCCGTCGTCCTGGGCTACGCGGAGACGGCGACCGGCCTCGGCCACTCCGTCGCGGACGGCCTCGGTCCGGCCCCGTACCTCCACTCGACGCGTCGCCCGGTCGAGGGCGTCGCACGTGCCGGCGGATTCGAGGAGTCCCACTCCCACGCCACCTCGCATCTGCTGCTGCCGGAGGACGCCGCCCTGCTGGCGGGCGAGGGCCCGCTGGTGCTGGTCGACGACGAGTTCTCGACGGGCAACACCGTGCTGAACACCATCCGCGCGCTGCACGAGCGCTATCCGCGCGAGCGGTATGTGATCGTCGCCCTGATCGACATGCGCTCGCCGCGGGACCGGGCTCGGCTGAACGCCTTCGCCGCCGAGGTCGGCGCGAGGATCGACCTGATCGCTACCGCCTCCGGCACGGTGACCCTCCCGGAGGGGGTGCTCGAGAAGGGCCAGGCCCTGGTCGCCCAGCACGAGCACGCCATGTCCGGGGCGTCCTCCGCGGACTCGCCCCCAGGGCACGGTGCCCGCGCCGTCCGCGTGGACCTCGACTGGCCGGCCGCGGTACCGGACGGCGGACGTCATGGCTTCACCCCGGCTCACCGGGATGCTCTGGAAGCCGCGCTGCCGGACATGGCGAAACGTATCTCCAGCGCGGTCGGCGGCGCGCGGCGTGTCCTCGTTCTCGGATTCGAGGAGCTGATGTACGCGCCGCTCAGGCTTGCGCTCGCGCTGGAGCGCGCCGGGGCCGACGTCCGCTACTCGACGACCACCCGGTCGCCCGTGCTGGCCGTCGACGACCCCGGGTACGCCATCCGCACCCGGATCGCGTTCCCCGCGCACGACGCGCCCGCCGACGGGCCCGGCGACCGCTACGCCTACAACGTCGCCGGCGCCGGCTTCGACGCCGTGGTCGCCGTCGTCGACTCCACCGCCGACACCCCCGGACTGCACGCCCCGGGCGGCCTGCTGGACCGGCTCGCCGCACATGTTCCGCATGTCGTGCTGGCCGTCGTTCCCTCCTACGTACCTCGACCATTGGACCCGCCGATGCCCGAGCTGCTCGAACTGTCCCAGCCACTCCGCGGACCCGCCTTCTCCTCCTACGCCCCGGACGAGGTCGGCTGGCTGCTCAAGGACCTCTCCCAGGTGGAGCTGGAGGCACCCACCGAGGAACGCGAGGAGGCCATCCAGTCCGGCGGCGCACACTACGCGGAGTCCCTGCCCGTCGAGTACCAGCCGAGTGCGCGGTACCAGGCGCTGTTCCGGGCCGCCCTCGACGCCTCCGCGGACCGGATCGCCCGGGCCGTCGGCACGGTCACCGAGACCGTGCTGGCAGAGAGGTCGCCGCGTCCCGTCCTGGTCTCGCTGGCCCGCGCCGGCACCCCTGTCGGTGTACTGATGCGCCGCTGGGCGCAGCACCGGCACGCGCTGGACCTGCCGCACTACGCCGTGTCCATCGTGCGCGGCCGCGGCATCGACACCAACGCGCTGCGCTGGCTGGCCGCCCACCACGACCCGGCGGACGTCGTGTTCGTCGACGGCTGGACCGGAAAGGGCGCGATCACCCGCGAACTGGCCGACGCCCTCAGCGCGTTCGACGGCTTCGACCCGGAGATCGCGGTGCTCGCGGACCCGGGCTCCTGCGTGCGCACATACGGCACCCGCGAGGACTTCCTCATCCCCTCCGCCTGCCTCAACTCCACCGTCTCCGGCCTGATATCCCGCACCGTCCTGCGCGACGGCCTGATCGGGCCGGCCGACTTCCACGGCGCGAAGTTCTACCGCGAGCTGGCCGGTGCCGATGTCTCCGGCCACTTCCTCGACGCCGTCACCGCCCGCTTCGGCGCGGTCGCCGCCGAGGTCGCCGAGGACGTCAAGTCGCTCCAGTCCGCAGACCGCACCCCTACCTGGGAGGGCTGGGCCGCGGTCGAGCGGATCAGTGAGGAGCACGGCATCCACGACGTCAACCTCGTCAAGCCCGGTGTCGGCGAGACGACCCGGGTCCTGCTGCGTCGCGTCCCCTGGAAGGTACTGGCCAAGCGCGGGGCGGGCGCCGACCTCGACCATGTGAGGCTGCTCGCGGAACAGCGGGACGTACCCGTCGAGGAGGTCGACGACCTGCCGTACAGCTGCGTCGGGCTGATCCACCCCCAGTACACGCGCGGGGCGACCGGCGCCGACGGCAAGGCGGTGGCTGCCAAGTGACCGAGTCCACCGTGCTCGTGGCCAGTGATCTGGACCGTACGCTCATCTATTCGTCCGCCGCACTCGAACTCGGCGTGCCCGACGCACGGGCACCGCGCCTGCTGTGCGTCGAGGTGTACGAGGGCAAGCCGCTCTCGTACATGACGGAAGCCGCGGCCGGGCTGCTGGAACGGCTCGCCGCCACGACCGTGTTCGTACCGACCACGACGCGTACCCGCAAGCAGTACCAGCGCGTCCAGTTGCCCGGGCCGGCGCCGAAGTACGCGATCTGCGCCAACGGCGGGCATCTGCTCGTCGACGGCGTGGCCGACCGCGACTGGCAGCGGCGGGTCGCCGCGCGCCTCGCCGAGGAGTGCGCCCCCCTCGGTGACGTACAGGCGCATGTGGCCGCCACCGCCGACCCGGCGTGGCTGCGCAAGCACCGGGTCGCCGAGGACCTCTTCACCTACCTCGTCGTCGAACGTGAGCTGCTGCCCAGGGACTGGGTGAAGGAACTCGCCGCCTGGGCGGGTCAGCGCGGCTGGACGGTGTCGCTCCAGGGACGCAAGATCTACGCCGTACCGAAGCCGCTGACGAAGAGCGCCGCCATGCACGAGGTGGCCCGCCGCACGGGCGCGACGCTCACCCTTGCCGCGGGCGACTCACTGCTCGACGCCGATCTGCTGCTGGCCGCCGACCGGGCCTGGCGCCCCGGACACGGAGAGCTGGCCGACAGTGGCTGGACCGCGCCGCACCTCACCGCGCTCACGGAGAGGGGTGCGGCGGCGGGAGAGGAGATCCTTCGGCAGTTCAGCCGTTCCGCCGGTTAGGTCCTGTCCGGTCGCACAGGACCTATAGTCGCGGCATGAGCAAGGGCAACACAACGAAGATGACAGACGGGTTGTACGCCTACATGCTGGCGCACAACCCGCCGCTGGACGCCGTACAGCGCGAGCTCGTCACGACGACGTACGACCGGCTCCCGGACTACGCGGGCATGCAGTCCGCCGAGGAACAGGCCTCGCTGCTCGCCTTCCTGGTCCGGCTCGTCGATGCCCGCCACGTCGTCGAGGTCGGCACCTTCACCGGCTTCTCGGCCCTCGCCATGGCGCAGGCCCTGCCTGCCGACGGCAAGCTGATCGCCTGCGACATCTCGGAGGAGTGGACGGCGTACGGCCGCGAGGCCTGGGCGAAGGCGGGCGTCGCGGACCGGATCGAGCTGCGCATCGCCCCGGCGCTGGACACGCTCAGGGCGATGCCGGGCGAGCCGCACATCGACTTCGCCTACATCGACGCGGACAAGGCCAACTACATCCCGTACTGGGAGGAGCTCGTGCCCCGGATGCGCCGGGGCGGTGTGATCGCCGCGGACAACGTCTTCTTCGGCGGCCGCGTGGTCGACCCGGCGGCGACCGACGCCCCCGCCGAGATCCGGAAGTTCAACGACCACGTCGCGGCCGACGAGCGGATGGAGAGCCTCATGCTGCAGGTCGCGGACGGCATGACGCTCTCCCGAAAGCGCTGACCGCTGGAGGGACTTCCCCCTGGAAGCTAGCCGCAGCAGCCCCCGCCACAGCAACCGCCGCCGCCGCCACCGCCCGACGGGGCGGGCGCGGACTTCGTCCCGCCCACGGCCACCGCGGAAAGCAGCTTGACGGTGTCCTCGTGCCCGGCGGGGCACGCGGCCGGCGCGGAGGACTCGGCCATCGGACGGCTCAGCTCGAACGTGTCACCGCAGGAGCGGCACCGGTACTCGTAACGTGGCATGCCCCCAGACTAACGACTCTCCTACGCGCCGGCGCCGCGCTCACCGCGGATCTGGGCGACCACTCGGGCGACGGTCTGCCGGACCGTCTCGGTCTCCGTGAGGAAGCGCCAGTAATCGGGGTGCCGACCGCTCTGCAGACCGGCGACGGCACGGTCCAGCCGGGCCACCGAATCGTCGAGCGGGCGCGCGTGGCGCGGATCCGGGGTGCTGCGTCCGGCCATCGCCAGCCGCTGGGCGTCCCTGATCGCGAACCGGGTCCGCTCGATCTCCTGCTGCGGATCCTTGGCGACGGCGTTGAGCCGCTGCAGCCGGTCCCCGGCCGCCGACACCGCCTCGTCCGTGGAATTCAGCAGCGCCCGGACCGTCGCCAGCAGGGCCGTGGCATCCGCCCACCGCTGCTCCTCCCGGGCCTTGCCGGCTTCCTTGAGCTTCTCCTCCGCCTGGCGGACAGTGACCACGGCCTGCTCCGGCACGTGCTGCAGGTCCTGCCAGCAGGCGGCGGCGAAACGGCGGCGCAGCTCGCTGAGCACCGGGTCGACGGCGCCGGCCCGGGTGGTGAGGGCCTGGGCGCGGGTCCGAAGGGAGACGAGCCGGCGGTCGATCTCGGCCGCCCGCTCGGGCAGCTGCTCGGCCTCGCTCCGTACGGCCTCGGCCTCACGCAGCACATGATCGGCGCGCTGCAGGGTCTCCGCCACGCCGTGCCGCCCGGCGCCCTGGTTGAGCTTGGTCAGCTCGGGCGCGAGAGCCGCGAGCCGGGCGGCGAGATCATCCGCTCTCAGACCGGAGCCCCGCGCCGAATCGAGAGCGGTACTCGCGGAAAGGAGCGCCTGCCGCGCCCGCTCCACGGCCGGCGCCAGCCGGGCGAGCTGCGTCTCCGCCTTCTCCAGCAGCGGCCCCAGCCCCTGCCCGAACCGCTCCAGGTCACCCTTGACCCGCAGCAGCTCGTCCTTCGCCTTCGTCAGCTCGGTCCGCGCCCGCGACGCGACAGCCGCCTCCAGATCGTCCCGGTCCAGGTCATGCGCGTCGACGGCGCTGATGTACGCCTGGCTGACCTCGTCGATACGCCGCCCGAGCGAGGCGAAGCCCTCCTGAGCCCGGCGCGCCGCGGGCGAGTCGTCCACGGCCGTGATCGTCTCGATCGAGATCCGCAGATCGCGCTGGGCCGTGTCGAGCTCGTAGAAGGCCGCGGCCGCCGCGTCCTTCGCCGCCTGCGCATCGGCCCGCACGCTCTCCCCGCGCCCGCCGAACCATCGACGCGTTCCCCCGCCGGCGAACGCCCCCGGCAGCGCGGCCACCATCAGGGGCACCGGCAGCAGTACCAGCGCGAGCACATCCCGGACCGCACCGGCTCTCCTGCCGCTCACATCCCACTCCCGTGCTGTGTCCGCCTGTTCCGGTCATTCTCCCACCAGGTAAGGACGAACACACGGGCCTGTTAGTTCGCATCAGCCCGCACGGCGCACCGTGATGTCCCCGTTGTCGCTGCGAGCGGTCACCGCATGGGCACTGCTGTCACTGCGGTCCACGCTGACGTCGACGTCCCCCAGGTCACTCTCCGCGGTGACCTTGTACACCCCCTTCGGGAGCCTGACCTCTATGTCCCCGTTGTCGCTCTCGGCCTTCACCCGGTCCGGAACGACGGTGAAGCCGAGCTGCACGTCCCCGTTGTCGCTGGTCACCCCCGCGACCTTGCCCCTCGCCCCCGTCACGGTGATGTCCCCGTTGTCACTGCCCAGGTCCAGCGCGCCACGGACATCCCTGACCGTCACGTCCCCGTTGTCCGACCGCACCGTCAGCCCGGTGTCGAAGCCGGACGCCGTCACGTCCCCGTTGTCCCCCTCCACGACCACCGTCACCCCGCGCGGCACCTTCACCTCATGCCGCGCCTCGCAGTCAGAGGCTATTCCGCTGCACTTCACCCGCAGCGTCAGCCGGTCGCCCTTCATGGCCCAGGTGGCGTCGGGCCCGTTGCCCATGAACACCCACCCGTTGACCTGCCGCGTGACCTCCACGTCCTTCACGTCGGCCGGCACCAGCGTGACGTCCGCATTGTCCGTGTCGACGGTCAGCGTCTTCCCGGAGAACGCGAACGCCTTGCGCTCCACGGGCGCGTCCTCCGCGCTCGCCTCACCACACCCTGTGGCGGCAAGCGCGACGACTACGGAGCCGGCCGCAGCGAGCAGGGCGGTGCGGGTGCGCGTACGGAGTGCCATGGTGATCTCCCCCAGAAGTGGCCTGACCAGTCCCTCCACGTTACGAGCCGCGCCCCTCCGCGACGATCCAGCCGCCTACCGGATCCAAGGTGGGGTTAACCCCCCTCTCCCTCGCCCATCGGTTTGCGACCCTCCCGGGTCGGCCATGTACCCTGTTGGTTCATCCGCGGGTGCGTAGCTCAGGGGTAGAGCGCTGCTCTTACAAAGCAGATGTCGGCGGTTCGAAACCGTCCGCGCCCACCAGCACGCCCCCTACCGATCTTGGTAGGGGGCCTTTGGCATCCATTTCTGACATCAACGGGGGCGGTCGCTCACGACCGGGGACGCCTCCTGAGCAGCCGGTCCATGTGGCTCACGGCCTCCCGCTGCGTGTCCTGGACGACGTGGGTGTAGACGTTCATCGTGACAGCGATCTGGCTGTGTCCGAGGATCTCCATCATGACGCGGGGAGCGACGCCTGCGGCGGTGAGGAGGGTCGCCGTACCGTGCCGGGCGTCGTGGAGCCGGATGACGCGAAGATCGGCGCTCTTTGCGACGCGGGTGAACGAGCGGTAGAGGTTGCGCGGCTCGATGGGCTGTCCCGTCCGGGTGGTGAAGACGTAGCCGGTGTCCGTCCACTTCTCCCCGGCGCGCTCGCGCATCGCGGCCTGCTTGAGACGCTGCCACCGCAGGGGAGCGACGCAGATCGCGGGCCGGGGAAGCGTCTGCTTGCGCCGACGCCCCTTGGGATCGTCCTCGTAGATCTCCCCCGGCGACCCGCTGGCGCTGCGTCCTGACCCGGATCTCCCGCTTGTCGAGGTCGACGTTCTCCCAGCGAAGACCGACGATCTCGCCCCGGCGGAAGCCGAGCGCGATGGCGAGCACGAAGGCGGCGTACAGCGGGTCCTTCCGGGCAGCGGAGAGGAAGTCGAGCGTCTCGTCCAGCGACCAGGGGGACAGCTCCCGGGCGGCGACGGTCGGCGGCTCGACGAGCGTCGCGACGTTCCGGGTCACCAGCTCCTCACGGCAGGCCGCGGTGAGGGCGGTGCGCAGGACGCGGTGCGACTCCTTGGCCGTGGCGGCGCTCGTCTTCTTCTCCAGCTGGACGAGGAAGCGACGCACGTCGGCGACGCTGAGAGACTCCAGCCGCTTGGAGCCGAGCATCGGAACGAGGTAGAGCCGGACGTGCACCTCGTACTTGGCGGCGGTGGTCTTCTTCCGTCGCGGCTTGACGATGTTGTCGAGCCAGTACGGCAGCCACTCGCCAAGGCGCTCCCGCCGCGCACGGCGCGGCGGCGCGCGGCCCGTCGTCCGGGCCGACGCTCCTGTCTTCGCCCCGCTCCGTCCCGGCCGCCGGCCGCACGCCATACGGCGAGGGTGGGCTGAGGGGGAAACCCCTCTGTGGCTGGGGCGGTCGGCTCCACGGCTTTAGGCAGCCACTTTGGCGCGAGCCTCGAAGATCATGGCCCAAAATCGGGCACTAACGGGCAGGTCCACAAGCCTGCCCGATCCGCGGGCCAGCGTAATGGGCCATGATCACTCGCGCCAAAGCCGTTCCACCGACCTAACGACGCATAGCGGGCCTAGTGATTCACGTCACGCCCATTTATCTGCATGCAGGGGGATATTTGCAACCTCCGGCACCTGCACAGATCTCGATTGGATGTACCCGCTGTCATGGGTGTGTGGTATGGAGGCCAGCTGAACGATTGCTTACCCAGGTCAGAGGCATTTCTCTCAGTTTACTATTACGCGTTTCTGGAGCCGCGAAAACCAGATCAACTACGTTGCGGACCTCCCGTGTTTGAAAAGGTTGCCAGCTTGGCATTAGCCGTCTTTCGTATCCATCATGGGCGCACAGCAAAGCCCACCCCGTCGCACAGGCTTCCCGGCGAGGCAACGAGGTGGGCCATGAACCCTTTGGAGGTCCAAGCGTGAGTGTGACCCGTACCCCGTGGGGCCTGTCAAACCCCGGCTTGAAGCCGTGGGTGATCACGGTGCTGGTGGTCATCGTGATTGTGTGGGGCGTGGCCGCTGATGTCGTCAGCGCGTACGCAGACGTCTTGGCGTTGCTGACCACGCTTTACGCAGGGCGTGCGGTACAGCAGCGGAGTACAGCAACCGTGCGGACCGGCGTTGACCGTCGCTGATCCTCACAACCCTCCTGACGTACCCGGCAAACCTCAGCGACCTTCACGCCTGTAGTTCGCATCGAGGGGCACACCACGGCACCCCCGCTCGGGCCGTCTCTGGGCCGTGCGGGGGTGCTCAACGACGACCAACGTTGACAACCGTCGACAGCTAAGTCGCAGGTCGCAGCGTTGATCGATTATGCGGACGCAGGTCAGGGGCCCGGTCCGTCACTTCTTCGGCATCTGGTAGTACCTGTGGGCTTGACTGGCGCCTGAGTATGCCGCGTCTGCAGCTACGGACAGGCACAGCCGGTCGGCAGCTACGGGAGTTCGCTATTGCCTCCGAGGTTGGCGATCATCCGGCGGAGCACGTTCAGGGTGGTGACATAGTCGTCAGTCTCCACGCCGTTGTGCATCTGCTCGTGAACCTTGAGGTTGCGGACCCTCGCGCGCTGTCGTCCCTCTTCGCCAGCATCGGTGAGTGAGAGGCAGCCATTGAGCTCCGCAGTCCAGCCGCGGGAGGCAAGGTCGGCGTAGACGGCCTCAAAGTCGGTGTCTTGGCGGTCAAAGGGGGAGAGCTTGGCAGTGAGGGAGACGCGGGTCCACTGCGCGGGGGCACCGGCGATGTGGTTGAGGACCCACCAGTGCGGTTGTGTGAGCCCTTCCTCCGCGAGGGCGGCACGGATGCTGCCGACGATGATCTCGTTTGCGACCCCGCTCCAGTAGCCGATGGGCTGGGCAGCAAGCCGGTCCCGTGAGTACTCCGTGATCGTCATGCCGGGAGCGTAAAACCTGAAGCGCAGTTGAGGTCAACAGTTGACATCCAAGCCTGACATCAACGGCGATGGACGACCGTGCATCGTGAAGGTTGGTCGTGGAGCCAACAGTGCCGACTGGAAACCGCTGAGTAGCGTAGAGACGACAGGCGGATCGAACTCCCAAAGCGGATGTCAGCCCACCTGGCCTGGCTCGAACGGGCTGGCACCCTCCACAACGGGCCGGTGCTGCGGGTCTACAGCTGCCGGCCGACGCAGGCAGGACGAGGCTAGACGACGGGTCGGTCCGATGCCATGGACTAATTGTGGACAGCTCGGGCCCTGCGAAGCAGCGTGCGCGCGCTGACCTGCCAGAACGCAGGACGCACAAGAAGCCTCCGGAGCCGTGTGTAGAGAAGCCCCGGACTCAGTCCGGGACTTCTCGTCATGGTTGAGTGGGCGTCGCTTGCTAACCGAACGCCGCCGCCGGCAGCGTGGGGCCCATGGTGTCGTCGGCACGGGTGTCCGGACCGGGAGCCAGTAAGCGGTGACCGCGGCTCTCCGCTACGCGCAGCGTGTCCCGCAAGGCTTCCGTGAGCTCCGTCGCGAGGGATATGGCGAGCTGGTCATGGCGGCGGGGTCGGTCCTGGACGTCGGGTGTGGCACCGGTGCCATGCTGCACCGTGCACGGGGGCAGGGTCATTCCGGCCGGCTCGTCGGCCTCGACCCGGACCGTGCCGCGCTGGCCCGGGCCCGGCGGCGGGGCGAGATCGAGTGGGTGGAGGGCACCGCGGCGGAGGCCGGGTGGCGCGGCGAGTTCGAGCTCGCGACGATGGCGAGCCACGCGTTCCAGTGCCTCGTAGCCGACGATGACCTGCGGGCCTCTCTCGCGGCGATCCATGCGGCGCTGCGCGAAGGCGGTCGCTTCGCGTTCGAGACGCGCCATCCGCAGGCGCGTGCCTGGGAGGACTGGAAACCGTCGAACGCGTCCGACATCGCCGATGCGGCCGGCCGTTCCCTGCGGTCTGGCACGAGGTCGAATCGGTCGTCGGCGACGTGGTCACCTTCACCGGGACGACGGCCGAGCCCGACGGCACTGTGCTTCGCGTCGACCGTACGAGCCTGCGCTTCCTCGACGTCGCGACGCTCGGCGGGTTCCTCGCCGAGGCGGGCTTCGAGATCGTGGCCCAGTACGGTGACTGGGATCGCGGGCCTGTCAGCGGTACGAGCCGGGAGATCATCACGATCGCCCGCCGCGGGTAGCGACGCGCGCTCTTTCCGGACACGCCGACCACGCCGACCAGAACGTGTCCGCGTGCAGGATGCCGCTCAGCACCAGCACAGCGGTTCCCGTGGTCGCGCTGATCAGCATTCCGGCCAGGGCCCCGAGGAACACCAGTGCCAGCCCGTCCCACAGCCGGTCGAGTGCGACGCGGAAACCCACCCGGCGGAGCATCAGGTACGCGCACAGCGGGGCGAGCGTGTTCCCCGCCATGATTCCGACGGTGGCGACGTTCAGCCGCGGTGTGGCGTGCGCCCGTTCCGTGGTGCGGCATGTGCCGGGCGGCCGGGCGCCGCGGGGTACAGAAGCGCGAAAGGGCACCGCGAGGGCCCCGTCCGCACACCGCGCGGCAGGACCCTCCGGCGCGTAGCGTGGCAGGTGGAGGGCCTCATGGGGTTCACGGACGATCACCTGATCCCACTGGTCGACAAGGGGCTCGGCAACAGCGCCTACCTCGTCGACCTCGGAGACGGGCGCGCCCTGGCCGTGGATCCGACCCGGGATCTGCGGGGGCTGCGGCGGGAGGCCGCGCGGCGGCGGCTGGCCGTCGCGTACGTCGCCGACACGCATCTGCACGCGGACTTCCTCACCGGGGCGTTGCAGCTCGCCGCCGACGAAGGCGCCGTCCTGCTGGCGTCGGCGGCCGGGCGGCGGGTGTATCCGCACACTCCGCTGGGCGACGGAGACGAGGTGGACCTCGGTGGGCTGACCCTGCGGACGCTGGCCACCCCGGGGCACACCGATGAGCACGTCGCCTTTCTGCTGCTGGACGGCACATGTGAGCTGGGGCTGTTCACCGGCGGCTCGCTGATCGTCGGTTCGGTGGCCCGTACCGACCTGCTCGGCGCCGAACGGGCCGAGGAGCTCGCCCGTGCCCAGTACCGTTCGCTGCGGAGACTGGCCGAGTTCCCGGAGGAGACGGCCGTCTGGCCCACTCATGGCGCCGGTTCCTTCTGCGCCGCCCCGCCCGGTGCGGAGCGCACCTCCACCATCGGCGCGCAGAAGGAGACGAACACGCTGCTGACCGCGCCGGACGAGGACACGTTCGTACGGAAGCTGCTCGGCGGGCTCGGTTCGTACCCGGCGTACTTCGCGCGGCTGGCCGAGCGCAACCGGCGCGGGCCGGCCGTCCTGGACTCCGATCCCGTACTCGCCCCGCTGACCACGGCCGCTGTGCACACCCTGCTGGGCCGGGGCGCGGAGGTCGTCGACGTACGCCCGAGGGACGAGTTCGCCGCTGGGCACATTCCGGGTGCCGTGTTCATCCCACTGGGCAGTCGGTTCGCGACCTGGCTGGGCTGGCTGCTGCCGGACGACACCCCGATCGTCTTCGTGACGGGTGCCGGTCAGGATCTGGCCGAGATCGTCTGGCAGGCGCTGAAGATCGGGTACGAACGGCTGGCCGGGCATCTCGACGGCGGTATGGACGCCTGGACGGCCGACGGCGGGCAGCGCCGGACCCTCGAACTGATCAGCGCGGACCGGATCGCCGACAGGCCGGTCGTCGACGTCCGGCAGCGGGACGAGTACACCGCCGGGCACATCCCGGGCGCGGCCCACATCGAGCTCGGCGCGCTTCCCCTGCGCACCTGCGAGGTGCCCGCGCACGCCGTCGTCCACTGTGCCCGCGGGGAGCGTGCCACGATCGGCGCCAGCATTCTGCAGCGTGCCGGGCACCGCGGTCTCGCGGTCCTCGACGGGGGTCCGGACGACTGGGCGCGGGTCACCGGCCGCAGGCTCGAACAAGGGGCCTGACCGGACCGGCCGGGGACGTCAGCGTGGCGCCGTCTGGGTGATGCGCCAGAGGCGGCGGGGGAGTTCGCCCTCCTCGAAGGCGTGGATCCCGGCCAGGTCCCATCCCCGGGCCAGTGCGTCGACGAGTCCGCGGTCGAAGAAGTGGACCGCGAAGCCGCCGTGCTCGAAGATGCCGTCACCGTGCGCGATGCCCTCGTGGTAGTGGGCGTCGCCGGTGTGGCGGACGGTGTAGACGAAGGTGCCGCCGGGCCGCAGGACGCGGCGGACCTCGTCGGTCAGAGCGTGGATCTCCTTGGTGGACAGGGCCATGCAGAGCAGCATGTGGGCGAAGACGGCGTCCACGGAGTGGTCCGGCAGGGGCAGCGGATCGCGTACGTCGTGCACGGTGGTGCGTACGGAGCCGGCGAGGCCCGCGCGTTCGGCGTCGGCGCGGAGCTGTTCCAGGGCGGTCTCGCTGAAGTCGGTGGCGTGGACGCGGAAGCCGCGGCGGGCGAAGTACAGGGCGTCTCGGCCGTGGCCCGCGCCGAGTTCCAGGACCTCCGTCGCGCCGGCCGCGCGGAAGGTGTGGGCGGCGTGGACGGCCGGTTCGGAGGGGGAGTCGCCGTACATGCCGGGGTGGGCGGCGTACGCCTCCTGCCAGTGGGCGCGCTGTGCGTCGGCCAGGTGCTCGTCGTGCTCCTCGTGCATGGTGCCGACGATATGGGCGCCGAACGATCCGGGCGGCACACTGGACGCATGTGCCGCAGCATCAAGACGCTTCGCCCGCCCGTCCTCCCCGAGGAGGCCACCGACGACGACATCAGAGCAGCCGCACTGCAGTACGTGCGGAAGGTGTCCGGCTTCCGCGCGCCCGCCGCGCACAACCAGGAGGTGTTCGACCGGGCGGTGGACGAAGTGGCCGAGGCGACCAGGAAGCTGCTGGAGGGTCTGGAGATCCGCGGGGTGCCGGTCAGGCAGCCGGAGCGGGCTCGGGCCGGCGCATGACGTATGCCGCGAGCGAGCCGGCCGCGAAGAGGGCGAGCACCGAGAGTGCCGTGCCCAGCCAGGTCGTGCCGAGCCACTGGCCGCCGAAGTAGCCGAGCCCCACGCTGTAACCGGCCCAGGCCACGCCCGCCAGGGCCGACCAGGGCAGGAATTCCTTCACCTTGCGCTGGGCCGCGCCCGCGCCCAGTGAGACGACCGAGCGGCCGGCCGGGGCGAAGCGGGCTATGACGACGAGGATGCCGCCGCCCCGGCTGAGGGCGGTGCCGAGGCGCTGCTGAGCGGTGGTGAGCCGGCGGGAGCGGGCGATGGCCCGGTCCAGGCGTTCGCCGCCGCGCCGGGCCAGCCGGTACGCGACCATGTCGCCGAATACGGAGGCGGTGGCGGCGCACAGCGTCAGCGCCAGGATGTCGGGGACCCGGTGGGGGACGGTGGCCGAGCCCGCGGCGGCCGCGGTGGCGGCCGTGATGACCAGGACTCCGCTCGGCATGACGGGCAGGAACACATCGAGGACGATCGAGACCGCCACGACGGCGTAGATCCATGGGCTGCCGGTCAAGGCCTCCACACTCTCCAGCACCGATACTCCCCGTATACGTGACCGCGCCGCGACGTCGCGGGGGAGCGGCAGGGGCGGCATGACGGCTATACAGCGTACGCCTGTGTTTTCCTCAAAGACCGCCTAGGTGCGGATGATGTCGTAAACATCACTTTCGTTCGAATGGGGAATGGCAAAAGGCGCGCCCGGGAATGCGTATCGCCCCACGGACGCGCCTTTTGGTTCACTGTCAGTTTCTCCGGACCGTCGATTCTCCGGACTGTCGGTTTTCTTCGGACCGTCAGACGCCGACGGCCTCGGGGGTGTCGGTCTTCACGGCGGGACCGCTTGAGCGGCGGCCGCCCAGCAGCTGATCGACGGCCAGGGCGCCCGGGCCGGTGAAGACCAGCAGCAGGAAGGCCCAGCAGTACATCGCGGAGGACTCGCCGCCGTTCTGCAGCGGCCACAGGGCCTCGGGCTGGTGCACGGAGAAGTAGGCATACGCCATGGAGCCGGAGGCGAGGAACGCGGCGGCGCGCGTGAACAGGCCGGCCAGGACCAGGGCGCCGCAGACGAGCTGGATCACGGCCGCGTACCAGCCGGGCCAGGCGCCCGTGGGGACGGTGCCGCCGCCCATCGCGCCGCCGAGCACGCCGAACAGCGAGGCGGCGCCGTGGCAGGCGAAGAGCAGTCCGGTGACGATGCGGAAGAGGGTGAGGGCGTACGGCTGCGCGGTCTCTATGCGCTCGGTCAGGGTGGGCATGGGCCGGGGGCTCCTTCGGTACGGGGACGGGCGGACGGAGCCCCAGGTTAGGGTACCCTCACTTGTTGTTGCAAGTTCAACATTAATCCGTCTCGTGATCCAGGACGGTCACCGGCCCGCGCTTCTTCGCTCGGTCGAGCCGCAGCCGGGCCGACCGCCCGCGCGGCGTCAGGGTCATCACGTGGTTGCCGAACCACGGCCCGCCCCTCCCGCGTATCCCCACCGGCGGCCGGCCGGTCCGCCCGTGCCGGGTGAACGCGCGGCCCGGCCGCCGCCCCGCCCGGCTCCAGCCGAAACGGAACGCGAGCCGGATCGGGGCGGGGATGTCGTTGTGCACGGGTGAGTAGGTCAGCTGAAGGACGCGCGCGTCCGGGGCGCCTTCGGCCCACATCGGCTCCGCGATGTACGCGTGGTGCACATCGCCCGACAGCACGAACACCGCCGCCGGTGACGGCCGTCCAGCAGTACCTCGTGCGGCGTCTCGGAGCCGGGGGTCAGGCCGGTGACCGGCATCAGCGCATGGTGGTGTCCTTCGATCTGGAACGTACGCACCGCGCCGCCCGCGCAGCGGACTTCGGCCGTGCAGGGACGGTCGGCCTCGACCCGGACGGTCGCGGACGAGCCGGACTCCCGGTCGACGTACCGCAGCAGTGGTCCGAGCCGCGGTCCGGCTGCCATGGTGCCCTCCTCCGTCGCCCGGCCCGCATCGGGCGACACGGTAAGGAAAGACGGGGGAGAGCGGGGAGGTTCTGAAAGCCGCCCGGCTCAGCAGCCGTTGAGGACGGACTGGAGCGCGGACTTCTCGGCGGTGTCGACGGACAGGCCCCAGTAGTGCTTCACATGGACCCACATGCGGGCGTACGTGCAGCGGTAGGCGGTGCGCGGCGGCATCCACTTCGCCGGGTCGAGGTCGCCCTTGGCCTGGTTGACGTTGTCGGTGACGGCGATGAGCTGCGGGCGGGTCAGGTCGTTGGCGAACTGCTGGCGCTTTGAGGTGGTCCAGCCGTTCGCGCCGGAACGCCAGGACTCGGCGAGCGGGACGACGTGGTCGATGTCGACGTCGGAGGCGGCGGACCAGGTGGCGCCGTCGTACTCGGAGTACCAGCTGCCGCTGACCGCCGCGCAGTTGGTGTCCTGGACGACATTGACGCCGTCGCGCTTGAGGACCACCTCGCGGGTGTTGCAGGTGCCGGACTGGGTGCTCCAGTGCGGGAAGAGGTCGCGGCTGTAACCGGTCGTGGAGCCCTCGGCCTTCACGGTCAGCGCGGCGAGGTAGGAGCGGGCGGTGGCGGCGTCCACCGGGGTGGGCGGGGCCGCCTGGGCGGCGGGGGCGGTCAGCAGGCTCGCCGCGACGGCGAGTACGGCGGAGGCGGCGACTGCGGACAGACGGGCTATTCGACGCGCGTAGATGCGAGACATGCGGAACTCCCTTGTGATGGGGGGACCTTGGCCGTTCGGGCCGGACCAGCCTGGCGGCGCCAGGTTGCTTCGGGGTGGGTGCCAGGTAACAGGCTGGCGACATGAGCACGTCATATCAAGGTGTGTCGGAGCAGGTCCGACATCCCGGCAGAAGATGTGTGGGCCCGTACGGTTGGGCGCATGGCCGCCCGCCTCGCCGCATCCACCCTGCTGCCCGTCAACGCCACCCTCGGGGCCGTACTCGCCGTTCTGCTCGTCACCGCGGCAGGCGTCGCGGCCTGGGCCAGGCTCGCCCCCGACCGCGGGCGCGGCCGGGCGCGCGAGATCGTCATCGCGGGGGTGCGCGCGGCCGTGCAGCTCGCCGCCGTCTCCGCGCTCATCGGGTGGGTGGTGCGGTCCCTGCCACTGCTGTTCTGCTTCCTGGTGTTGATGTACGCGGTCGCTGTACGCACCGCGGGGCGCCGTATCACCCGTAACCGCACCTGGTGGTGGGTCGCCCTGCCGATCGGCGCGGGAGTCGCGCCCGTCGTCGCCGCGCTGCTGCTCACCGGCCTCGTACCGGTCAAGGGCATCGCGCTGATCCCCGTCACCGGCATCCTCATCGGCGGCGCGCTCACCGCGACCGTGCTCGGCGGGCGGCGCGCACTCGACGAGCTCGCGGCCCGGCGCGGCGAGGTCGAGGCCGGGATGGCGATCGGGCTGCTCGACCGTGAGGCCAGGCTGGAGGTCGCGGGGCCGGCGGCCTCCGACGCGCTGCTGCCCGGGCTCGACCAGACCAGGACTGTGGGGCTCGTCACACTTCCCGGCTCGTTCGTCGGCATGCTGCTGGGCGGGGCGTCACCGCTGCAGGCAGGGGCGGTTCAGCTGTTCGTGCTGGTCGCGCTAATGGCGGTGCAGGCGATCGCGGTCGCCGTGGTGGTGGAGTTGGTGGCGCGGGGACGGCTTCACCGCGACGAGCCGTCCCGTACCCTGGGTGGTGCAGAAGGGGAGTAGCTCTTCGCCGGACCGTCGACATACTGCTGGGCCTGCCCCGGCCGGCGCCCGGAGGTGGACGTTCTCACGGCCGCCAGCGAGACCTTCGGCAGCAGTGTCCTGTTGACGCTGCCCTGCCGAAGCGACCCCTTTTTCTCCTGGTCCGCCTCTCGGTACGGGCAGCCTGACCGATTGAGGAACCCACCCCGTGATCAGCTTCACCGTCATGGCGATCACCTTCGGCGTTGTCTTCCTTGCCGAACTGCCCGACAAGACCGCCCTGGCCGGGCTGATGCTCGGCACCCGTTACCGCGCGTCCTATGTCTTCGCGGGTGTCGCCGCCGCCTTCGCCGTCCACGTCACGCTCGCCGTCGCCGCGGGCAGCGTGCTCACCCTGCTGCCGCACCGGCTGCTCCAGGCCATCGTCGGGGTGCTCTTCCTCGCGGGCGCGGCCATGCTGCTGCTGAAGAAGGGGGACGACGACGAGGAGGTCAAGCAGCCCGCCGACCAGTCCTTCTGGAAGGTCTCGGGCGCGGGCTTCATGCTCATCCTGGTCGCGGAGTTCGGTGATCTGACGCAGATCATGACGGCCAACCTGGCCGCCCGCTACGACGACCCGCTGTCGGTCGGCCTCGGTGCGGTGCTCGCCCTGTGGTCGGTCGCGGGACTGGGCATCCTGGGCGGCCGGACGCTGATGAAGTACGTGCCGCTGCGGCTGATCACCAAGGTGGCGGCCGTGGTGATGCTGGCGCTGGCCGGATTCAGCCTGTACGAGGCGATCGCGGGCTGACGTGCCCTGGTGTCCGGCGGCGCGGGGGCGGACCGTGGACGGCATGAGGAAACCCTGGCTTCTGCTGACCGTGCCCCTGCTGCCCCTGATCCTGCTCCTGCGCCTCCTCGTCCGGCGCCGCTCGGCCTCCGGCGGCGGAAGCGGACCCGGAGGTCCGCCGCCCGCCGGGGTGCGGGAGCCGCGCCGCCCCAAGCCGTCCCCGCCCGCCGCGGCGGTGTCGCGCGGCTAGGTGCTGTGACCGGAAAGGTTGGCCGGGAAGCTCGCGGCTCCGCCAGCTACCTCCGCCAGCTACCTCCCCCAGCTACTTCCCCCAGCTACCGCTGGGGGTGCCCCCGGGGTGCCCCCAGGTGCGGTGCATCGCACGGCGGAGGATCGCAGCTAGTACTCGGCCGTACTCGCGCGATGCGACAACGCTGGGGGTGCCTCTCGTGTCCGAAGGGCTATGGGGGAGAGGTGCCGTGCCTGGGGGCACCGCTGGGGGAGGTAGCTGGGGGAGCGGCGCGAGCCGGTGAACCTTTCCGGTCGCAGCACCAGGGTCCGGTCGGTCATGCCGGGCGGCCCGTCCGGCCGGACGGGAGTTCGGGGGTGGCATGAGTCCGGAGGGTTTTGTATCGTGAAGGAACAAAGTGGTTTCGCCCGCACCCCCTGACCGGCGGGCGGAACCACTTGTTTCTTGTCTCCGCACCCTGGAGTACGCGCACATGAAGGCCACCGCCCTCCTCCTCGACATGGACGGCACCCTCGTCAACTCCGACGCCGTCGTGGAACGCGTCTGGCGCCGCTGGGCCGAGGAACACGGGCTGGACCCGGAGAAGGCACTCGAGGTCGTCCATGGACGACAGGGATACGCCACGATGGCCGTGCTGCTCCCGGACCGCCCCATGGAGCAGAACCACGCCGACAACCGCGTCCTCCTGGCCCGGGAGACCGCCGACATGGACGGCGTCGTGCCGGTCGGGGGCGCTCCGGAGTTCATGGCCTCCCTCGCCGGGATCCCGCACGCCCTCGTCACCTCGGCCGACGAGCAGCTCGCCCGGGCCCGTATGGCCGCGGCCGGGCTGCCGATGCCCGGCGTACGGGTCACCGCGGAACGCGTCGGCGCCAGCAAGCCCGATCCCGAGGGCTTCCTCAAGGGCGCCGCGGAACTGGGCTTCGCGCCCGCCGACTGCGTCGCTTTCGAGGACTCCGGGGCGGGCATCGCGGCGGCCCGCGCGGCCGGTATGCGCGTGGTGGGCGTGGGCCCCCGCGCGGCGGTCCACGCTCCGGATGTCCATGTCCCCGACCTCACCGCGGTCCGTGTCGCGGCGGACGGGGACGGCGCGCTGCGGCTCACGTTCTGACGCCGGCGGCGCCCGGGCGCGCCCTCACTTCATGGACGGCTCCACCGTCGCCGCCTCCAGCCAGCGGCGCGTTTCCGGGCCGTAGACGCCCGAGGGGTCGCTGGTGACGGCCATGTAGGACTGATACGCCCGCACCGCCTTTTCCACCCGCTTGCCGTACACGCCGTCGGCCCGTCCGTGGAACAGGCCCAGCTGGGCCAGCCGCAACTGGAGCTCCTCGACCTCGGCGCCGTCGTCCCCGGGATGCAACGACGGTTGCGGAACCAGGGCCACCGGGGGCGGGAGCATCGCCTCGGGCGGGGTCGGCTCGTCCTCGGCGGCCATCGGAATCACACCCGACGTCTCCTTGGCCGCGGACGGCGGCGCGACCGGTGCGAGCGGGTCCACCGGCACCTCCGTCAGCGGCACGACCGGCGGCATGCTGACGGACGGGGTGGCCATCGGCCCCCCGGGCCCCGTCGCACGCGCATACCCGCCCGCCGACCCTGCCGAGCCGCCGGGCGCCTCCGCACGATCCGCCCGGGCGGGCCCGCCGGCCTGCTCCCCGGGCTGCCGCTGCGCCGAACCCGGCACCGGCGCCGCCGTGTCCGTGGACTCCTCCACCGGCCCCGGATCGGGGGCGGACACTCTGCTGCCGAAGTCCGGTACGGCCAGGTCCGTGCCGCCGCCGTCGCCGGCCAGCAGCCCCCCGGTGACGGCCGAGGTGCCGAGCGCGGCGGCCGCGGCCACGCCGGCGGCGAGCCCGGCGAACTCGCGGTGACGCCTTCGCAGCCCGCTCCGTACGGCCCCCGTGGCGGTGCGATGCCGGCCGCCGGCACCGACGGCGCCGGCCGCTGGCAGCACGCGGGTGACCCGCGGCGCGGGGACCCCCTCCACGGCCCGGCCGAGCCGCGGCGGCGTCAGCCGGGTGTCGGCGGGCAGTGGCTCGGGCAGCCGTACGTACGGGCGTATGCGCAGGGGGTCGAAGTCCTCTGCCGCCGCCATCTCGGCCGAGCGTTCGGCCCGCAGAGCCGCGGTTCTCTCGGCCTCTGCCGCGCGCGCCGGGCAGACGCAGTGGTGTGCGCCCTCCGGCGATGGCCGCGCACCGCACTCTGGACAGGCGTGTCCGGTCATCGTGGGTCCCCCTCCCCCTATGGGATGCCAGAGATTATGCAGGGCTTCCGGTCGCCGCCCAACGGGTCCCAGTCCGGACAGAAGAGAACCCGACGGGCCAGAACGGGACACAACGAGCAGGATGGAGGGATGGAGTACGGCCCGCCGTACCCGAGGAGAAGAGATATGGCGCAGGACGTGAGCACCCCGGCCGTCATCCCCGCCCCCGGAGGAGGCAGGGGACGGGGCGGTGTGATGGTGCCGATCGGCGCGCTGCTGCTGGGCATGCTGCTCGCCGCGCTCGACCAGACGATCGTTTCGACCGCCCTTCCCACGATCGTCAGCGAACTGGGCGGCCTGCAGCATCTGTCGTGGGTCGTCACCGCGTACATGCTGGCCTCGACGGCCGCGACCCCGCTGTGGGGCAAGCTCGGCGACCAGTACGGCCGCAAGAAGCTCTTCCAGACCGCAGTCCTGATCTTCCTGATCGGCTCGGCGCTGTGCGGCGTCGCCCAGGGCATGTCGCAGCTCATCGCCTTCCGCGCGCTGCAGGGTCTGGGCGGCGGCGGACTGATGGTGCTGTCGATGGCCATCGTCGGCGACCTCGTCCCGCCGCGCGAGCGGGGCAGGTACCAGGGCCTGTTCGGTGCGGTCTTCGGCGCGAGCAGTGTGCTCGGACCGCTGCTCGGCGGACTGTTCACCGAACATCTCAGCTGGCGCTGGGTGTTCTACATCAACCTCCCCGTGGGCATCGTCGCGCTGCTCGTCATCGCCACCGCGCTGCGCATCCCGGTACGGGCCGCCCAGCACACCATCGACTACCTCGGCACCTTCCTGATCGCGTCCGTGGCCACCTGTCTGGTCCTGGTCGCGTCCCTCGGCGGCACCACCTGGGCGTGGGACTCGCCGCAGATCATCGGGTCGGCGCTGCTCGGCGTGGGCCTGCTGGTGGCGTTCCTGTACGTGGAGCGGCGCGCCGTGGAGCCCGTACTGCCGCTGAGGCTGTTCCGGATCAGGACCTTCACCCTGGTCTCCGTCATCAGCTTCGTCGTCGGCTTCGCGATGTTCGGGGCGATGGTCTATCTGCCGACGTTCCTCCAGATCGTCCACGGCATCTCGCCCACCCTGTCGGGCGTGCACATGCTGCCGATGGTGCTGGGCATGCTGATCACCTCGACCGTGTCCGGGCAGATCGTCAGCCGCACGGGCCGGTGGAAGGTGTTCCCCCTCGCCGGGACCGGCGTCACCGCCCTCGGCCTGCTTCTGCTGCACCAGCTGACGGAGACCACCGGCGTCCGGGAGATGAGCGTCTACTTCTTCGTCTTCGGCGCCGGACTCGGCATGGTGATACAAGTGCTGGTCCTGGCCGTCCAGAACGCCGTCTCGTACGAGGACCTGGGTGTCGCGACCTCCGGAGCCACCTTCTTCCGCTCCATCGGGGCCTCCTTCGGGGTCGCGATCTTCGGCACGGTCTTCACCAACCGCCTCGGAGACAAACTGGCCGCCGCTCTCGCCGGACGGAATCTGCCGCCCGGCACCGGCCACGCTCTCGCCGCCGACCCCCGTCGGATCGCCGGGCTCCCGGCCGCCCTGCGCCCGACGGTGCTGCACGCGTTTGCCACGTCCATCACCGACGTCTTCCTCTATGCGGCACCGGTCGTGATCCTGGCCTTCGTCGTGGCCCTCTTCCTGAAGGAGGACCCGCTGCGCGCCTCCGTCACCGCCCCCGAGGTCAGCGAGACCATCGCCTCCAACCCCGTCGAACGCTCCTCGTACGACGAATGCGCCCGGGCCCTGTCCGTACTGGGCTCGCGCGAGGGCCGCCGTGAGGTCTACGAGAAGATCACCGAGCGGGCCGGGTACGACCTGCTGCCCGCCGCGAGCTGGCTGCTGCTGCGCATCCGGCGCCACGGCACGGCGGAACCGGCACTGCTCGCGGAGGACACGTCCGTACCCCTGCGGATCATCACCGAGGCCGCCCGCCAGCTCGAGGAACGGCGTCTCACCACCCGGCAGGGGATCCGCCTGGTCCTGACCGAGATAGGCGTCGAGGTATCGAACCGCCTGGCGAGGGCCCGCGAGGAGTCCCTCGCGGAACTGCTCGGCGACTGGTGGGGCCCCGAGCGTCCCACCGATCTGGTGCAGCTCGTCGAGGAGCTCACCGCCGAACTGTGCGGCTCCGACGAGGAACGGCCGCGCCGCCCCGAACCGAAACGGGACCACGCGGCGCCGTGACGCCGCGAGCCCGGCATGCCCGGCCGGACAGGGCCTACAGCTCCTTGCCGTACCAGATCTCCCTGTACGGGCCCGAGTTGTACGCCGGGATCTCCCGGAAGCCGTGCTTGACGTACAGCCCCCGTGCCTCGACCAGGTCGAGCCGGGTGTCCAGCACCATCCGCCGCACCCCCAGGTTCCCGGCCGCCTCCTCCAGCCCGGCCAGCAGCGCCGCCCCGCCGCCGGTGCCGCGCCATTGGGGCCGTACGAACACCCGGGTCAGCTCCGCCGTCTCCGGGTCGAGCAGCTTCAGCCCGGCGCAGGCGGCCGGCTTGCCGCCATGGCGGCCGACGAGGAATTCCCCGGTGGGCGGTGCGAGCTCCTCCACACCGTCGTCGGTGAGCCCCTCGTCGATCTCCTGCTCGGTCGCGGGCCGCCTCCAGTAGCGGCTCGCGACCTCGTCGTAGTAGTCGCGGCGCAGCAGACTCGCCTCAGGGGTGTCGAAACGCTCGGGGATCACGGTCCAGCTCATGGTGATCTCCCTACCGCGACGCCACCCCGTCCGGCGAACGGTTTTCCGCCCCGCCTCAGCCCTTCTTGGGCGCGGCCTGCTGAACGACCTCGAAGGACCACAGCGTGGAGCCGGAGGCCGCCGGCCTCGGCCGCTCGCCGCCTTCACCGCCGCCCTGGTGGGCGGCCTTCATCGGGCCCTCCATCCACGCCTGGAAGGACTCCTCGTCCCGCCAGCGCGTGTACACCAGGTACTGGTCGGTCCCCTCGACCGGGCGCAGCAGCTCGAACCACTCGAAGCCGTCGGAGTTCTCGACGGTCCCGGCGCGGGAGGAGAACCGCTTCTCCAGCGTCTCGCGCTGGTCCTCGGGAACCGACAGGACATTGATCTTTACCACGCTAGGCACATGACACCTCTGAGCAAGAGGGCGCCGGGATGGCGCCTTGACCTCGACAACGTGCGAGCAGTGTCCTACATCAGGCAGTCAAAGCGCCGTGAAGACGATTCCCAGGCGTCTCCAATGGCCCAGCGCGAGCGGTGCGCCTCGCTGATCGCATCGAAGGGCTGGGACGACGCCGGGCACTTCGAGGACGTCGGTAAGTCGGGTTGGGACCCAAGCGTGTACCGCCCCGGCTTCGAAGGGATGATGTCCGCCGTCCGTGCCGGGCACGTCGACGCCGTCATCGTCTTCTCGCTGTCGCGCCTCACTCGGCGCGGCGCGCTGGGAGCCATGTCCCGTGCACGCTGCCCGCCGATCACCAGGGCGACCATGTGAACGCCTTCGGTGGCGCGTGGACCAACGCCAGCGAACACATCGACGCTGCAAGGGCCCGCGACCCGGACGCTACGGCTGCTGTTCTCGCTGCTATGGCGGGTCTCATCAGCGCCTATGTGCACAGTGATGGGCTTGCTGGTCGTCGGCGCGAATGGCGTGCTCGTGAAGAATCCGGCAACGACCGTAGTCAACACGTACGCATCCATTCTGCGTTCCGCGCGAGTAGAGCTAGGACTTTCCCTGTCTACTGCTGCTCGAATTGCTGTGCCGCACGCTGAGGATGAGGCAGACACCGATAGGGTTTGGGGCTGAGAGCATGCCGATTCTTGATAACGAAACCTCGGCAATGATCGCTTCGTACGCTGGGCGCATGGTTGCATTCGAGCGAAAGGGATGTGAGTGGGAAAAGCAGGCGACTCGCGAGCGGATCGCTGCTGGCTTTGCTGCTCGCTGCTGGAGCACTAACCCCTGAATCGACGCCGAGACTCATCGTCATCCAAAGCCACCTGGGCAGCATCCGTGAACAGGGAAAGTTGTACTTGAATTTCCGCCTTTGCATTGGACGCCCATGTCCTAGGGGTACGGAAATCGTTCTGGGCTCTCTCCCGCACCGCTACGCGAAAGGCAATGCATGCATCCAGGAGACGTTCAGACGGAGCTTTGATCTTTGACGGTCCAGCGAGAGCGACGTCTGACCATGCTTTCCTGATGCTTAGCAACAGCTGGTGTAGCTCGTCATCCTGGTTGGGCTCGTCGTCATAGTACTCCCAGTCGATTAAGAAGATGACAGAAGCTATGTACTCCTTGTACGCGGACTCCCGTGGTTCGCGACGGGTCTTTCGATGCTCGGCGCGGGCGGCAATTTCGGCGCCTGTCCGTTGAGCGCGCCTATGAACCAGCGCAGGCGTGCTCCGAGGCAGACCGAAGAGCCACCGGTCACCTACTGCGGGCTGTGCGCTGGGTACCGGGTCATCTGGTGCGACGGCTGCTGTGGGTTTGGTGGCTGTACAAGGTGCTGCCACACAGGCCGCGTGCCGTGCGCCTGGTGTGCCGGCGGAACTGGAAAGCCTTTCCGCTGGTGATGAGACCCCGTCCCGGCAAGGGCGGAACGCAAGACGGCGCGGGGACCGAATCCCCGCAGGTACAGCGAAGGGATGGCAGTCATGAACGCAGCCCCCGAATTCGAGTTCCGCACGTCCAGCGCGTGCACCTACAACAACAACGACCCCCGCTGTGTCGAGGTGTCGACGAACGTGCCCGGCAGGGTGGCGGTCCGCAACTCCGTGACCGGCCAGACGGTCGAGTTCACGGCGGTGGAGTGGTCCGACTTCGTGTCGGGTGCCAAGCTGGGCGAGTTCGACCTCTCGTCCTAGGAGGACGCTTTGAAGGAGTGCCCCCGCTGCGGCGGCGACGCGGTACCGGACCCCGAGCATGAGCGGGTGCTCTGCTGCCTGTCGTGCTGGCACACCTGGGCGCTTCCGCGTAGCTGCCCCGGCTTCCTGCCCCGTCTCATGCCCGCGCTGCGGGTACTGGGTGAGAGCCGAAAACTGAACTGCTGAGCGCCATCGCTCAGTACGTCGGACCGGCCCCGTTCATGAGCTTCCCCCGCGGCTCACGGGCGGGGCCTTTCGCTGTCTGCGTGTGGCCCCCTGGTCATACCGCGCTCGCGCTGACCAGCCGAACACATGTCATGTGCGTGGCTTGACAGACTCACGATGCTCATGGTGCCCATATTGCCCTGTGCGCGCTGTCAGCGGCGTACGCCATGATCGAGGGACGGACTCGATCTGTCGCGGAGGGGGCCTGTGACGGTGTGGAAGACGAAGGAGACGGGACTGACCGGGCACGCGGACGCGGTGCGGACGCTGGCCGGGCGGTGGCTGAAGGAGCTGGGCGACAGGGACTTCGTCTGCTCGCCCGCGGGACTGTGGCTGGCACTGGCCGCGGTGGCCGCCGGGGCGCGCGGGGACACCGCGGAGGAGCTGCGCGACCTGCTCGGGGTGGCCGGGGACGAGGCGGCGCGGGCGGTGACCGGGGCTGCGCGGGAGCTGGCGCGGACCGATGCGCTCGGCGTGGCGACCAGGGTGTGGAGCCGGGTGCCGGTGTACCGGGAGTACCGGGAGGCGCTGCCGGACATCGCGTTCGGACCCATGGATCCGGGCGGGATCGACGCATGGGTACGGGAGGCGACGGGCGGGCTGATAGAGCGGCTGCCCGCCGCGGTCGACGAGAACACGCTGCTGGCGCTCGTCAATGTCCTGGCGCTGAAGGCGCGTTGGGAGCTTCCGTTCGACGGCTCCGCCACACGGCATCGGCCCTTCACGGACGCTGCGGGCGTGGTGCACGCTGTGCCGACCATGCACCGGTATCTGCCGTCCCGGGACGCCTGGACGGTGAACGGCACTCATGTCGTGGAGCTGCGGACCCTCGCCGAGCGCGGGGGCGAGCCCGCCCGGGTGCGCTTCGTGCTGGGGGAGGAGGGCGCGGGCCCGGCGGACGTACTGCCCGCGGCCTGGGCCTCGGGGAGGCGGCGACGCCCTGTCAAGGCCGATGCCGTGGCCCTTGCCCTGCCGCGGTTCTCGCTGCGCCGGAGGGAGGACGTGACATCCCGGCTGCCCGCGCTGGGTGTGGAGTTCGCGACCAGTGAGCTGGCCGATTTCTCCGGGCTCTCACCGGAGCGGCTGCGGATCTCCGAGGTGGTGCAGGAGGCAGCGGTGAAGGTCGCCGAGCTGGGCGTCGAGGCGGCCGCCGTGACGGCGGTGGTCATGACGCGGGGCGGTCCGGCGATACCGAAGCGCGTTCAGCACATCGCCTTCGACCGGCCCTTCGGCGTCGTCGTGTTGGACGCAGGCGGAGAGGTCCCGCTCTTCACAGGCTGGCAGTCGGGCGCGCCCGCCGACCGGTGACCGGCCGGGTGTGTTCCTCGATCGCACCCCCCCGTGCCGCAGCTCCCGTGCTCGCCTCTCCTTACCAGGAAAGTGACCCGGATCCGGACAATCCCCGGATGACTGTCAGGCGAAGTGGGGGTTGCCGGTGTCTTCCCTTCAGGGCAATGCGAGGCTCTAGGGCCAGGGAGAGGCTCTAAGGCCGGAGACACGGGCAGCACGGGACACGGGGAGTCGGCGCGGCGTGGTGAACGCGGAGCGCGGGGGACGCGAAGGCGTGGTGGGCACGAGGACCGAGGCGGCCAGGACGGCGCTCTGGTTCGTCGTGGCCGTCCTGGCTGTTCGGCAGATGGCGGTGGTGCTGCGGCTTCCGCCCGGGGAACGGCTGACCGATCTGGGGACCTGGACCGGCGAGAACGGCGTTCTGCATGTCACCGGTTCGCTGTACGACACGGACAGTTTCACCGGGACACCGTTCGCCGGACTGGTCCTCAAGCCGCTCGCCCGGACGGCGGAGCAGGCCCTGGGGGTCGCCTGGACGTTCGGGACGCTGCTGCTCGTCGCCGTGCTCGGGCTGGTCGCCGCACGGGCCCTGCCCGGACCGGTGTCCCGGCGCAGGGCGGTGCTCGGCGCCCCCGTCGCGATCAGCCTGCTGATGGTGTCGCTGCCGGTGCGCAACACGATCCACCTGGGTCAGACCAGCATCATTCCGGTGCTGCTGGTGCTCCTGGGGTGCCTCGTCGTGCGCGGCGAGCGTGCCGCGGGAGCACTGATCGGCGTGGGCGCGGCGCTCCAGCCTGCGGTGCTGCTGTTCGCGCCGCTGCTGTGGCTGACCGGGCGCAGAAGCGCGGCGCTGACGGCCGCGGGGACGTTCACGGGTCTGTCGGCGCTGGCGTGGGCGGTGATGCCGCACGACTCGTGGACGTACTGGGTGCATCATGTCGCCGGGGCGGGGCTCGGTGACCGCCCCGACAGTCTGGCCAACCAGTCGCTGCACGGTGCGCTGCTGCGGTTCGGGGTGCACGGGCCGCTGGAGCTCGCGCTGTTCCTGCCGCTGGCCGCCGTGGTCGTGCTGGTGGGGCTGCGGCGCGCGGTGCGGTATGCGCGGGACGGTCAGCTGCTGCTCGCGGTGGCACTGACCGGCTGTGTGGCGGTGGCGGTGTCCCCGACGGCCTGGCAGCACCAGCTGCTGTGGGTGCTGCCGGCGGTGTCCGGCCGGGTCGGCGTCAGGGCCGCGGACCGGATGGTGTGGCCGGTGGCCGTGGTGCTGGTGATGACGCTGCCGGGCACCATGCTGCTGCCGAACATCGCGGTGCTGTATCCGGTGCGGGACAACGTGCTGCTGCTGGTGGCGCTGGCCGCCGCCTGTGCGGTGCCGTTCCTGCCGCGCAGTTCGCCGTACTTCCACCATCCGGTGCCCACGGAGTACGGGACGCCGGTTCCGGCACGATGGCGGCACGTTCCGCTGATGCCGTTCTGGCGCCGGGTGCTCAGCCGCCCCAATCTGCTGCTGGAACTTCTGGTGATCCGGGTCGGCTACTCCTGTTATTCGCAGATCAGGCTCGCGGCGACCGGCGGGCGCGAGGCGGCGGAGGAGCACGGCGGGCACATCGTCGCGATCGAGCGCGCGCTGCACATCGACATCGAGCACTGGGCCAACCACGTCGTGCACGGGATCGGCTGGCTGGAGGGCTTCTTCAACTTCTACTACACCTCCTTCCACTTCGTGGTGCCGCTGACGATCCTCGGTGTGCTCTACGCCCGCCGTCCTGCCGACTACCGCTGGGCGCGTGCTTCCCTCGGCTTCGCCACGATGCTGGCGCTCATCGGTTTCTGGTTCTTCCCGCTCGCCCCGCCGCGGCTGATGCCGGGCCTGGGCTTCATCGACACCGTGCACGGTCCGCAGGATCTGACGAACCCCGACTACGGTGCGATGACCGAGGTGACCAACCAGTACGCGGCGATGCCCTCGCTGCATTTCGGCTGGTCGCTGTGGTGCGGTGTGGTGATCGCGATGCTGGCCCCGAAGGTGTGGATGAAGGCGCTGGGGCTGCTGCACCCGACGTTCACGGTGATCGCGATCGTCGTCACGGCCAATCACTGGGTGCTGGATGCGGTCGGCGGTGCGACGGTCGTCGCGGCGGGCTTCGGCCTCACGTATGTACTGGCCGGTCCCCGCCAGGTCGTCGTGGCGGCGGGCAGCGCCGAGACGGATACGGGCCCCCTGCTGCCTGCGCGCACCGCGGGCAGCAGTGGCCCCGGCCCTCTACCGGGCGCGGCCCGGTAGGGGCGCCCCGTGGGTGCCGGGACGTCACCGTCCCGGCACCCCCTGCGGCGGATCGTCGCGTTCAGCCAGCATCCGCCCGCGGCGGCGGTTCCGCCACTCGGGGGACATGGGGCGCCACCGGCACGGTCGTCCAGCGGCTGTGAGCGGTCCCCGGACATGACAGAGGCCCCGGTGGGGCCGGCCAGGAGAGGCCGGCCACTCGGCGCCCTGATGTCGTGCGTGCTTACTGGTGCGCGCCTGTCGGCGGCTTAGTACCAGTTGTTCTTCTGCCAGAACTTCCAGGCGTCGCACGGGCTGCCGTAGCGGCTGTTCATGTAGTTCAGACCCCACTTGATCTGGGTCTTCGGGTTCGTCTTCCAGTCCGCGCCGGCGGAGGCCATCTTCGAGGCCGGCAGGGCCTGTACCAGACCGTAGGCGCCGGAGGAGGCGTTGGTGGCGTGCGGGTTCCAGCTGCTCTCGCGCGACACGATGTTGTGGAAGCACTGGAACTGGGCGCTGTTGCCGATCATCTGCTTCGCGATCATCTGCGGAGTGGCGGCAGCGGCCGAGGTGGTGGAAGCGAACACCCCACCGACGGAGCCGAGGAGCACGGCGGTGCCGACAGCGGCGTTCTTGGTGCGACGGGTGGCGAAGCGGGAGATCAGCGAGCGGGTCACGAAGAGTCCTTACGACGGGGTCAGGGCAGTCGCTCAGGCGTTTTGGATCCCTGCGAGTCCGAGGGCTCCGAGTGCTTGCGGCTCCGAAGCGAAGGCCTGCGGTGCCTGGCGACGAGAAAAGTTGTACAGGAGACGTAAAACCCCCCGCCGTGACCGGGGTCACCCACCGATTACGAACGAAGTTCGCACTCGCTGCTAAAAGTCCCGAAAGGGGCATCTCTCTTGTTTATGCAGGTCAGAGTGGATTCCGATGGGCACCGAAGTCCTCCTGCACGTCCACGAACCCGAATAGTGGAGGACCAAGGTCCTGTGGGCCGCCTCACCGGCTCGGGACCCTTTTCATGGCCGTTTTACGGCCGTTCCGAGGCCTCGAATGTGACCTGGGCCTCGAAGTTGGCACGTCGGGTGGCCCTGCGCAGCGCCCTGAGCACGGTCCCGCCGACCGTCAGCGTCAGTACGACCGTCATGACGGCCCGGCCCAGGTCCCAGCCGAGCGAGGTCGCCGCGCAGTACGCCAGGAAACGGGTCAGGTTCTCGTGCAGCGGGTCCCCCGGGTGGAAGGAGATCCCGGAGGACAGTCCCCCTATGTAGGTCCAGCCCTGAAGGTTCATGACCGTCCCGTAGGCGAAGGCGGCCAGGCACCCGTACCCGGCGAGCATCAGCAGCTCGGCCCTGCCCCGGAGCCCGTCCGGCCTCGGCAGCAGCCCGGCGCCCATCGTGAACCAGCCCATCGCCAGCATCTGGAACGGCATCCACGGCCCCACCCCGCCGGTCAGCAGCGCCGACGCGAACATCGTGACCGCGCCGAGCACGAAGCCGAAGCCCGGGCCCAGTACCCGGCCGCTCAGCACCATCAGGAAGAACATCGGCTCCAGCCCCGCCGTCCCCGCCCCCAGCGGTCGCAGCGCCGCGCCCACCGCGGCCAGCACCCCCAGCATCGCCACGGCCTTGGCGTCCAGACCGCCGTCCGCGATCGTCGCCACGACGACCGCGACCAGCAGCGGCAGCAGCACGGCGAACAGCCACGGCGCGTCGGCGGCGTGAGCCGTCACCCCGGACCCCGCGCCGGCCAGCAACGGCCACCCGAAGGCGGCCACCCCGACCGCGCCGACCAGCACCAGCGCGACGACGGCCCGCGCACCCAGCCGCACGGGCCGTGCCTGCCGGGTCATGCCGGCGCCTTCGTACGGTCCAGCGCCTCGCGCACCTGCGTGACCGTGAGCCATTTCTGGGGCGCCAGCACCTTGCTGACCTGCGGCGCGAAGGCCGGCGACGCCACCACGACCTCCGCCGTCGGCCCGTCCGCGACGACCTCGCCGTCGGCCAGGATCACCACCCGGTCGGCCAGCTCCGCCGCCAGCTCCACATCGTGTGTGGCCAGCACGATCGCATGCCCCTGTGCCGCGAGCGCGCGCAGCACACCCACCAGGCGGGCCTTCGCCGCGTAGTCCAGTCCGCGTGTCGGCTCGTCGAGCAGCAGCAGCGGAGGCCTGCCGGTCAGGACGACCGCGAGCGCCAGCGCCAGCCGCTGCCCCTCCGACAGATCGCGCGGATGCGTGTCGTCCGCTATGCCGGGCAGCAGCTCGGCAACCAGCGCCCGGCAGCTCCCCGGCGCGGCCCCGGCATCCGCGTCGGCCGCGGCACACTCGGCGGCGACCGTGTCCGCGTAGAGCAGATCCCGCGGCTCCTGCGGTACGAGCCCCACGCGGCGGATCAGTTCGCGCGGCGCCGTCCGCCGCGGCGTGAGCCCGCCGACGGCGACCGTGCCCGAGGTGGGCTCCACGGTGCCGACCAGTGTGCCCAGCAGGGTGGACTTCCCGGCGCCGTTGCGGCCCATGAGGGCGATCGTCTCGCCGGGCGTGACCGTGAGATCGACGCGCCGCAGCGCCTCGACGCGGCCGCGCCGGACGCCGAGCGCCCGAACGTCGGCCGCGGGCCCTCCCGTGCCGGGTGCCGTGCCGTCGGCCGCCGCGGCGCGGTTCCGCCGCAGCAGCCGGCCGAGCGTGTTCCGGACGGCGGCCACCCGTGCGCGCGGCCCCGGGTGCTCATCGGCTCCTGCGCCGGTGGCCCCGGAGGTGGTGCCGCGGACCGTACCCGGGACCGCAGGCCCGGAAGCCGGGGCACCAGCCAGGTCCTCTGCTTCGGCGCGTGCCGCGCCGACAGGTATGTCCGAGCCGGTCGCGAGCGGGCCCGAGCCTGCCTGCCGGCCGGCCCGAAGCGCGGCCGCGACCTCGCGGGGGCGGGGGTCCGGGGGCGTGCCCCCGCTTTCGGGAAGGGGCGGGGTGGGGGAGAAGCCACCCCCTGCGCCCGCACTGCGCGGCTCGTGCCCCGACAGCCGTTCCCGCAGGTCCGCCGCCTGGCGGCGGGCGTCGCGTATCGACAGGGGCAGCGGGTCCCAGCCCGCCGCGCGACCCAGGGCGACCACCGGCGGGTGGACCGGGGAGACCGCCATGATCTCGGCGGGCGTGCCGAGCACCGGCGCCTCGCCGGGACCCGGCAGCAGGATCACCCGGTCCGCGTACTGCACCACCCGCTCCAGCCGGTGCTCGGCCATGAGCACCGTCGTCCCCAGATCGTGGACGAGGCGCTGGAGCACCGCCAGAACGTCCTCCGCCGCCGCCGGGTCCAGGGCCGAGGTGGGCTCGTCCAGCACCAGCACCTTGGGATGGGTGGTCAGCACCGAGCCGATCGCGACCCGCTGCTGCTGCCCGCCCGACAGCGTGGCGATCGGCCGGTCGCGCAGCTCCGCGAGCCCGAGGAGGTCAAGGGTCTCCTCGACACGCCGCCGCATCACATCGGGCGCGATGCCCAGGGACTCCATGCCGTAGGCCAGTTCGTCCTCGACCGTGTCGGTCACGAAGTGGGCGAGCGGGTCCTGGCCGACCGTCCCGACGACATCGGCGAGTTCACGCGGTTTGTGGGTGCGGGTGTCCCGGCCGTCGACTGTCACCCGCCCCGCCAGCGTGCCGCCGCTGAAGTGGGGCACCAGACCCGACACCGTGCCCAGCAGCGTCGACTTGCCGACTCCGGACGGGCCGACGAGCAGCACGAGTTCGCCCTCGGGCACGGTCAGATCGACCCCGCGGAGCGTCGGCCCCGCGGCGTCGTCGTACGTGACCGACACGTTCTCGAACCGGATCACGGAGACTCCTTGGGTACGGGGGCGACAACGGCGGGCAGCAGCCCGATCAGTACGGCCGCGGCGGGCCACAGCGGCAGCACCGGCGCGGTCAGCGGCACCACACCCGGGTGCAGGCCCTGCGGATCGTACGTACCCGCCAGGACGAACAACGCCGCGACGGCCACGCCCGAGCCCGCGACCAGCCAGGCCCGTACGCCCCACCGGTCCGGCCGGTAACGCGTGCGCACCGTGCGGCGGCCGCCCAGCCGCAGCCCCGCGAGCGCGGCGACGAGCCCGGCGGCCAGCACCGGCAGCCCGTAACCGGCGCCCTCCGCGGCCAGCAGCCCGTACGTACCGGCGCACACGCCGAGCAGCCCGCCGAGCGTCAGCGCGTTCGTGGTGTGCCGCACGGCGGCCGGGACCCTGGCCGTACGCCCGTAGCCGCGCGCGTCCATCGACGCGGCCACGGCGACCGACCGCTCCAGCGCACCTTCCAGCACCGGCAGGCCGATCTGGAGCACGGCCCGCATGCCACCCGTGGACCGCCCGCGCAGCCGCCGCGCGGTGCGCAGCCGTGCCACGTCGGCGACCATGTTCGGCGCGAACGTCATCGCGACGACCACGGCGACCCCGGCCTCGTACAGCGCACCTGGCAGCGACTTGAGCAGTCGCGCGGGATTGGCGAGGGCGTTGGCGGCGCCCACGCAGATGAGCAGGGTGGCCAGCTTGGCCCCGTCGTACAGCGCGAAGACCATGCCCTCGGCGGTCACCCGCCCGCCGATCCGTATCCCCTGCGCCCAGTCGGGCAGCGGGACTTCGGGCAGCGTGAAGAGGACGTGGCTGCCGGGGACCGGCGAGCCGAGGACGACGTTGAAGATCAGCCGGATCGCGACGACCAGCAGCCCGAGTTTGACGAACGCGCTGTAGGAGCGGGCCCACGGCGCATCGGTGCGCCGCGCGGCGACGACGTATCCGGCGACGCCGACGAGCAGCCCGAGGAGGAGCGGATTGGTGGTACGGGACGCGGCGGTGGCCAGCCCGAGCGCCCACAGCCACCAGGCGCCGGGGTGCAGCGCGTTGGCGCGGTTCGCCTCGGGGGCGCGGAGCCGTGCACGGCGGACCGCGGTGCCGCGCAGGCGTTCCCGGTTCATCCGCGCCGGCGGCGGCGCGTCTGCACGACGGCGGCCGCGCCCAGGGCGACCACGGCGACGGCACCGGCGACGATGCCGACGGCCGGTCCGCCGTCACCGCCGCCCTTGTCCGGGGCGGCCGGCTTCTCGGCCGCCCCGCCCGATATCTGCTCGCCGCAGCCGGACTTCGGATACCCGGCGATCGAGCACAGCAGCGCGGCGCTGTTGTAACGCAGCGGCTTCGCGACGGCCGCGAGCGCCTCAGCGCTGGTCGCGTCCACGCCGACCTGCGCACACGCGGTACGGGGTGCGGGCGGCGTCTCACCGCCGGGGGCGTCCTGCGGCGTGCCGAAGTCGAGGACGAGGGCGACCCGCTTGGTGCCGTCCTTCGCGGGCGTCGAACCGCAGACGGCGTCGAAGTCCGCGGCACCGCGCGGCTTGTCGGCGTCCTGCGAGTCCTCGCTGACCGCGAACCGGAAGCCCTGTACGTCCCCGTCGGCGGGGCGGGCGGTGGCCGGGCCCTGAGTGGCGTACACCCAGGCGTCGCCCTGGCGGTCCCAGAACGACCAGTACCGGTATCCGGCCGCCTCGGCGGTCCCCGCGCCGCCGAGCACCGCGAGCACGGCGAGGGGCGCGAGGGCCAGGGCGGCCGGGCGCGTGCGTATCGGCATCACGGCTACTGGTTCTTCTTGCGGCCCGAGATGAGGATGCCGATGCCGATACCGGCGACGAGGCCGATGCCGATGATCCACCCGACGCCGAGGCCGCCGTTGTCGTCCTTCTTCTCTTCTGTGGCCTTGTCCGGGGTTTCGGCCGCCGTGGGGCTCGGGGTGACGGCAGCCTCGGCTGCGGGCTTGGGGCCGGTCGCGTTCAGCTGCTGGACGAGGTTCGCGCCGCCGAAGGAGCGCGGGTCGAAGCCGATGGCGTTCGCCGCGAGGATCAGCTGGGCGTAGGCGGCGGGGCCGTTCTCCTTCGCCCAGGCGGCCGAGTTGCTCTCGAGCCAGCGCAGCGCGTCGGCTGCCTTGTCGCCGTGGAGCGAGGCCCCGAGGGCGATGACCGCGTCGGCGGTGTTGCCGAAGTCCGGCTGGTCCTCGGCGCCGGGCATGGCCGACATCAGATGACCGGTCTTGGCGAGGGCACCGGCGAGGTAGGCGGCGCCGTTGCCGGCGGCCTGCTCCGCGGTGGGCTTGGCCGCGTTCTCGCAGACCGGATCGGCAAGGGGCTTCGGATTGTCGATCACCAGGCCCTTGCCCAGCCCGCCCAGCACCGCTGCGGCCGTGGCGTCCGCGTTGGCGTACAACGTGCCCGACTTGTCCGGCTGATACGCGAACGCACCGCCGTCCTTGCCTCCGCACGGGATCGCGAAGGACACCAGCGAGTCGTAGGGCGACTTGCCCTGCTTCGACTTGACGTCACCCGGCTTCTCGCCCGCCGCGGCCAGCGCGCCGATCACGACCGACGTGGAGTTCGCGTCGCTCGCCCCGCCCGGGTTGTAGCTCCAGCCGCCGTCCTCGTTCTGCACGGACTTCAGCCAGGCGGTGCTCTTCTTCACCTCGTTCCCGTGCCCGCCGAGCGCGGCCAGGGCCTGCACGGCGGCGGCGGTGGCGTTGGTGTCCAGCATGGTCTTGGCGTCGCACGCCTTGGCGGCGTCGGCGCGGTACGAGGCGAAGCCGCCGTTCGCGCACTGCTGGCCGGTCAGCCAGTCGACGGCCTGCTTCGCGGGCTCGACGCCCACGGTGTCCTGGGCCAGCAGGGCCAGCGACTGCCGCCAGACGCCGTCGTACGTCGGGTCGTTCGCGCCGTACAGCCCTGCGGGGATCTTGGGCGCGGGGGACGGCGCGGCGACGGCAGGGGCGGCGGCCGTGCAGAGCACAGCGGCGGCTGCGGCGAGCGCGGCTGCGCTGCGGCGGCGTACGACGGTCATGACGGGCGGTGCCTCTCCTGCGGGGAACCGGAACACCGGCACACGGAGGCGCCCAGCTCCGGCTCCGTAACCTCGACGGTGCCGGTCACCAGGGAAATCCCGTACGAGGCATTCCGACTTACCGCCGACGGCGAGGCGACGGCGGTTCACACGGCTGCGGGTCAGTGCCGGATTCGCACCGGCTTCCCCCCGTACGGGCTTGATGACGACCCGCCCACTGTAGCGACTGGTACCACGGCCGCCTCAGGCGGGCGGAGCCGAGGTCGTTCCCCGGCTCACCGGTGTCCGCTTCGCGTCACACCGAGCGGGTCAGAACCGCCGGATCACCCGCAGCGACTTGGTGTACAGGTCACCGGGAGCGCCGTTGAGGATCGACTTGGCACCGAGGTCCGCCATGGTCGGCCCGTTGGGCGTCTTGCGGCTGGAGACGAAGCGCAGTTTGCCCTGCTGGTCCTGGCCGACGTAGATGCCGGTGTGGTCGACCACCCCGCCGGGGGTCTCGGGACTGTCGGAGTCGGCGGTGGCGTCGAAGAAGACCACGTCACCGATCCGCAGCGCGGCGAGCGAGGGCGCCGCGCCCGTGCCCTGCGCGACGACCACGCCGGGGCCGGAGGCGGACTGGTCCCTCGAGCGGCGGGGCAGGTTGCGGCCGTCGAAGTTCTTGTCGAGGACCATCGGGATGCCCATGTGGTGTCCGTAGACCATCCGGACGAAGCCCGAGCAGTCGAGGTACCCCTTCCACTTCGGGTCCGGGTTCGGTGCGCTCTCGCCGCTCGCGGGGAAGGTCCAGGGCAGAGCCATGTACTCGTGGAAGTCGGCGCCGATGGAGCGCCGTCCCGCATCGTCCTTCGGGCTGTACCCGGCCTCTCCGATGACCTGTGCGTCCTGGAGCGCAGTGTCGGTCACGGCGGGGGCGAAGGTCCGATACATCGAGGCGTACGCGAGGGCGTCGGGGGAGGTGTCGCCCGCCCAGGCGCCGATCCGCTGCTCCAGGGCGGGGGTCCAGGTGCCGTCGAAGGGCTCGGGCAGCACCCGTACCCAGGTGTCGTGGGCGACGACCGGCGGTTCGGCCCACTCGGCCGCGGTGATCTCGAAGTCGTAGATCCGGGCCTGCAGGGGCACCGTGGCGCCGCTGGAGGCCAGCGCCCGGATCCCGAGGGTGCCGGCGTCGAAGACCTTGGCCGGGTCCTTCTCGGGGTCGCGCAGGCTGTGCTGCCAGTCGGGCTTGGCGCTGCCTTTCCGCCAGGCGCGGGCGCGCAGCACGCCGCCGGTCTTCTCCACCTGGATCCACCAGTGGTCGAAGGCCGTGAAGTCGGTGCTGACCGTGACGGCCGGGCTCAGGACGCCGGCGACGTCGGCCAGTTCCTTCTCCAGCAGGAACTGGACCTCGCCCGCGGGGGTGAAGATCAGCCGTGCCCGGTAGTGGTTGTTGACGTCCCGGGCCGCGAAGGTGAGGGCCACCGAGACGGGCGCACCCGTGGGGACCTTGTCGAGGGAGACGCGGGCGGCGGCGGTGACGTCGCCGACGGCCTTGTCGGAGAGCAGCGCGTGGCGGCTGAGGTTGGTGGTGGCGAGCTGGATGACGGCCCGGCCGCCCTGCAGGAAGTAGTCCCCGTCGGCGCCGTTGTGGGTGGTCCAGGTGCCGAAGCAGGGGGAGGAGCCCCAGCCGGTGCCGGTCAGGGTCCGGTCGAAGTCATCGGTGAACCGTTTCTCCGGGTCGGGGTGTTTCTCCGGCTCGCTGAACAGTTTCTTCTGCTCGGTGAACCAGCGCTTCGGCCCGCGCAGCGTCACCGTCCTGGCACCGGTGGTGAGGGTGGCAAGCACTCCCTGGCCGTCCGACACCTCCAGGCACGCGGGGGTCCCGGGGAGCGTACGGGGGGTCAGCGCCCCCGCCGGGTGGGCGGCGAAGTGCCACGGGTCCGACGCGTCCATCACCACCGGAACCCGTCCGCCGGACGCCGGCGCGGCGGCGTCCGGCGCGGTGGTCGTGGCTGCCGCCGTGGCCGGCGTGGCCGCGGCGGCGGACGGGGTGAACGGCAGCGAGCCGCCCGCCGCGACTCCGGCCAGGGCGGCGAGGGCCGATCTGCGGCTCGGCGAGAACTGCGGTGCGGACATGCGTGGATACCCCCATGGCAGGCAGAATGATCATGCGAGCGAGACCCTACCAACGCCCCTGATGCTGTGGCCGGAAAGGTTCACCGGCTCGCGCAGCTACCTCCCCCAGCTACCATCGGCGGGGAGCCGACCCGTCCGCTCGGCGCCCGGCGTGTCAGGAGCGGCAGGTACGACGTGAATGCCTTCCGCCTCGATATGTTCGGCCCCTTCGGCGGCTGCAACAACCCCGGAAGATGAGCCGTCTCCCGGCCGGACATGGAGGCAACTGATGGGCGACCGCTGGCGCGTCGAGGTCGACCGGAACGTCTGCATCGGCTCCGGGCTGTGCGCGGGCACCGCTCCGGACGGCTTCCGGCTGGACTCGGCCAACCAGTCCCACCCGCGGCGGGACGAGACCGACGCCGACGAGGCGATCCTGGACGCGGCCGAGTGCTGCCCGGCCGAGGCGATCACCATCACCCGGTCGGACACCGGTGAGGTGGTCTTCCCGCCCGAGGAGTAGCCCCCCGCGGCTGACCGGCCGGCCGGTCAGCCGCGGGGCGTGGTCGGGTCGACCAGCCGGCAGGCCGTCTCGATGTCGGTCTTCACCTGGGCGATCGTGGCGCGGCCCGAGAGCCAGCTGATCAGCGCCGAGTGCCAGGTGTGCTCGACCACCCGGACCGCGGAGAGCTGTTCCGGTGCGGCCGGGCCGTCCAGGCCCATCGCGTCCAGGATGACGGCCGTTGTCAGCCTGGAGACGGTGTCCACCTCGGGGCTGACGCTGCGGTCGGCGAAGGTGACGGCGCGGACCATGGCGTCCGCCATCAGTGGTTCGCGCTGGAGCGCGCGGAAGGCCCGCATCAGGGTCTCGGTGACGCGTTCCGCCGGGGTCTCGCCGGCCGGCGGGCGCTTGCGCAGGGTGGTCTGCATCTGTGCGAGCTGGTCCTGCATGGTGGCGACCAGCAGATGGATCTTGGAGGGGAAGTAGCGGTAGAGCGTGCCCAGGGCCACGCCCGCGGCCTCGGCGACCTCGCGCATCTGCACCGCGTCGAAGCCGCCCCGGCAGGCCAGTTCGGCGCTGGCGTCCAGGATGCGACGGCGGCGTGCCTCCTGGCGTTCCGTCAGGGGTGAGGGTGCGGGGACGGGGGCCGGGGTTGCTGCTTTGGCTTCCGCTGTCATGTGTCCCATTCCATGGCCTTCGGGTCGTACGGCGTCGCGCACCGGGCCATGTCGTGGGCCGTGGCGCGAATCACCTGTTCCGCGCCTTACAGCGACGCTACCTGCCGGTAGATTCGAACTCCTCGAACGATCAACTCTGAAACTTGTTCTAGATTAGCGCGAGCGGCTACGCTCCGGCGAAAGTGCAGCGAGAAGGGGGCCGACAGTGACCGCTGAGGCCGTGGAGGCGGCTCCCCGCGGGAGCGCGTCCGCCGACGGCGACCGTCCGCTGCGGATCGCTCTCCTCACCTACAAGGGCAACCCCTTCTGCGGCGGCCAGGGTGTCTACGTCCGCCATCTCTCCCGCGAGCTGGCCCGCCTCGGTCACAGCGTCGAGGTCATAGGCGCCCAGCCCTACCCGGTGCTCGACGAGGGTGTGCCGCTCACCGAGCTGCCCAGCCTCGACCTCTACCGCCAGCCCGATCCTTTCCGCACCCCGAAGCGCGACGACTACCGCGACTGGATCGACGCCCTCGAGGTCGCCACCATGTGGACCGGCGGCTTCCCCGAGCCGCTCACCTTCAGCCTCCGCGCCCGGCGCCATCTCGCCGAGCGGCGCGGGCACTTCGACGTGATCCACGACAACCAGACCCTGGGGTACGGGCTGCTCGGCGGCCCCGGCGCACTCGGCGCACCCCTGGTCACCACCATCCACCACCCCATCACGGTCGACCGGCGACTGGAGCTCGACGCGGCGCAGGACTGGAAGCGCCGCTCCTCCGTGCGCCGCTGGTACGGCTTCACCCGGATGCAGAAGCGGGTCGCCCGCCGGCTGCCGTCCGTGCTCACCGTCTCCGGCTCGTCCCGGCAGGAGATCGTCGAGCATCTCGGGGTGCGCCGGGACCGTATCCATGTGGTGCACATCGGCGCGGACACGGACCTCTTCTCGCCCGACCCGTCCGTCCCCCGGATACCTGGCCGGATCGTCACCACGTCCAGCGCGGACGTCCCCCTCAAGGGTCTGGTCCATCTCATCGACGCGCTCGCCAAGCTGCGCACCGAGCAGCCGGACGCGCACCTCGTCGTCGTCGGCAAACGCGCCGAGGACGGCCCGGTCGCGCAGGCCATCGAGCGGTACGGCCTCGAAGGCGCCGTCGAGTTCGTCAAGGGCATCTCCGACGCCGAACTCGTCGATCTGGTGCGCGGTGCCCAGGTGGCCTGTGTGCCGTCCCTGTACGAGGGCTTCTCGCTGCCCGCCGCGGAGGCCATGGCCACCGGCACGCCGCTGGTCGCCACCACGGGCGGTGCGATCCCCGAGGTCGCGGGACCGGACGGGGAGACCTGTCTCGGCGTACCGCCCGGCGACGCGGGCGCGCTGGCCGCGGCGCTGGGCCGGCTGCTGGGCGACCCCGAGCTGCGGGCCCGCCTCGGCGCCGCGGGCCGGGAGCGGGTACTGGCCCGCTTCACCTGGGCGCGGGCCGCGGAGGGCACCGCGGAGCTGTACCGGGCGGGGATCGAGGCATCGGCCGCTGCCCGGAGGGCCTGCTGATGGGCCGGGCCGAACGCTTCGGATGCGGGCCGGTTCCGCATCGAGGGACGACCGCCCACGACCGATCGACTCGCGAAAGCAGGCCGCCGTGCTGACCGTCGACTTCACCCGTTTCCCGCTCGCGCCGGGTGACCGTGTGCTCGATCTGGGCTGCGGCGCCGGGCGGCATGCCTTCGAGTGCTACCGGCGCGGCGCCCAGGTCGTGGCCCTGGACCGGAACGCGGAGGAAATCCGCGAGGTCGCCAAGTGGTTCGCCGCGATGAAGGAGGCCGGGGAGGCCCCCGCGGGCGCCACGGCCACCGCCATGGAGGGCGACGCGCTCGCCCTGCCGTTCCCCGACGAGTCCTTCGACGTCGTCATCATCTCCGAGGTGATGGAGCACATCCCGGACGACAAGGGCGTACTGGCCGAGATGGTCCGGGTGCTGAAGCCCGGCGGCCGTATCGCCGTCACCGTGCCCCGCTACGGCCCGGAGAAGATCTGCTGGGCGCTCTCCGACGCGTACCACGAGGTCGAGGGCGGCCATATCCGTATCTACAAGGCCGACCACCTGCTCGACAGGATGCGCGAGGCGGGCCTCGAGCCGTACGGCACGCATCACGCGCACGCGCTGCACTCCCCGTACTGGTGGCTCAAGTGCGCGTTCGGCGTCGACAACGACAAGGCGCTGCCGGTCCGCGCGTACCACAAGCTGCTGGTCTGGGACATCATGAAGAAGCCCGCCGTGACCCGGGTCGCCGAGCAGCTGCTCAACCCGGTCGTCGGCAAGAGCTTCGTGGCGTACGCGACCAAGCCGCACTCCCCCTCGCTCCGCGGGGGGCACCCCCAGCCGAAGGCCGTCGCCCCCGACGCACGCGCTGCCGCCGGGCCGCAGACGAGCACGGTGCCCGCACCTCTGCGCAGCGCGGGCGAAGAGGCGGGCGCGTGACGAGCCCCGAGCGGACCGAGCATCTGGTCCTGCCCGGAGTCCTCACCGCGGAGCAGGCCGTCGAGACCGTCGCCGGCGTCCTCGCCGTGCAGCGCGAGGACGGCGCCATACCGTGGTTCCGGGGGCATCACCTCGATCCGTGGGACCACACCGAGGCGGCCATGGCGCTGGACGCGGCCGGCGAGCACGAGGCGGCGGCCCGCGCCTACGCCTGGCTCGCCCGGCACCAGAACCAGGACGGTTCCTGGTACGCCGCGTACCAGGACGGCGACCCGTACGCCGTCACCGACCGCGGCCGGGAGTCCAACTTCTGCGCGTACATCGCGGTCGGCGTCTGGCACCACTACCTCGCCACCGGCGACGACACCTTCCTCGACCGGATGTGGCCCGTCGTGTACGCCGCGATCGAGTTCGTGCTGGGGCTGCAGCAGCCCGGCGGGCAGATCGGCTGGAAGCGCGAGGCCGACGGCACACCCGTCGACGACGCGCTGCTGACCGGCAGTTCCTCGATCCACCAGGCGCTGCGCTGCGCGCTCGCCATCGCCGAGCAGCGCGAGGAGCCGCAGCCCGACTGGGAGTTGGCGGCCGGCGCCCTGGCCCATGCGATACGCCGTCACCCCGAGCGCTTCCTGGACAAGTCCCGCTACTCGATGGACTGGTACTACCCGGTCCTCGGCGGCGCGCTGACCGGGGCGGAGGCCAAGGCCCGTATCGACGAGAAGTGGGACGACTTCGTCGTGCCCGGGCTCGGTGTGCGCTGCGTCCTGCCCAATCCCTGGGTCACGGGCGGCGAGAGCTGCGAACTCGCCCTCACGCTCTGGGCGACGGGGGAGTCCGACCGGGCACTGGAGATCCTTCAGTCGATCCAGCATCTGCGCGCCGACGACGGCATGTACTGGACGGGGTACGTCTTCGAGGACGAGGCCGTCTGGCCGGCAGAGCTCACCACCTGGACGGCCGGCTCGCTGCTTCTCGCCGTGGCCGCGCTCGGCGGCGACGAGGCGACCTGTGCTGTCTTCGGCGGCGAACGGCTGCCGCGCGGACTCGAACCGGACTGCTGCTGACCCGTCGGCCGGCCACACCCCGGAAATGCCTGCGGTGTTCTGCCGGCCGCGCATTAGGGTGCGAGCATGACGCTGCTGGAACATGACCGCTATTGCGACGAAATCATCACGCAGACAGCCGAGTTGAGGACTGTGCTGTCCGGGGCCGACCTGTCCGCCAAGGTGCCCAGCTGCCCGGAGTGGACCCTGGAGGAGCTCGCCCGCCATGTGGGCGGCGCACACCGCTGGGTGGAGACGACGGTACGGACGAGGGCCACCGAAATGGTCCCGCAGGACCAGGTGCCGGACTCCCGCGGGCCCGAGGGCGCCGATGCGGCCACGCTGGCGGCCTGGCTGGCGGATGGCGCGGAGAAGCTCGCCGCGACGTTGCGGGCGGCCGGCCCGGACACCGAGGTGTGGACCTGGGCCTGGGACCGCACCTCGGGCTTCTGGTCGCGGCGGATGACCCACGAAACGCTGATCCACCGCGCCGACGCGGCGCTCGCCGCCCGGGTCCCGTACGAGGCCACTCCCGAGATCGCGGCGGACGCCATCGACGAATGGCTGCAGATCGTCGCCTTCGTCCAGTCGGTCGGCGCCGACAAGGAGGTGGCCGAACTGCGCGGTGCGGGCCGCAGCATCCACCTCCACGCCGGCGACGCGCCCGGCGCCGAGTGGCTGATCGAGTTCGGCGAGGACGGCTTCACCTGGCGGCGCGCCCACGAGAAGGCGACGGTCGCGCTGCGCGGCCCGCTCACCGACGTCCTCCAGGTCTTCTACCGGCGGCTGCCCGCGGACAGCGAGCGGGTGGAGGTGCTTGGCGACGCCGCCCTGCTGGACTTCTGGCTGGAGCGCGCGACCTTCGGGTGACCGAGAAACCCGTTCGGAGCCACGCCGGGGCCACCGGGTGGCGGCGTTCCGGGTACCGGGTGAGGCTGCGACGAGGGCCAGTACGGCCTGGAAGCCGACCGGTCAGGAGGTCCCCGGTGTTCGGTTCTGCTCCCTTGCGGCGTGGAGTCGTCGCGCTGCTGCTGTGCTGCGCGCTGTTCACGTCCGCCGCCGCGTGCGGAGGGGGAGGTGGCGGCAGCAGTACCGCCGCCTCCTCCCCGACTCCGACCGCCACCAGTTCGGCCGAGCGGCAGAAGTTCGCCAAGACGCGCTTCGTGGCCAACGCGAGCCTCGCGGCGGGCGCCACCTACCAGTGGATCGTCAAGCCGTACCGCGCGGGCAAGTTCACCAAGGGCGCGGACGGCCGCACCGCTGCCCTGATCAAGGCGGGTCTCGCGGGCGCCTTCGCCTACAACCGGCTGAAGGCGGCCGTGGAGAACGCCAAGGGTGATCCGCTGCTGTCAAAGGCTCTGGCTCCGCTGGCGGCCGGGATCGCGTCCCTGCAGGGTCTCGGCACCAAGCTCCGCAGCGGCGACGCGGGTCCGGCCGACATCAGCACGTTCGAGGGCGTCATCAACGGCGTGAAGGACGCCGGCAAGAGCGCCGGAGCGGAGGTCACCGACAAGGTCCCGTCGGCCTCCCAGCTGAGCGGCGGCTGAGCCAGGCCGGCCGGCACCCGCAAGACGCCCGGGTCCGGTGAGGTGACCAGCGGGTCCGTCACCGGGCCCGTAGGAACTGGGCTCGGCCAGGATCCGCAGGGTGCTCGGCGGGTGAGGTGACCAGCGGGTCCGTCACCGGGCCCGTAGGAACTGGGCTCGGCCAGGATCCGCAGGGTGCTCGGCGGGTGAGGTGACCAGCGGGTCCGTCACCGGGCCCGTAGGAACTGGGCTCGGCCAGGACCCGCAGGATGCTCGGCGTGCCGTACGGCGAAGGCCCTCCGCCCGGGAGGGCGAAGGGCCTTCGTGTGTACGTGAGTTCAGCCGCGCTGGATGCCGGTGGTGTCCTGCAGGACACCACGCCGGCCGTCCTGCGTCTGGGCCACCAGGGCCGGGCCGCGCTGGTCCACCGCGAGGTACCAGGTGCCGGGCGCGAGCTCGGCGATCGGGGTCGGCGAGCCGTCCTCCGGGTACAGCGGACGGGGCACCGGCACCGCGAACCAGAACGGCGCGAACTCCGCGGCGGGGGCGCCGCCGTGAGGAGCCTGCGCCTGCTGCTGCGGGTCCGGCTGGTACTGCTGCGGCTGCTGGTGCTGGTCGTGCTGCGGCTGGCCACCGTACGGCGGCTGCTGCTGCTCCGCGCCGGGGTAGCCGTAGCCGACGGGCTGCTGCTGTCCGCCGTAGGGCTGGGGGGCGGCCGGACGCGGGGTGGGCATCAGCGGTGCCTGCAGAGCGGGGATCAGCGGGGAGGCGATGGCTCCGCCGGCGAGCACAAGGGTGGCGAGCAGGCCCAGGATCATGCCCGCACCCGCCGACGGCAGGTCGGTGATCGTCCAGAAGGCCGTCCAGACGGCGAAGACCGTGAAGGCGACACCGAACTGGCCGAGGTCCAGACCCGCGACCTTCCGCGGCTGCGGCAGCGCACGGGCCACGACGATCAGCGCGGCTCCGATCACACCGGCGAGGAAGACGCTCATCAGTACTCCGAGCGCGTCCCAGGCGTTCGGCAGATCGGCACTGGAGCAGTCGATGCCGCGGGGGCAGTCGACGCTGGTGAGATCCAGGAACGAGGCGATGAACAGCACCACCGCTGCTCCGATGACCACGCCGTCGCCTCGAGTGAGGGATCGGATATTCACGTGTAAGAGTCCTTCGTCGGTCGTCTCGTCGGGGGCGGGGGCGGCTCCCCATCGTAGGCCAGACGGGCGATCCGGCGCCCGCCGCCCACGGCCTCCGCCGGGCCGTGGAGCTATCCGCCGAGGTAGCCGGTGATGCCGTCGGCGATCCCCTGGGCCGCCTTCTGCCGCCAACTCGCGCTCTTGAGCAGCGCGGAATCCGTTGAATCGCGCATATTGCCGCACTCGATGAACACCTTGGGCACGGTCGAGAGGTTCAGCCCGCCCAGATCCTTGCGTACGTCCAGCCCCGTGCCCTTGCCCACGTAGTTGGACGGCGGCATACCGGTCGACTGGACGAACTTCCCCACGATTCTCACACCGAGTTCACGTGACGGTCCGACGATCGGCGAGGTGTCGGCGGCTCCCGACTGCACCAGTGCGGGAAGGATGACATGGAAGCCCCGGTTGCCCTGCGCCGAGCCGTCCGCGTGGACGGAGACGACCGCGTCGGCCTTCGCCTTGTTGCCGATGCGGGCCCGCTCGTCGATGCAGGGGCCGTACGGGCGATCGGCGTCGTGGGTGAACGTGACCGTGGCACCCTGCTTTTCGAGGAGCTCACGCAGCCGGTGCGAGACATCCAGGGTGAACTGTGCCTCGGTGTAACCGCTGTTGGTGGAGGTGCCGGTGGTGTCGCACTCCTTGCGGCCGCTGCCGATGTCGACCTGCCGGTTGATCTCGGTCGGGTGCTCGAAGTTCTCGGGGTTGTGCCCCGGGTCGATGACCACGGTCTTCCCGCTGAGCGGGCCGCCCCGTCCGGAGGGCTTGGCGCTGTTCCCTCCGGTGGGCTTGTCGCCGTCCGTACCGGCCGGGGAGTGCGTCGGCGAGTTCGCCTGCGTGGTGTGCGACTGGCTCGGCAGCGGCAGCGCCTTCGGCGGCTCGCTCTCGTCGGTGCCGCTCAGCGCCTGCCAGACGAGCCAGCCCGCCAGGCAGGTGGGAACGAGTCCGGCCGCCACGAGCACAAGGCGGTTGCGGGGACGACGGGGGGCGGAGGGCTGACTGTCGTACGACACGGGGCGATCGTAGTCGCGCAGCTCAGATCCCCGATGCCACGCGCCTCAGGACGCGCAGCGAATCGGTCACCGAGACCTCGGTGAACGCGCCGGACGCGAGCGCCCGGAGGTAGATGCGGTACGGGGCCTGGCCGCCGTCCGCCGGGTCCGGGAAGACGTCATGGATCACGAGCAGCCCGCCCTCGGCGACCTTGGGCGCCCAGCCCTCGTAGTCATTGGTGGCGTGCTCGTCGGTGTGGCCGCCGTCGATGAAGACCAGGCCGACCTCGCCCGCCCACACCTTCGCGACCTGCGGCGACCGTCCGACGACCGCGATGACGTGCTCTTCCAGGCCGGCGTGGTGGAGGGTCCGGCGGAAGGCGGGCAGCGTGTCCATCAGCCCGACCTCCGGGTCCACGACGGTCGGGTCGTGGTACTCCCACCCCGGCTGCTGCTCCTCGCTGCCCCGGTGGTGGTCGACGGTGACGGCTGTCACGCCCGCCTCACGGGCGGCGTCGGCGAGCAGGATGGTGGACCGGCCGCAGTAGGTGCCGACCTCCAGCAGGGGCAGCCCGAGCGCGGCGGCGTCGACGGCCGCCTTGTGGAGCGCGAGCCCTTCCCGTACGGGCATGAAACCCTTGGCGGCCTCGAAGGCGGCGAGGGTCTCCGGCTTGGGGGTGGCGGCCATGATGTCGCTCCTGGTCGTACTTACTGGTCGGTCCGGCCCGGCCCATGCTGCCGTATGGCCCGGAGCGGCCCTCAGGAGGCCCCTCGGCGGTCAGCGGGCCGTCTTGTGGCGTGAGGTCTTGTAGAGCTTCGCGGTCAGCTCTGCCAGCTCCGAGCGGGACGTGCCGGAGTAGCTCGTGGCACCCACGGTGCTGTGGTCGGCCCAGACGCAGACCGGATCGTTCTTCTTGTTGTGACTCTTGGCGTTCTGGCACCGCATGAGGGCGCCTTCGAAGCCTTCGAGCCGGAACTCCTCGGGGCTGCCGACCAGTTTTTGGTCGAAGAAGTATTGCTTGTCCTGTTTGATCGACTTGAAGAAGCGCTCAATCGCGTACTCCGGGTCGGGGACCTGGCCCCAAAGGCCCCTGAAGCGCATCGACTTCCGCCAATCCGGAGCGTCGTCGTGGTAGTCGGCGCCGGTTCCGACCACGTTCCTGACGCCGATCTTCGCGGCGTCCTGCGGGCGCAGGCCGATACCTCGGACCTCTCGGGCGCCCAGTTCGCAGTCCGAGTCGGAGGTCGCATCCGAGCAGTTGAACGTCCCCACGTACTCGTACTCTCGCCCCAGCTTGTACTCCCCGCCGACCGACGGGGGCGGGACCAGCTTGTACCCGTTGGTGTCGGCGGGCGCCAGGAGATCGGCGGGCGCCAGGAGATAGGCGAGAGCTCCGATCGCCGCGACCCCCGTCACCCCCACGCCCACCCTGGCCAGGCGCCGTTTCCTTCGCTCGTCGCTCATGGAGGGCAATGGTCCGACGCGCATGGGCTCCGGGGCGAGGGCACATGAGCGTTTCGTGACTGCTTTGTGTCGCACTCGAACCACACCGTCTTGCCGCCCGGGGCCAGCGGCACCGTCCCCCAGCGGTTGGAAACACGCCCTAGAAGACTCATGAAGATCTTGGGTTCTGGCCCCGCCGCGTGAGCGGCGGGGCCAGACTCTTTCTCGTGGTGATGGGGGAATGGGCCGGGGAGACGGTCGGGCCGGATGTGTGGGAGACCTGCCGGGAGTTGATCCCGGCAGGCAGTGTGTTCGCGTTCCTGGCCGAGCATCGCGGCGCGCTGTTCCCGGCGGAGACGTTCGAGGACATGTACCCGTCGGCGAACGGGCGGCCGAGCATGCCGCCGCAGATCCTGGCCGCGGCGATCACGCTGCAGGCCCTTAACGGGCTGTCGGACTTCGAGACGGTCCAGGAGTTGCGGTGTGACCTGAGGTGGAAGGCCGCGTGCGGGCTGGGCCTGCACGACATGGCGTTCGATCCGTCGCTGCTGGCCTACTTCCGGCGCCGGCTGGCCCGCTCGGTGCGGCCGAACCGTGTCTTCGAGACGGTGCGCGAGGTGGTGAAGGCCACCGGTGTCCTCAAGGGCAAGCACCGGCGGGCGCTGGACTCCACGGTGCTGGACGATGCGGTCGCCACCCAGGACACCGTCACCCAGATCATCGCCGCCGTCCGCGCGGTAATTCGCGAGGTCCCCGGGGCCGCTGAGGTGGCAGCCGTGCAGTGCACCGCGCATGACTACAGCGACCCGGGCAAACCAAGGATCGCCTGGAATGACGAGCAGGCCCGCGCCACGCTTGTTGATGCCCTGGTCAGTGACGCGCTCAGGCTGCTCGGGCATCTGCCCGAGCAGGAGCTGGGCGAGAAGGCCGCGAATGCCGTCGGCATCCTGGCCCTGGTCGCCGGGCAAGACGTCGAACCCGCCGAGGACTCCGACGGCCGCGACGGGCGCTGGCGCATCACCCGTGGCACCGCGCAGGACCGGATGGTCTCCACCGTCGACCCCGAGGCCCGGCACATCCACAAAACCCGCACCCACCAGCAAGACGGCTTCAAGGCCCACCTGGCCATCGAGCCCGAGACCGGGTTATACACCGCCGTCGCCCTGCGGCCCGGCAGTGGCCCAGAGCACCACGAGGCCACCGTCGGCCTGGACCTTCTCGCCGAGGAGGACGGGCCGGTGGACGCCTTCGGCGACACCGCCTACTCCACCGGCGATGCCCGCCAGGCCCTCGAAGACGCAGGGCACCGGCTGTTCCTCAAGCCCGCCCCGCTACGGGCGGCCGTCCCCGGCGGCTTCACCCTGGACGACTTCGCCATCGACACCGCCGCCGCCACGGTGACCTGCCCCGCTGGACACACGGTCCCCCTGTCAGACCCCGGCGGACAGCACCACCAGCGCAAGGCGGCCTTCGGGAAACTGTGCGCCGGATGTCCCCTGCGCGAGCGGTGCACCAAGGCCAAGGCCGGCCGCATCCTGACCATCCGCCCACACCACGACCTGCTCGCAGCCGCCCGCCGCCAGGCCGCTACCGACCCCGACTGGCAAGCCGACTACCGCCGCTGGAGACCACCGGTCGAACGCGCCGTCGCCTGGCTCGTCCACCACGGCAACCGCAAACTCCGCTACCGCGGAACCATCGCCAACGACACCTGGCTCCACACCCGAGCCGCCGCCCTCAACCTCCGCCGACTGATCAACCTCGGACTCACCCGCACCGGCGACACCTGGCACCTCGCCCCGGCCACCGGATGACCAGAAGGGCCGCCCGGCCTCCGGCCGGACAGCCCCTCAACAAGATCTTCATGAGTCTTCTAGCAGCAGTCCCCGCCCTCGGCGAGATCGTCGCCGCTGCTCGCTCTCCGTGGCGGGAGAGGGCACCCGTCCGTCACCTCGACCCGCAGCCCGTCCGGCGGGTGCTTCCCTTCATGGCCGGCGAACACGCCGGCCTGATCGGCTCGTTCACCACCATGCGCTTCGACGACGACCCGGACATCGTCTACTCGGAAGACCTGATCTCGGGGCACATGACCGCCAACCCCAGACGGTCAAGGAAGCCGTACTTCGTTACGCCCGCTTGCAGGCCACCGCTCTCTCCGTGGAGGATTCGGCGGCACTGATCATCCGCGTAATGGGGGAATGGGGATCGGCCAGGGCCTGACCAACGCGCAGTGGCGTAAGTCGTCATACAGCGGTACCACCGGTGGCGAGTGCGTGGAGTGCGCCTCCCTGGGCGCCGCCGCCTGGCGCAAGTCCTCGTACAGCGGCACCACCGGCGGCCAATGCGTCGAGGTCGACGCCCAGCCCTGCCGTATCGCCGCCCGCGACTCCAAGAACCCCGACGGCCCCGTTTTCACTGTCACCCCCGTCGCCTTCGCGGCCTTCGCCGAAGCGGTAAAGGCGTAACGCCCGGCGTCAACAGAAGCGGAGAGGGGGGCGCGAACGGTCCGTGCTTCACATCCCGATGTACGGACCGACGGGTGCCTGAGACCATGACGGTCATGGTCCAAACCTCCCCGGAGTCGAACACAGACACCCAAGACGTCCATATATCCGCCACCGCCGCCCGCGCCTCGCGCATGTGGGCGGTCGTATTCGCCGCCTGCGCGGGGCAGTTCCTCGTCGTCCTCGATGTGTCCGTCGTCAACACCGCGCTGCCGTCCATGCGCACCGACCTCGGGCTCAGCGCCGTCGGGCTGCAGTGGGTGGTCAACGCGTACTCGATCGCCTTCGCCGGGTTCATGCTGCTCGGCGGGCGGGCCGGGGACCTCTTCGGGCGCAAGCGGATGTTCCTGGTGGGTCTCGGGCTGGTCACCGCCGCCTCGCTCGCGGGTGGACTCGCCCAGGAGGGCTGGCAGTTGCTCGCCGCGCGCGCCGGGCAGGGCCTCGGCGCCGCCGTGCTCTCCCCGTCGACGCTGGCGCTGCTCACCTCGGCCGTGCCCGAGGGGGCGGCGCGGGCGCGGGCCATCGCCACGTGGACCGCGGTCGGCGCGGGCGGTGGCGCGGCCGGCGGGCTGGTCGGCGGGGTGCTCACGGACTCGCTGTCGTGGCGCTGGACGCTGCTCATCAATGTGCCGATCGGTGCGCTGGTGATGGTCCTGGGCGCGCTGTGGCTGACGGAGAGCCGGGCGGGGAACGGGCGCCGGCTCGATCTGCCCGGTGCGGTGCTTGTGACCGGCGGCCTGGCAACCTTCGCGTACGGCATCGTGCAGACCGAGCAGAAGGGCTGGACCGCCCCCGCGACCCTGGTGCTGCTGGCCGCCGGGCTGACGCTGCTCGGTGCCTTCCTGGCGGTCGAGGCGCGTGCGAAGGCCCCACTGATGCCGCTGAAGCTGTTCCGCGTGCGGTCGGTGTCGGCGGCGAACGCCGCGATGTTCACCAATGGCTCGGCCATGTTCTGCATGTGGTTCTTCATGACGCTGTACGCCCAGAACGTGCTCGACTACAGTCCGCTGGCCGCCGGGCTGGCGCTGATGCCGAGTTCGGTGAGCGTGATCGTCGGGTCGAAACTGGCGCCTCGGCTGATGCCGGTCCTCGGCGCCCGCAATGTCGCCGTGCTCGGCGCACTGGTGGCCGCGGCCGGGTTCGCCTGGCAGTCGACGATGGACGCTCAGGGCTCGTACGTGACCGACATCCTGCTGCCGGGCATCCTGATGATGCTCGGCGGCGGACTCGCGGCGACCCCGCTCGCCGCCCTCGCCACCGCGGGCGCCGCGCCGGGCGACGCGGGCCTTGTCTCCGGCCTGATCAACACCTCCCGGACGATGGGCGGCGCGCTGGGTCTCGCCGTCCTCTCCACGGTCGCGGCGGCGAGGACGGGCGGCGCCACGGACCCGGAGGCCCTGACGGCCGGGTACGCGCTCGCGTTCAGGACCGGGACGGGGGTGCTGCTGGGCGGGGTGGTGCTCATGCTGCTGTGGATGCCGGCGGCCGACCGGTCCACCGACGGGCGGCCCTCGAAGGGCTGAGGGCTCGCAGGCGGGCCGACGGCATGCCGTCGATCGCGCTCCCCGCAGCCGTCTGACGCCATATCAGACTTCTTCACAAGTGCGCGGGCGTGCGTTATACATGGGCGCACCGGCCGAGTGGAACGCGTTCCAGTGAACCGAGGGAGTCAGCGTCTTGCCCATCGATGCCGCCAAGGCCGTCGCCGCCGAGCCCCGTACCACCGAGATCCACTGGGGCCACAAGGACGTCCAGCTCTACCACCTCGGCCTCGGTGCCGGGGCGCCCGCGACCGACCCGGCCGAACTGCGTTACACGCTCGAGTCCCGGCTGCACGTCCTGCCCAGCTTCGCGACCGTCGCCGGCGGCGGCATGGGCGTCGTCGGCGGGCTCTCCGCTCCCGGCATCGACGTGGACCTCGCCGCGGTGCTGCACGGCAGCCAGACCGTCGAACTGCACCGGCCGATCCCGGTCGAGGGGCGGGCCGTGCAGACCTCCCGGGTCGCCGCCGTGTACGACAAGGGCAAGGCCGCGGTCCTCGTCCTGCGGTCCGAGGCCGCCGACGAGGACGGGCCGCTGTGGACCGGCGACGCCCAGCTGTTCGTACGCGGCGAGGGCGGCTTCGGCGGTGAGCGCGGCCTCTCCGTCCGTCAGGAATGCCCGGCCGGCGAGCCGGACCACACCGTTCTGCGCCCGATCCGCGAGGACCAGGCGCTGCTCTACCGCCTCTCCGGCGACCGGAACCCGCTCCATGCCGACCCGGAGTTCGCCGAGCGTGCCGGTTTCGACCGGCCCATCCTGCACGGCCTGTGCTCGTACGGCATGACCCTGAAGGCCGTCGTCGACACGCTGCTCGACGGTGACGTCACACGTGTACGCACCTACGGCACACGCTTCGCGGGGGTCGTCTTCCCCGGCGAGACGCTGCGCATCCGGCTGTGGCGCGAGCCGGGACGTGTCCGGGCCACGGCCTGCGCCGTCGAACGCGGCGACGCACCGGTCCTCGCCGACACCGTCGTCGAGCACGAGTAGTCCTGGGCGGGACCCGCCCGGAGACCGCGCACACGGGAAGAACTGCGCGCGTGAACCGCGAAGGGCCGTCACGGGATTACCGTGACGGCCCTTCCGCTGACGTGGACCCGATTCAGACGGCGTCCGCGTCCTGTGCCGGACGCCGGTGGCGGCCGTGCGGCGGGGCCGCCGAATCGTCCGCCGCGGCCGCACCCCCTCGGTGCTTGCCGGAGCCGGATGCCGCCCCCTGCGGCTGCGTCTCGGTCGTGTCGTCATGGGCCGCCTTCACGGTCCCGGACATGGCCTCTGACATCTGGGAAAGTCCCCCGTTGTGATTCGTGTGCGTGACGAGCCCAAGAGTCTAGCCAGTCGACGATCTTGCGGTGAGCGGAGCCTGTTGCAGCGGTACGGGCCTGCACACCCGCGGCTGCCGGGGAGCCTCGGCCGGGGGCTCCGCCGGGGTGTCCAGCCGGGCCACGCCGCACGGCGACCCGTCCCTCACGTACGGCAGGCTCAGCACCCCCTCGCCGCCCCACAGTCCGGCGCCCGCCAGCCACCCCTCCGGGGCGTCGAACCGGTGGAGCCTCCGCCACGACGGCCGCCACACCCCCAGCCGGCCCCCCGCCGGCCCGTCGATCCGCAGCGCCACCGCGCAGCTCTCCGGCATCAGCAGCTGCCCCGGCTGCACCGCGAACGGCGTCACCGCGCAGTCCGCCGGCCGCAAGCAGTCCGGGAAGCGCACCGGCCGGGTGCTGCCCAGCACCCCCCAGCCCAGCCGGTCGTGCCCCGGCGCGTCCGAACGGATCAGGATCAGCCCGCTGCCCGGGTCGGCGAGCAGCAGCCGGTCGTCACTCTCCTCGGTGATCTGCAGCAGCGGAGTCACCTCGCCGCCCCGCTCCAGATCGACCGCCACCGTCTTCGTGTACCCGTCCAACTCCCGGTCCAGGGCCAGCATCCGGCCCGTACGGTCCAGCCAGACGCCCCCCGAGCAGCGCCCCGGCACCTCCGCCACATGCTCGGGCCCGAACGTCCCGCCCGCCACCAGCCATACGTCGGTCGAGCGCGGGCCGGCCGCCAGGGCGTAGGCCCGGCCGCCGTCCGGGCACGGCGGAAGCAGCGTCAGCTCCTCGCACTCGACGCCGCCGAGCGTCAGCTCCCCGGTGCCGGGGCCGGTCGGATACACCAGCGCGAACACATGCCGCTCGGCCACTCTGCGATGGACCAGCACCCGCCCGTCCGCCATCGGCAGCACCTCGGTGTCCGGCTCCTCCGGCTGATTCCCCGGCAGCGGTACCGCATACGGCTCCGGGCCCCCGAGCGTCCAGCGCTCGGGGAACCGCGCGTCCCCCTCGCCCGCCAGCCGCGCGGCGTACGAGCCGTCCGCGGCGATCACGAATTCCCTCCGCCCCACCGCGGTTGATGGGGGTCCCCCCTGCTCGAACGAAGTGGAGAGTTCGGGGAAGGCACAGGTAGTCATCGTCGGGTCACCTCCGGCGACGAAGCTAGGTTTCGTACGACCGGCCGAACAACACGAGACGTCTCCCTTCACACATACGAGTGGCCGTCCCCGGTTTCGCCTGAGGAGGCCGGGGTGAGTGTGCCGGCGGCCTCTCGGCTCTGCCCCGTCACGTCCGCGTCACGCTGCCGTGACGGGCCCTGGGTGACAGTGGCAGCGCCAGAGCCGAAGGCTCATCCCTGCTCACGAGAGGGAGAAGGAAATGAACCGAAAGCGGTTTCTCGCGCTCCTCGCCCCGCCGTTCGCGGCGGCGGTCGCACTCGTTCCGGCCGCCGGGGCACAGGCACTGAGTGAAGGAGCCCACGGCTCCGCCCCCTCCGCCCTTCCGGCAGCACCGTCCTGTTCGCTGAAGCGGATGACCGGCCCAGCGGGAGCTACCACGTTCGCGCTCATGGGCGAGGGATTCACCAAGGGCGCGAAGCTGTCCTTCGCCTCGAACGTCCAGGCATCCGGAGGCGTCACCGCGGACGACGCGGGTACCTTCGTCACGCAGGCGGTCCTGCCGGAGGGCCAGTACCACGTGGTGTCGGAGGACGGCGAGACCACGATCAAGTGCGAGAAGGCGAAGAGCGCGCTGGCGCAGAGCGACGCCGAGCGCGCAGAGGGCTTCAGGGACGGCTACAACCTGATCAAGGCGAACTGCAAGGCGCAGAAGATGCAGATGATCGAGCCGCGGACCCCGAGCTACGACAAGGGCTGGGACGCCGGAGCCGCCGCGGCGACCGAGAAGTACTGCACCTGAGCAGGGCGTGCCCGCACCGTGCGTCCGCCGAGGACGTAACGGCAGGACAGGGCACGACAGAGGGGCACGGAGGGCAGGTAGCCTTTCCTCCGTGCCCCGTCTGTCTGAAGTTCTCGCCGCGCTCGACGCCCTCTGGCCCCCCGCGCGGGCCGAACAGTGGGACGCCGTCGGCACCGTCTGCGGAGATCCGGACGCGGAGGTCTCCCGCGTGCTCTTCGCCGTCGACCCCGTGCAGGAGATCGCCGACGAGGCGGTGAAGCTCGGCGCCGATCTGCTGATCACCCACCACCCGCTCTATCTGCGCGGCACCACCACCGTCGCGGCCTCCACCTTCAAGGGCCGCGTCGTGCACACCCTGATCAAGAACGACATCGCGCTGCACGTCGCCCACACCAACGCCGACACCGCCGACCCCGGCGTCTCCGACGCCCTCGCCGGCGCCCTCGACCTGCGCGTCGTCGGCCCGCTCGTACCGGACCCCACCGATCCGGACGGCCGCCGCGGCCTCGGCCGGATCTGCGAACTCGACCATCCGCAGACGCTCCGCGAGTTCGCCGCCCGCGCCGCCGCCCGGCTGCCCGCCACCGCGCAGGGCATCCGCCTCGCCGGAGACCCCGAAACCGTCGTCCGTACCGTCGCCGTCAGCGGCGGCTCCGGCGACAGCCTCTTCGACCAGGTACGGGCCGCCGGAGTCGACGCCTTCCTCACCGCCGACCTGCGCCACCACCCCGCGTCGGAGGCGGTGCAGGCTGCATCCCTTTCTCCCGGCCCGCTCGGCCTCGTCGACGCGGCCCACTGGGCCACCGAATGGCCCTGGTGCGAGCAGGCCGCCGCCCAGCTCGACGAAATCTCCGACCGTCATGGATGGGACCTCCGTGTCCATGTCTCCAAGACGGTCACCGACCCCTGGACCGCCCACGCGGCGTCCTCCCTCCCGTCGCCCGCCACCACCCTTCCAGGGAGCGCTGCGCGCGCACCTCTTGATTCCGACGATTCCTCTGGAGCCCCCAACTGAACGCCGCGCCCGCCGACCAGATCCGACTCCTCGACGTCCAGGCCTTCGACGTACGCCTGACGCAGCTCGCCCACAAGCGGAAGTCGCTGCCCGAGCACGCCGAGATCGAGTCGCTGAACAAGGACCTCACGCAGCTGCGCGACCTGCTCGTCGCCGCGCAGACCGAGGAGAGCGACACCGCCCGCGAGCAGACCAAGGCCGAGCAGGACGTCGACCAGGTCCGCCAGCGCGCCGTCCGCAACCAGCAGCGCCTGGACTCCGGCCACATCACCTCCCCCAAGGACCTGGAGAACCTCCAGCGCGAGATCGTCTCCCTCGCCAAGCGCCAGGGCGACCTCGAGGACGTCGTCCTGGAGATCATGGAGCGCCGCGAGTCCGCGCAGGAACGCGTCGCCGAACTCACCGGGCGCGTCGCCGCCGTGCAGGCCAAGGCCGACGACGCGAACGCCCGCCGCGACTCCGCCTTCGAGCAGATCGACGGTGAGGCCGCCACCGTGACCAAGGAGCGTGAGGTCGTCGCCGGCTCCGTCCCCGCCGACCTGCTCAAGCTGTACGACAAGCTGCGCACCCAGCAGGGCGGGATCGGCGCCGCCAAGCTCTACCAGCGGCGCTGCGAGGGCTGCCGCCTGGAGCTGAACATCATCGAGCTCAACGAGATCCGTGCCGCCGCGGCCGACAAGGTCGTCCGGTGCGAGAACTGCGGCCGCATCCTGGTCCGCACGGCGGATTCGGGACTCTGATGCGTCGTCTCGTCGTCGAAGCCGACGGAGGCTCCCGGGGCAACCCGGGACCCGCCGGCTACGGCACGGTCGTCCTCGACCCCGTCACCGGTGAGACCCTCGCCGAGGCGGCCGAGTACATCGGCATCGCCACGAACAACGTCGCCGAGTACCGCGGTCTGCTGGCCGGTCTGCGGGCGGCGCGCGAGCTCGACCCGGACGCGGAGGTCCGCGTCCGCATGGATTCCAAGCTCGTCGTCGAGCAGATGTCCGGCCGCTGGAAGATCAAGCACCCCGACATGAAGCCGCTCGCGGCGGAGGCCGCGCGGGTCTTCCCGCCCGGCCAGGTCACGTACGAGTGGATCCCGCGCGAGGAGAACAAGCGCGCCGACCGGCTCGCCAACGAGGCGATGGACGCCGGCAAGCGCGGCCGGCAGTGGGAACCCTCCGCCGATGTCCGGGCCGCGCGGGCCGTGACTCCGGCGCCCCCGTCCGGCCCGCCCGGCGATGCGGCGGCCGGCGCGGCGAAGGCGCGCGAGGCGCTGGCGGGGCGCAAGGCCGCGGCCGCGGGTGCCGGTGCGGGGGTGCCGGCTGCGCGTGGGGTACGGGCCGGCACGGCGACTGCTGCTCCGGCCGCCACCCCGGCCGCCGGGTGGGCCCCACCCGACCTGGGTGCGCCCGCCACCTTCGTGCTGCTCCGGCACGGGGAGACCGCCCTCACCCCGGAGAAGCGCTTCTCCGGGAGCGGCGGCAGCGACCCCGAACTGTCCGCGGCCGGCCTCGCCCAGGCCGAACGGGTCGCCGCGGTGCTTGCCGCGCGCGGCACGATCCAGGAGATCGTCTCCTCACCGCTGAAGCGGTGCCGGCAGACCGCAGAGGCCGTCGCCGTACGCCTCGGGCTCGACATCATCGTCGAGGACGGCCTGCGTGAGACGGACTTCGGCGCCTGGGAGGGGCTCACCTTCGCCGAGGTGCGCGAGCACTACCCCGACGACCTCGACGCCTGGCTCTCCTCCGCGAAGGCCGCCCCCACGGGCGGCGGCGAGAGCTTTGCGACGGTCGCCCGCAGGGTCGCGACGACCCGCGACAGACTGATCGCCCGCTCGGCCGGCCGTACGGTGCTGCTGGTCACCCATGTCACGCCGATCAAAACCCTGGTCCGGCTGGCCCTGGGCGCCCCGCCGGAGTCCCTGTTCCGGATGGAACTGTCGGCGGCTTCGCTCTCGGCGGTGTCGTACTACGCGGACGGCAACGCGTCGCTGAGGCTGCTGAACGATACGTCGCACTTGCGCTGAGCCTTTGTGCGGGGGGCTTGCCGTGCTCCGTCCAGGCGGCCGGTGTGTCCGTCCTCAAGCGCCGGACGGGCTGGATGGTTGCTGCCGGTTGCCGGTGGCCGCTCCGGGGATACCGTCCGGGCCGGGCATGATTTACGCCGCGCGATCTCGTGGTCCGTTTTGATCATCCGGCACGTTCGCGCGTCACACATCACGTTTTACGGCCCGGACAGCACCCCCTGCACGGCCCCCTTTACACGCACCGGTTGTGGACAGTCGTTCCTCCCCCACCTTCCGCTGGGAGGTGCCCAGGCGACGGGGGTACCCCCGGACGAAGTCTGGGCACAACCGGCCCACCGGGCCGCACCCGAACAAGCCCGTCCGGCGATTGAGGACGGACACACCGGCTCGCCTCGCGTGGGGCGGCAAGCTTCCAGCCCGTCCGACGTTTGAGGATGGACACTCTGGCCGACCGGGCGGCGCCATCAGAGTTGCGCCTCAGTGGATTTCCATGACCACCACGTCCAGCGACCACGCCTTGCCCGCGCGGGTCGGGGGCTCGCCTTCGACCACGTAGCCGAGGTCCCGCAGGGTCTCCATCAGCTGCGCGGGCCCCGCAGGGTTCGCGCCCGCGGTGAGCAGGTCACGGACCAGGCGGCCCTTCGTCGCCTTGTTGAAGTGGCTGACCACAGACCGTTTCTCGACCCCGTCGACCATCTGCGAGTGGAGCACACGGACCGTCGCGGTGCGCTCCGCGAGCTCGCCCTTGGGCTTCCACGCGGAGCCGTACGCCGAGGATCGCAGGTCGAGGACCAGCCCGTCCCCGGCCGCCTCGGGCATCACCGAGGCCATCGGCGCACGCCAGTGCGCCCCCAGCGCACCCAATCCCGGGAGCTTCACGCCCATCGAGCAGCGGTAGGAGGGGATGCGGTCGGTGATGCGTACCGCGCCCCACAGGCCGGAGAAGACGAGCAGGGACGCCTCGGCACGGGCCATGGCCGCGGCATCGAGGGTTGCCAGGCCGAGCGCGTCGTAGAGGACACCGGTGTAGATCTCTCCGGCCGGCCGCGTGCCCGCCGTGCGCATCTCCGCGTTCTTGGCGATCTCGCCGCGCAGCCCCTCACTGAGCCCGAGCACCTCGCGCGCCTTGTCCTCGTCGGCGGCGCACAGTTCGATCAGCTCGTCCAGCACCGCCGCCCGTGCCTCGGCGAGGCCCGGAAGGGACAGCGACTCCGGCTTCAGCGGCGCCCCGCCACCCGGGGCAGCCTTGCCTTCGGAGGGCGGCAACAGCACGAGCACGGTGGTTTCTCCTTCAATACGTACGCGAGAAGAGGGGTGCGGCCCTCCGCGCCAGCGTACGGTGCTCCGGAGTGCCCCCCGCCCCATGGGCACATACGCTCGAAACATGCCCCGCCGTCATCTCCATGTGACCGGCGCAGCGGAGGCGCCCCTCCGGGCCGCCCTGCGCGAACTGCGCGCCCGGCTCCAGGTGTCGCAAGCCTTCTCGCACGAGGTGCACGAGGAGGCCGACCGGGCCGCACGCTCTCCGGCGCTGCCGTCGTACGACGCGACCGACGTGCCCTTCTTCACCGTCGACCCGCCCGGCTCCGTCGACCTCGACCAGGCCATGCACCTGTCCCTCCGGAACGGCGCCGGATACCGCGTGCAGTACGCCATCGCCGATGTGGCCGCCTTCGTCGCTCCCGGCGGGGCGCTCGACGCCGAGGCGCACCGCCGGGTGACCACGCTCTATTTCCCGGACGGGAAGATCCCGCTGCACCCCCCGGCCCTCTCCGAGGGCGCCGCCAGCCTGCTGCCGGGACAGAGCTGCCCGGCCCTGCTGTGGCGCATCGACCTCGACACGGACGGCGCGGCCGTCGCCGTCGACGTACGCAGGGCCCTGATCCGCAGCCGGGCCCGGCTCGACTACGCGGGCGTCCAGCGGCAGATCGACGACGGAACCGCCGAGGCGTCCGTCGCCCTGCTGCGTGACATCGGTCTGCTGCGCGAGAAGCAGGAGCTCGCCCGCGGCGGCATATCGCTCAGCGTCCCCGAGCAGGAGATCGTCGAGCACGACCACGCGTACGACCTGGAGTACCGCGCCCCGCTGCCCGCCGAGGCCTGGAACGCCCAGATCTCCCTGCTCACCGGCATGTCCGCGGCCCGACTGATGACCACCGCGGGCACCGGCATCCTCCGCACGCTCCCCAGTGCCCCGGACGGTGCCGTCGCCCGGCTGCGGCACTGCGCCACCGCCCTCCGCATCGACTGGCCGCACCATGTCTCGTACGCCGACCTGGTGCGTTCCCTCGATCCGCACAAGCCCGCGCACGCCGCCTTCCTCCAGGAGTGCACCACCCTGCTGCGCGGAGCCGGCTACACCGTCTTCGAGAACGGCGTGCTCCCCACGCCCTCGGTCCACGCCGCCGTCGCCGACGTCTACACCCACTGCACCGCCCCGCTGCGCCGCCTCGTCGACCGCTATGCCGGCGAACTGTGCGTCGCCGCGTCGGCGGGGGTGGACCCTCCGGAGTGGGTACGTTCCGCATTCGCGACCCTCCCCGACGAGATGACCCGCGGGGCCAGGCTCGCCGGCACCGTCGAACGCGAATGTCTCGACATCGTCGAGGCGGCCCTGCTCAAGGACCACATCGGCGAGGTCTTCGACGCCTGCGTCGTGGACGTCCACGAGCACGACGCCACGATCGGTAAGGTCCACCTGGAGGACCCCGCGGTCATCGCCCGCATCGAGGGCGGAACGGCCCCGCTTCCCCTGGGCGAACGCCTGCCCGTCCGTCTCGTCCGGGCCGACCCGGGCCGGGAGAAGGCGGTGTTCACGCCTGCGTGAGGGCGGCGACGAGCGCGCGCGGATCGTCGGCGTGGAACCGGACCGTACGCACTTCGCACCGCGCCCCGAGCGGGCGCACGAACTCCACCGCCCGGTTCAGCTCCAAGGTCACCGTGGTCTGGCTCCCCACGGCGAGATCGAGCACACCGTCCGGGCCGAGCTGGACCAGCTTGCCCTCCGGGTAGCGCCGTTCGACACGTACACCGGCGATGTCGGCGGGGCCGACGCGCAGGTCGACCATGGCGCCATACCGGATCCGCAGTGAACCGTCCGCCTCCACCACATGCGGACGGGTGACGCACGCCGCGTGCAGCGCGAACACCAGCAACAGCCCGTACGCATCCAGCACCAGCAGAATCCGGTGCACCGTCGGCCACGGAACGACGAGGGCCAGCACCACCGTCTCGACCAGGGACACGAAGACCAGTCCGTACATCATGGCCGTCTGCGGCCCGGTGTACGCGACGGAGTGATCGCCGTCCCGCACCCCGTGCTGCCGTCGCGCCACCCACAGTCCGAGGCTGTGCAACGAACGCAGTTCATGCGCGGCCAGACGGCGCGCCTTCTCGGGTATGACCGAGCGGACCGCCGCCCGGAATCCCCTCACCCGCGACCGTCGCCACACGACCACGGCCTCCGCAGTCAGTGCGCCGAACACGACAACCTCGGCTCCGGCCAGCAGGGGCACGGGCACCGGCACCCCGGCCATTAGACAGATCACCAGTCCCACTTCGCCGATGACCATCAGCGGCAGCGCGAACCTCATCGCTTCCCCCGTTCCAGTAAGGCCGCCATCACTTGGCGTAGGACCTCGGCCTGCGCCGGGGCGAAGTCGGCGAGCAGCGCCTCCGCCGCCCCCGGCACGGTGGGGCCGTCCGCCGGGATCGACGCCAGCACCTCGTCCGGGACAGCCGCGACCAGTTCCCGGGCGAGCGGCTCGATCCTCGGGTCGTCGGTGCTCGCGTCGGCGAGCGCGTCAAGGCGCTCGTACAGCGCGAGTACACCGCTGTCGCTCGCGAGGGGCCGGAGGGCCGCGAAGATCTCCTCGCCCGCCGGCCCGTTGTCGAGCAGCGTCAGATACGCGCGGTCCTTCGCCGCCGAGGGCGACCGGGTCTCGGGCAGCTCGCTCAGCAGCTCTCCCAGCGCCGCCGACACCGGCCCCTCGGCGGGCAGCCGCCCCTCCTCGGCCTGCGCCAGCAGCCCGGCGAGCCGGCGCCGCCGCTCACGGATCTCCGCCTCCTGCCGCGCCAGGTCGGCATCCAGTTCGCCGAGCACCTCGACGAGTTCGCGCCCGGCATCGTCGGCGAGCACGTCCCGCACCTCGTCCAGGCCGAGCCCGAGCTCGGTCAGCCGGCGGATACGGCAGAGGATCACGGCGTGCCGCATCCCGTACACGCGATACCCATTGGCCCGGCGCGCGGGCTCGGGCAGCAGCCCCAGGTGGTGGTAGTGCCGTACCGCCCGCGGGGTCACCCCGACGAGCGCGGCGAGTTCTCCGGTACGCATGGGGCCAGTAGAAACCGTGACGCTGCGGCAGGGTCAACACAGGCTTTCCGGTCTGCCGCGCCCGTACGTGATCGTGTGCCACGATCGAGGGAAGACGGCTCCAACTCAAGGACGGCGGGTGTCTCGATGTCCCAGTCTGGCGAGCGACCGAGGAAGGAGCGCGACATGACTGCTGTGGCGCATGAACCGCTTGTGCAGGCGGACGTCCTGCTGGAGGGCTTCCTGGCGCTGGACACGCCGGAGGGTTTCCGGGCCGAGTTGATCGAGGGGGAGATCGTTGTGACACCGCCGCCGGACGGGGACCACGAGGACTACATCAACCTGATCATGAAGCAGGTGATCAGGCAGTCCCGCACCGAGATGGACTTCTCAGGAAACAAGGGCCTGAAGCTGAAGGGCGCTCCCGACTGTCCAAAGGACCACGTCATCCCCGACGGCACCTTCGCCCCCACGGAGCTGCGACTGTTCCGCGGGGCCGACTCCTGGATGCCCTGCGACGGAGTGGCTCTGGTCGTGGAGGTGACCTCCACCCGCCCGGACACCGACCGTGACACCAAGCGCCGCTGCTACGCACGGGGCGAGGTCCCCCTCTATCTGCTCGTCGACCGCGGTGCGTCGTCCCTGACGCTCTTCAGCGAGCCCGAGGAGGGCGACTACCTGCAGCGGCGTTCGATCCACTTCGGCAAGGTGCTCCCCCTGCCGGAACCGTTCGGCTTCGAGCTCGACACCGCGGACTTCGTCTGAGCGACCCCGGCACGGCAGGTAGCATGGTCACCACGGCAGACGAGCCGGGCGGACGGCCGCGGGAGGATTCCGATCCCTCCGAGGAACGTCCGGGCTCCACAGGGCAGGGTGGTGGGTAACGCCCACCCGGGGTGACCCGCGGGACAGTGCCACAGAAAGCAGACCGCCGGGGGCCTCGGCCCTCGGTAAGGGTGAAACGGTGGTGTAAGAGACCACCAGCGCCTGGGGTGACCCAGGCGGCTAGGTAAACCCCACCTGGAGCAAGGTCAAGAGGGGCCGTCGCAAGACGGTCCTGCGCGGACGTTCGAGGGCTGCCCGCCCGAGTCCGCGGGTAGACCGCACGAGGCCGGCGGCAACGTCGGTCCTAGATGGATGGCCGTCTCCCCGGCGACCGCGAGGTCACCGGGTGACAGAACCCGGCGTACAGCCCGACTCGTCTGCCTCCCGCCCGGCCACGCCACCTTCCACATCACAGCTGCGTCGATCGATTCCCGCCCCGTCTCATAGAAGTTTTGCTAGATTCGGTCCGTGACCACTCAGGCGTACGCTCCCGGCGAGGGGCCCACCAAGTCCGTGTCGGTATCGGTTCACCAGGGCACCATCGAGGCCGTGCGTGCGCGTGTCGGCAGGCGCGGCATTTCGGGGTATGTCGAGGCAGCCATACAGCGTCAGATCGAACGGGACAATCTTGCTGAGCTGATCGCGGCGAATGAGGAGCTCCACGGACCTCTTACCGATGAAGAGATCAGGGACGCTGAAGAGAAGATGTTCGGCCCCACGGACAAGGGCGCCGGCAGCAGGGCCGAGGCAGCGGCGTGAGTGGCACATGGGTGCTCGACAGTGAGGCCCTATCGCTTTATCTCCGGGCCGACAGGGGGATGACGGCACTCCTGGCCGCTGCCGCCAAGCGGGACGTCAGGGTTGTCGTCAGCGCGGTGACCCTGGTCGAGGCAGACCCGAACGGAGTACACGCGGCGCGCATGTCCTGGGTGCTCTCCCGGCTCGTGGTGGAACCAGTGACGAAGGAGATCGCGACCCATGCCGTCGAGCTGCTCCGGGACGCCGGGGGGCTGTCAGGCCACAAGTACGCCATCGACTCCATGGTCGCGGCCACCGCTCTGCGCGCATCCGGACCGGTGACCGTACTGACCTCGGACACCGAGGACATGGTGATGCTCTGTGGCAGACATGTGACCGTCGTCAAGGTCTGAGCCGCAGCGGGGTTCGCCGTAGACCGGAACCTGTCGGCTGTACCTGGGTGCGGGGTGATCCCGCGATGTCAGCGGCCCTCGGTAGCCTGCGCGGATGATATTTCGACGCAACAGGTTCGTGAACGCAGCCACGGACTTCGAGGACGCCGTGCGCAACCGTGACGCAGAGGGCTCGGAACATGCTTTCGACGCGATGTGCCGCGCCATCGACAAGGCCGGGGACGAGGAGTTCCGGGATGCGGGGCCCCGGCTCGCGGCGGTTCTCGGGGAGGTGCCGCCCGGGCCGCGCGGGGTGGTGGCCGTCATCGTGGGGGCATGCGTCGAGCGCGGCGCCGATCCGGTGGCCTGCGCGCCGGGGGTGTTCGCGGGGGCCCTCGGTGCCTTCCGCCAGGCGGAGGTCTTCTGCGAGCGCTGGGCGGCCGGCGGGGGAGGGGAGTTGCCCGAACCCGACCAGGGCGATCCGGCGGAGGACGTCGTCGAGCGGGTCGGCTTCGAGGCGGCGAACGGCTGGTGGACGCTGCCGCAGTGGGAGATGGCCGGCGTCGCCATGCTGTCGCACCGGAACGTACGACAGCAGCTGGGCGAGCAACGGGACCTGGCGGAGTTGGTCGACCGGGTTGCCCGGGCTTCGGACGAGCCCTTCCGGTTCAAGTGCCTGTCGTACGCCCTCCGGGTACGGGACGACGAGCCACTGGTGGTCCTGCACAGGGAGAGCCGCACGGGCTATCTGCTGCGGATGAGCGGCATCGGCGACAACTTTCAGCTGCACACACTGCTTGCCGCCGCGCTGATCGGCGGCGGGCATGTGGCCGGCGATGCGCCTTCGGCGGAGGCCGTCGCCGTCTGCCGGGATACCGAGGGGCAGGCCCCGACCGTCGGGTCCTTCAACCTGGTCGCCCCGGACGGCGAATGGATCTGGAACGAGGGCAACCCGTCGGACATCCCACTGGTCGACGGCGCCCGGCTGCTGGTCCTGGACCCGCCGCCGTACCGGAGGCACTGGGACGCGGGAAGGTTCTTCCCGAACATGCCCGGCGACCTGACGCTGGAGCGCGTACTCGGCGAGCAGGAGACCGTGCAGTGGTTCACGCGGATCTCCGAGGCCAAGGTGATGGGCGCCTGACGGTCAGTCCCCGTCCGGGATGCGCGTACCCGCGCCGCTGACGCGGACCCGGGGGTCGCCCGTGCGCAGCTCCACGGTCAGTATGCCCGGGCGGCCCATGTCCTCGCCCTGGTGGAGGGTGAGCACCGACTCCTCGGGGACGAGGCCCAGTTCACGTGCGTACGCGCCGAAGGCGGCGGCCGCCGCGCCCGTCGCCGGGTCCTCGACGACCCCGCCCACCGGGAACGGGTCGCGGACATGGAAGACATCGTCCGACTCGCGCCGGACGAGCTGGAGCGTGGTCAGGTCGAGCCGGTGCATGAGGGCGGTGAGCCGGTCGAAGTCGTAGGAGAGATCTGCCAGCCGGGCTCGGGTCGCGGCGCCGAGGACCAGATGACGGGCGCCCGCGTAGGCGATCCGGGGCGGCAGCGTGGGGTCGAGGTCGGCGGCCGGCCAGCCGAGGGCGGCCAGGGCCTCGGCGACGTCGGCCTCCTCGGCCTTCTCGACCTGCGGCTCGACGCTGGTGAGGGTGGCCCGCAGGGTGCCGCCCTCCTCGGTGACGGTCACCGGAACAGTTCCGGCGGGCGTCGTGAAGATCAGATCACCGGGGCCGTTGCGCTCGGCCAGTGCGATGGCCGTGGCGACGGTGGCGTGCCCGCAGAAGGGCACCTCGGCTTTCGGGCTGAAGTACCGGATGACGTAACCATGTTCGCCGGTCCGCTCCGTGAGGAACGCCGTTTCGCTGTAGCCGAGCTCGGCGGCGATGCCCAGCATCGCCTCGTCGTCCAGTCCGGAAGCGTCCAGGACGACTCCGGCGGGGTTGCCGCCCTTCGGATCGGACGAGAAGGCGGTGTAACGCAGCACGTCGGTCATGCGGGGCTCAACCCCTGTCGACGCCGGGCTATTCCGGGCCCGCAACCGGGCAGCGGTCGAGTGGGCACGCAGGGGGTGCCCCCAGCGGTGCCTCCGGGCCGACCTGGGCGGAGGGCGTCAACCCCGTCCGATGTACGGCATCGTCGTCGGACCACCGTCCGCGCCACGTCCGCCGCGTCCATCGCCGGCTCGACCGCGAGGCGGCCGTCCGCCTGGAGGACGCCCGTCTGCATGCGTTCAGTCATCTCCGTCGCCGCGTTGCCGATGTCGATCTGCCCGCAGGCGATACGGTACGGACGGCCGTCCAGGGAGAGGGACTTGGTGAGCCCCGTGATCGCATGCTTGGTCGCGGTGTACGCGACCGACAGCGGCCGCGGCACATGCGCGGAGATCGAACCGTTGTTGATGATGCGCCCGCCCCGCGGGTCCTGTTCCTCCATCTGGCGGAACGCGGCCTGCGCGCACAGGAACGCCCCGTTGAGGTTCACGTCGACCACCGCGCGCCACGCCTCGTACGGGAGGTCCTCCACCGGCACCGCGCCGGGCCGAAGGTGCCCGCGTGGTCGAAGAGCAGGTCGACGCGCCCCCACCGGTCACGCACTGCCGCGAAGAGTGCCGTGACCTCGTCGGGGGACGTCACATCGGCGCGTACGCACAGCGCATCCGCGCCCGGCGCCGCAGAAGACGCCAGAGAAGCCGTCTCCTCCAGGGCTTCGGTACGCCGTCCGGCGAGCGCCACCGACCAGCCCGCCCCGGCCAGGGCGAGGGCGACGGACGGGCCGATGCCGGAGCCCGCGCCGGTCACCACCGCGATCTTCCGCTGAGCGTCGTTCATGGGGCCGCGGCGTATGGGAGCGCGAGCACCCAGATCTCATCCGTCCGACATGTGGGTGTCGTACGCGTGACAAGGTATTGCCTTCCTGTGCCACTGAAATCTCCTCGACAACAGCCGTAAGGAGAGGGCCACATGACCCAGCACTCACTCGAACTCCGGGAAGCCGCACGGCGCATCGGCCGTCGTGGATTCCTCACCGGCACCGGAGCCGCCGCGGCGCTCGCGTTCGCCGTCGGCATTCCGGGTGCGGGGGCCGCGCAGGCGGCCGAGCTGGACGGTGCGCAGCTCACCGAGGACCCGTTCACGCTGGGCGTCGCCTCCGGTGACCCGCTGCCCGATTCGGTGCTGATCTGGACCAGGCTCGCACCCCGCCCGTTCGAGCCGGGCAGCGGCCTGCCGAGGGAGCGGGTCGCGGTCCGCTGGGAGCTGGCCCACGACGAGCGGTTCACCCGGATCGCGCGGCGGGGCAATGCCTGGGCGCACCCCGAGTTCGATCACAGCGTGCGCGCAGAGATCGAGGGGCTCGAGGCGGACCGGGTCTACTTCTACCGCTTCCGCGCGGGCGAGTGGATCAGCCCGGTGGGCCGGACCCGCACCGCGCCGGGCCGTGGCGTCGCGAACAGCGAACTGCGGATCGGCGCGGTCTCCTGCCAGGCGTATCACGACGGGTACTTCACCGCGTACCGCCACCTCGCCGACGAGGATCTCGCCGCGGTCTTCCATCTGGGCGACTACCTCTACGAGTACGCCGTGAACGCGACCGGCGGCGCCCGCGCCTACACGGACCGGCGCCTCCCCTCCCACTTCAACCGCGAGACGATCACGCTCGAGGACTACCGGCTGCGCTACGGCCTCTACAAGTCCGACCCCGACCTGATCGCCGCGCACGCCGCGCACCCCTTCGTCGTCACCTGGGACGACCACGAGACCGAGAACAACTACGCCGGCGACACCCCGGAGAACGGCGTTCCGCCGGAGGAGTTCCTGCTCCGCCGGGCCGCCGCCTACCGGGCGTACTGGGAGAACCAGCCGCTGCGCATGCCGCAGCGCCCCGAGGGCCCGGACATGCGGCTCTACCGCAGGCTGCACTTCGGGCGCCTGGCGCAGTTCGACATCCTCGACACCCGTCAGTACCGCTCCGACCAGGCCTACGGCGACGGTTGGCAGGTCCCCGGCCCGGAGTCCGAGGACCCGGCCCGCACCATGACCGGTGCCGAGCAGGAGGCCTGGCTGCTGGACGGCTGGCGGCGCTCCCACGCGCTGTGGAACGTCGTGCCGCAGCAGGTCGTGTTCGCGCAGCGGCGCAATGTCCCGACGCCCGACTTCAAGCTGAGCATGGACGCCTGGGACGGCTACCCGGCCTCCCGTGAGCGCGTGCTCGCCGGGGCGGCGGCCGCGGGCGTCGAGAACCTGATGGTGCTCACCGGTGATGTGCATGTCTCGTACGGTCTGGACCTGAAGGAGAACTTCGACGACCCGGCGTCCCGCACGATCGGCACCGAGATCGTGGCCACCTCCATCAACAGCGGCAAGGACGGCTCGGACCGGCCCCCGAACTACAACAATCTGACCAGCGCCAACCCGCACATGAAGTACTACAACGGGCGACGCGGCTATGTGACGATCACTCTCGGTACCGAGGCGGCCCGCGCCGACTTCCGTACCGTGGCCAAGGTCACGACGCCGGGCGCGGCCGTCACCACCGCCGCGTCGTTCGTGACGGAGGTCGGCGACCCCGGTCTGAAGCCCGCCTGATACAGGGGAGAAGCCGAAAGCTTGGGGGAGAAGCCGGGGAGGGCTGCCGCACCGGGCGCGGGTGCGTCGGCCGAGGCGACCGGGACCTGAATCCGGGCCGACCCGCACCTGAATCCGGGCGAGCGCGTACGCCCGGGAACCCCGCCTAAAATCACAAGGTGAACGCCACTCCCGTCCCCACCGCCGAAGCACTGCGCGAAGCCCTCGCCGGGCTCCTCGACGGGCTGCCCCCCAAACAGGCCGCGCAGGCCGTCGATCGGCTGATCGCCAACTACCGGGGGACCGTTCCCACCGACGCCCCGGTGCTGCGCGACCGTTCCGATGTCGCCGCCTACGCGGCGTACCGAATGCCCGCGACCTTCGAGGCGGTACGTTCCGCGCTGGCCGCCCTCAGGGACGCGGCTCCCGACTGGGTGCCGGCCACGCACACGGACATCGGCGGCGGCACGGGCGCGGCGAGCTGGGCGGTCGCCGAGGCATGGCCGGAGGGCAAGCACCGCACCAGCGTCCTGGACTGGGCGGAGCCCGCCCTGGCGCTGGGGCGCGAGCTGGCCGCGGCCTCCGGTTCGCCCGCACTGCGCGGCGCGGAGTGGCGGCGCGCTCGTATCGGATCGGCGCTCACACTGGAGAGCACCGATCTCGTCACGATGTCCTACGTCCTGAACGAGCTCACCGAGGACGACCGGCGGTCGGTGGTCGACGCCGCCGCGCGGGCCGCGCAGGCCGTCGTGATCGTCGAAGCCGGCACCCCCGACGGCTACCGGCGCGTCATCGACGCCCGTGACCGGCTGATCGCCGCGGGGCTGTGGGTCGCCGCACCCTGCCCGCACAGCGGGACCTGCCCGATCGTGCCCGGTGCCGACTGGTGCCACTTCTCGGCGCGGGTCAGCCGCTCCTCGCTGCACCGGCAGATCAAGGGCGGCTCGCTGGCGTACGAGGACGAGAAGTTCAGCTACGTCGCCGCGGTGCGCTTCGACGCGGAGCCGGCCGCCGCCCGGGTCGTACGCAAGCCCCAGATCCGCAAGGGCCAGGTGCTGCTGGACCTGTGCACGGCGGAGGACGCCCTGCGCGGTGAGACCGTGACCAAGCGCCACGGTCCCCTCTACCGCGCGGCCCGCGACACGTCGTGGGGCGATGCGTGGCCCCCGGCGGAGGCCTGACGGGTTCACGTCCCGTGCGGGGCGCCCCCGGCGGGGATGCCCCAGGCCCGGGGGTGAGGCTCAGCCGCGGAGCTCCTGTGTGCAGCACTTCACGCTGCCGCCGCCCTTGAGGAGCTCGCCCAGGTCGACGCCGACCGGCTCGAAGCCGCGGTCACGCAACGGGTCGAACAGCCCCACCGCACCCTGCGGCAGCAGTACATGGAGGCCGTCGCTCACCGCGTTGAGGCCGAGCGCCGCGGCGTCCTTGGGGCCGACGACGAGCGCGTCGGGGAAGAGCTGGGCGAGAACGGCCCGGCTGCCGGGAGAGAAGGCCTCCGGGTAGTACATGATCTCGCCGGTCGTGTCGTCGAGGACGCACAGCGCCGTGTCCAGGTGGTAGTAGCGGGGGTCCACCAGGTCGAGCCCGATCACCGGACGGCCGAAGAACTCCTGTACCTCGCCGTGCGAGAGGGGGCTGGAGCGAAATCCCCGCCCGGCCAGTACGAGGGCCGAGGTGACCGCGAAATCGCCCTCGCCCTCGTTGATGTGGGCGGGCTCATGGATGTCGGTGTAGCCGTGGGCGCGGAACCAGTCCAGGTGGGCGAGGGCCTCCGCGCTCCGCTGGGGGTGGGCGAAGCGGGCGCCGAACACCCGGCCGTCGACGACGGTGGCGCCGTTGGCGGCGTAGACCATGTCGGGCAGCCCGGGCCGCGGCTCGAGGGTCTCGACGGTATGGCCGAGCGAGCGGTAGCGGTCGCGCAGCTCCTCCCACTGGGCGAGCGCGAGCGGCAGGTCGACGGGCTTGCTGGGGTCCATCCACGGGTTGATGGAATAGGTGACCTCGAAGTGTGCCGGTGGGCACATCAGATAGCGCCGGGGTCTGGCGACCCGCGGTTCACGAGGCTCGTGCGTCAACGAGAGCTCCTCACGGACGGCGTGGGCTGTGATCACAGCCACCTGCAGCCATGGTCCGCTGTCCCGGGCACTTGCGCAGTGATCCGTTCGGGTGGATTCCGCCGACCGGCCACGCGGCGGACCCGCGGATCGACACTTGATGACGAGCTCATTTCCGGACATGTCACCGGCGTGGCCACCCCGGATGCGGAGTGCGGTCACCCGAGGAGCAGGATGATGGCAGCATGTGACGCACAACTGTGAGGTGAGGGGATACATGGGCGTAGAGTTCGGCCGCTCCCGCGGTGCGGAGAGCAGACTGTCCCGATGGCTGCGCAGGCGTCCGAAGGACGCGGCCGATGAGGCGTCCGGCCGTTCGGCTCTGCTCCTGGCCACGGCCGCCGCCGGGCTGCCGCTCGCCCCCGCCGCGTATCCCGCCGGCTATCGATGTTCCTGTGAGCGCATCGGCTGTCCCACGCCCGCGCGCCATCCGGTGTCGTTCGCGTGGCAGACCCAGTCGACGACCGACCCGGCACAGATCGAGCGCTGGGCCCTGGCTCAGCCCGAGGCCAACTTCATCACCGCGACCGGCATGGTGCACGACGTCCTGGACGTCCCGCTGCGTGCCGGTCGCGACGCGTTGGAGCGGCTTCTCGCGTCCGGCGTCGAGGTCGGCCCGGTCGCCGAGTCCGGCGACGAGCGGATGCTGTTCTTCACCGCCACCCGGGGCACGCCCGAGGACGAGGACGAGTGGTGGCCCTGCGAGCTGGACTGCCACCCCGAGACGATGGACGAGCATCCGGGGCTGCGCTGGCACTGCCGCGGCAGCTATGTGCTCGTGCCGCCGGCACGGCTGCCCAATGATCTGACGGTGGACTGGGTCCGCGGCCCGGAGCATCCGCTGCCGGACCCGCTGACGCTGCTGGAGGCCCTGACCGACGCGTGTGCCCGCCACGCGGTCGAGGACGAGGGCCTGGAGGCGCACTCGGTCGCCTGGCCGCTGCGCAGGTGAGCGCGTTACGGGCGCTGGGTTGCCGTTCTCCGCGAGGGAGGCCGGTGTGTTTGTCCTCAATCTCCCCCGGCTACCGCTGGGGGCGCCCTCAGGGGTGCCCCCAGGACGGGCTTGAATCGCCCGCAACCGCGGTCAGGCGCCGGACGGGCTCGGGCCGGCCTGCACCGTGGTCAGGCGCCGGACGGGTTTGATCCGGCCTGCACCGGTGGTCAAGCGCTGGACGGGCTCGGGCCGGCCCGGCTCGCTGTCATGCTCCTTGCGCGGTGACCAGGCCCTGGAGCCGGTTGAGCACCCTGACCTTGCCGCCCCGCGCCGCGGGCACCATCGCGGCCTGGCCCGAGACGCGTTCCTTGGTGAGCGTCGTCTTCACCTCGCCGCTCATCAGCGCCCGTACGTCCGGGTCGACCGCCAGCTCTACGCCCGGGGCCGCGGTCTGCCGCTCGAAGTGGCGGGTGGCGAAGAACACCAGCGCGCCGCCGTCCCGGGTGGCCAGCCCGAGCGGGGCGAAGTCGCCGGTGTCCAGCGGCTGGTCGATGTACTGCGTGGACCGTCCCGGCAGCGAGGCGTTCTTCTTCCGGGTCTCGCGCCAGCCCGTGGTGTTCGGACCCGCCGCGAAGTGCTCGGGCCGGCCGCTCTGCAGATACGAGGCGTATTCCTCGCCCAGATCCCTGGGCGCCACGGCCAGGGCCTCGCTGTCCGGTCCGACGGGCCGGGCCCAGCCGTCCCCGTCCACCGCGAACCGGGGGACGTCAGCGGCGCGGAGGATCGACAAGTAGGCGACCTTCCACAGCTGGTCGGCGTCACTGCGGACGAAGACCAGCAGCCAGCGGGTGTCGCCGGGGCCGCGGTCCTCGTCGCGGTTGGAGTCGGCGTCCGCGACGAACCAGCGTGGCCAGCCCGCCTTCCGGGGTATCGCGAATGTCGCGTCCGTCAGTTCCAGCGGCTGGTGGTCCGGGTTGCCGCCGGGGTTGTTGGTGCGGCGGGCCTTCAGGCCGGCCTGGTTGATGGCGCCGAGTGCGCCGGTGACCCGGCCCGCGTCGAGGGCCGGGTCGAAGGCCTTGTCGGCCTTGTTGTAGGCGTCGGTGAAGTCCGCGAGGGCCTGCGCGGCCTCAGCCTTCGTCGCCGACGGGACGACCGCCCGCTCGCCGTGCACCGTCACGCAGCCGCTCGCCGTCAGCGACAGCACCGTCGCCGCCCCGAGTGCCGCCGTCAGCCGCCTCGCCGTGCCCAGCCTGCCCATGGGTCGCCTTCTGCTCCTTGTTCCCCGCCGACTTGGCGAACCCTATCGGGGAGAGGAACAGGGCGAGCGTGGGGATCACATACAGCAGCCACATCACGACCTGAAGGACCGTCGGGTCGGGCTGGAAGTTGAAGACGCCCTTCAGCAGCGTGCCGTACCAGCTGTCCGGCGGGATCTGCGCGCTGATGTCGAAGGCCTTGTTCTGCAGCCCGCCGAGGAACCCGGCCTCCTGCAGGTCGTGGACGCCGTAGGCGAGCACGCCCGCCGCGACGATCACCAGCATGCCGCCGGTCCAGGTGAAGAACTTCGCCAGGTTGATCTTCACCGCGCCGCGGTAGAACAGCCAGCCCAGCACGATCGCGGTGGCGATGCCGAGCAGCACGCCGATCAGCGGCCCCTGCGTACCGTCGCTGGACGCCCGTACCGAGGCCCAGACGAACAGTGCCGTCTCCAGGCCCTCCCGGGCCACGGCCATGAAGGCCGTGGCGACCAGCGCGGCCGTGCCCATCTGCAGCGCCTGGTCCAGCTTCCCGTGCAGCTCGCGCTTCAGGTGCCGCGCGGTGCGCCGCATCCAGAAGACCATCCAGGTGACGAGGCCGACCGCGACGATCGACAGCGAACCGCCGATCAGTTCCTGTGCCTCGAACGACAGCTCGTGCGAGCCGAATTCGAGGGCCGCGCCGAACGCCAGTGAGATACCGGCGGCGACCCCGATACCGGCCCAGATCGGGCGCAGCGCATCGCGCCGGTCCATCTTCACCAGGTACGCGATGAGGATGCAGACGACCAGGCTGGCCTCGAGGCCCTCGCGCAGGCCGATCAGATAATTACCGAACACGTTTCGGGGTCCTTTCCTTCTACTGCGTTCACGCGAACAGCGTCCGGCCCCACCAGTCGTCCTTGTCACGGACGCCCGGCGGCACGGCGAAGATCGCCGAACCCACGTGCTGGATGTACTCGTTGAGCGCGTCTTTCTTGGCCAGGCTGCGCTGGACCGGGATGAAACCCTTGCGCACGTCACGCTGGTATGCGAGGAAGAACAGACCGGCGTCCAGCCGGCCCAGTCCGTCCGTGCCGTCCGTGAAGGAGTAGCCGCGGCGCAGGATCGTCGCCCCGTTGTTGCTGTCCGGGTGCGCGAGGCGGACGTGCGCGGTGGGCAGCATCGCCTTCAGGAACGGCTCGTCGTGCTCCTTGGCCTTGCCGACCGGCGCGCCCTCGCCCTTGTCCCGGCCGAAGATGTCCTCCTGCTCCTGCAGGGGCGCACGGTCCCAGGTCTCGATGTGCATCCGGATCCGGCGGGCGACCAGGTACGAGCCGCCGGTCATCCAGTCCGCGCCGTCCTTGGCGGACACCCACACATGCTTGTCCAGGGCGGCGGTGTCGGTGCCGGAGATGTTCCGGGTGCCGTCCTTGAAGCCCATCATGTTGCGCGGGGTCTGTGCGTCGGGAGTCGTCGAGGACGTCTTGCCGAAGCCGAGCTGCGACCAGCGGATCGCGACCTTGCCGAAGCCGATACGGGCCAGCTGGCGGATCGCGTGCACCGCGACCTGCGGGTCGTCCGCGCAGGCCTGGACGCACAGGTCGCCGCCGCTGCGCGCCGGGTCGAGGTTGTCGCCGGGGAACGTCTCCAGGTCGACCAGGGCCTCGGGGCGCTCGGCCTCCAGGCCGAAGCGGCCCTTGGCGAAGAGGGACGGGCCGAAGCCGACGGTCAGCGTCAGCCGGGACGGCTTCAGGTCGAGCGCCTCGCCCGTGTCGTCCGGCGGGGCCTCCGGGAGGCCGCCGAACGCGCCCTCACCGACGGGCTGACCGGCCGTCATGCGCTCGGCGGCACGCGTCCAGTCCTTGAGGAGCCGGATCAGCTCCTCGCGGTCCTTCGTCTTCACGTCGAACGCGGCGAAGTGCAGCCGGTCCTGGACGGCGGTGGCGACACCGGCCTGGTGGGCGCCGTGGAACGGCACGGCCGCTCCGGCCGCGGCGGCCGACATCATGGGGGCGTCGTCCTTGTCACCGCGCAGGGCCACGGCCGCACCGCCGGCCGCCACGGCGCCGAGCGCGAGCCCGGCACCGCCCCAGCCGAGCAGCGAGCGGCGCGAGGGGGAGGATCCGGCCTCGCCCGGGGTCCCCGCGGACTCGGACTCGGTGTTCTCCGCGAGCTTCTCGTCAGCCATCGGTAGTTACCTCCCCTTACTTCGCAACTGCCGCGGCGAGCTTGGACAGCGGCTCGGCGAGCGCGTTGACCGCGTCCGAGAGCTCCTTGCGCTGGTCCTTGCCGACCTTCTCGTACGAGGTGAACTCGTACGAGGTCTTGTCCTTGCGGTACTTGTCGAGCAGTGTGTTCAGCGCCGCGAACTGGGTGTCCAGTTCCTTGGTGAGCGCCGGGTCGTTCTTCGAGGCGACCGGCTTGAGCAGCTCGTACGCCTTCTGCGCGCCCTCGACGTTGCCCTTGAAGTCGATCAGGTCGGTGTGGCTGTAGGCCTCCTCCTCGCCGGTGACCTTGCCGGTGGCGACCTCGTCGAGGAGCTCCTTGGCGCCGTTGGCCATGGAGGTCGGGGTGATCTCTGCCGTGCCGACCCGCTTCTGCCAGTCGGTCAGGTCGGTGACCAGCTGCTCGGCGAGGGCCTTCTCCTCGGCGCCGATCTTCTTGTCCTGCCACAGCGCCTTCTCCAGGCGGTGCCAGCCGGTCCACTTCTGGCCCTGCTCCAGGCCGTCCTCGCGGACGTCGACCTTCGGGTCGATGTCGCCGAAGGACTCGGCGACCGGCTCGGTGCGCTCCCAGCCGAGACGCGAGTCGGCATAGAGCTTCTTGGCGGCCTCGATGTCGCCCTTCTCGACGGCGGCGGCGAAGGCCGTGGCCTTCGGCATCGTCTCGTCGGCCTGCTGCTGCACGTACGTGCGGTAGGCGGCGACCGCGGCGTCCAGTTCGGGGCTGCGCTTCGCGACGGCCTTGGAGTCGCCGGTGACGGTGACCTTCTGGCGGATGCCGTCGCCCTTCATGCCGGGCTTGCAGGCGATCTCGTACTCGCCGGGCTTCACCTCGGCGGTGAGCTTCTGCTTCAGGCCGGGGCCGATGTTCTCGCGCTCGGCGACGATGCGGCCGTCGGGGAAGAAGAGGTAGACCTCGGTGACCTTGGAGCCCTTGTTCTCGATGGCCAGCTCGACGTGGCCGGCCTTGAACTCCTTCGTGGAGACCTCGCAGGCGTCGTCCTTGGCCGTCACCCGGATCGGACCGCCATTCGCCTTGTCCTTGGAGTCGGCCTTCTCGGCGCAGCCCGTGACGGCGGTCAGAGCGGCCAGTGTCGCGACGGCGGTGACAACGGAGAGGCGGGCGGGTCGCATACGAGCTCCAGTGCGGACGGGGCGAGGACTGAACCTCGGGTGAGGCGAACCTAACCTAACCGAGCCTTACCTTCTCGGTACCCACCGGGGTCGTGATTCAGCTCTCAGCCTGGCGCCAGAGACACGACACCATCACGGCAGCCCCATGGGTCACTCAAGTGACGGTCAAGGAACGGTCAAGTGCCTCAAGGTGCTTCAATACGGGCGTGAATCAACTCGACGTGCTGAGGGTCTTCTGCGGCCCGGACGGTCTGCACGGCAACGCCCTCGGTGTCGTACGCGACGGCCGCGCGGTCCCCGGTGCGTCCCGGCAGTCACTCGCCGCGGAACTCGGCTTCAGCGAGACCGTCTTCGTCGACGACCCCGAACGCGGTGTCCTCGACATCTACACCCCCAGCGTGCGCCTGCCCTTCGCCGGGCATTCAGACTTCGTCCGGGGGTACCCACTCGCTTCGCTCGTCGGCACCGCCTGGCTGCTGGACATCGAGGAACTGCATCCGCCGGCCGGTGAGGTGTGGGCCCGTCATGACGGCGAGTTCACCTGGATCACCGCCCGCCCCGAGTGGGCCGCCGGCCGCCGCACCCGGCGGTACGCGACCGCCGACGAGGTCGACGCGCTGCCCGTACCGCCGCCGGGCGAGCGAAGCGAGATGGGGGTTCCCCCGGACGAAGTCTGGGGGAGGACGTACGCCTGGGCCTGGGAGGACGAGGCCGCGGGCCTGGTGCGGGCCAGGGCCTTCCCGGGGCGAATCGATGAGCGCGGCGCCAGCCGCTCCAGTGGAGCCGGTGCTTGCGCCGGGGGCATCGACGAGGACGAGGCGACCGGCAACGCGGCCCTCGTCCTCTCCGCGGAACTGGGCCGTGCGTTGAACATCCGTCAGGGGGCGGGGTCGCAGATCCTCACGGCCCCGGGCCCCGACGGCACGATCGAGATCGGCGGCCGGGTGCGGCTCGTCGCTCCGGCTGCGCGCTGAGCGGGACTCCGCGCCCAGCTCACGGAACACGGCGGTGTTGAGCGCGAACGCTTGCTTGCGCTCGTCCACGATTTGTTGCTTCTCCGGATCGTCCGCGTCCACCCGGTTCGGCAGCTCGCGGTAACTCCGCTTGAACGCGGCCGGGTTCGGGATGCCCTCGAAGACGTAGAAGCGCACCCCGTCGCCCTTGCGTGTGAAGCCCCGGGCCTTCTCCGCCCGTGGAGTTCTCCGACTCGGTGTGCTGCTCGTGCGACGCGGTGCGGATGAGCGTGGAGAACGGGGTGGCGTCCAAGGCGGCCTCCGTGGCCTGGTTTCCGACAGTACGTCGGTAAAACGCTGCCCATCGTTCGATCACGGAAGCGTGAGAACCTCGGCTCCGCCGTCCGTCACGACCAGTGTGTGCTCGAACTGGGCGGTCCGCTTCCTGTCCTTGGTCACCACGGTCCAGCCGTCGTCCCACATGTCGTACTCGTGCGTACCGAGCGTGAGCATCGGCTCGATGGTGAACGTCATCCCCGGCCGCATCACCGTGGTCGCGTGGGGGCTGTCGTAGTGCGGGATGATCAGCCCGGAGTGGAAGGAGGAATTGATCCCGTGCCCGGTGAAGTCCCGGACCACGCCGTAACCGAAGCGCTTGGCGTACGACTCGATGACCCGGCCGATCACATTGACCTGCCGGCCCGGCTTGACCGCCTTGATCGCCCGGTTCAGCGCCTCCTCGGTCCGCTCGACCAGGAGCCGCGACTCGTCGTCCACGTCCCCGCACAGGTAGGTGGCGTTGTTGTCGCCGTGCACACCGTTGATGTACGCCGTGACGTCCAGGTTCACGATGTCGCCGTCGCGGAGGACGGTGGAGTCCGGGATGCCGTGGCAGATCACCTCGTTGACGGAGGTGCACAGCGACTTGGGGAAGCCCCGGTAGCCCAGCGTCGAGGGGTACGCCCCGTGGTCGCACAGGAACTCGTGCGCCACCCGGTCCAGCTCGTCCGTCGTCACCCCGGGCGCGATGTGCTTCGCGGCCTCCGCCATCGCCTGCGCGGCGACACGGCCGGCGATACGCATCCGCTCGACCGTTTCGGCGTCCTGGATCTCCGCCCCGGAATACGGCGTCGGCGCGGGCTTGCCCACGTACTCGGGGCGCCGGATGTTTCCGGGTACGGAACGAGTGGGAGACAGCTCCCCTGGTACGAGCAGCGACTGGCTGGGCATGGTTGCGAGTCTATCCAGCCCCCACGGGGCAGCATGAGCGTAAGAGAGGAGCCGGCGATGGCCCTGTTCAAGAGGCACACGGTCGGAAAACCGGGCGAGTGGTTCTACTGCCTGGAGCACAAGAAGGTCGAGGAAGGCCCGGAGTGCCCCGCGAAGGACCGTTTCGGCCCGTACACGTCGCGCGTGGAGGCGGAGCACGCGATGGACACGGCGCGCGAGCGGAATCTCGAATGGGAGACGGACCCCCGCTGGCACGATGTGCCGCCCCCGGAGGAGGAGGGCAGGGCCTGACGAGCGAGCCGGAGTGGCGCGGCCCTGCGAAAGGGAGACCGCGCGCAGGTGTGCGAGGGCTGCAGTCGATATGCGGCTGCCGCCGCGTGAGCAAACCGAGCACGGCCGATCGTCGACAGGGCCTTGAGCGCCACCGGAGGCGAGCCGAGCGCTCAAGCCCTGCCGTACCCCGGTCAGGCCTGCGCTGCGGCCTCCTTCGCGGCGCGCCTGCGCAGCGCGTCCTCGTCCGTCTCGGAGTCGTAGGTCAGCAGCTTCGGCAGAGCCGCCGCCAGCAGGCCCACCGAGGCCAGGCAGGCCAGTCCGCCGCCCCAGATCGCGGGGCGGGTGCCGGTCCAGCCGGCCATCGCGCCGGCCCGGACCTGGCCGAGCTGCGGGCCCACGCTGTACGACAGCACCTCGATGCCCGCGAGCCGGCCCCGCAGCTCCTCCGGGATCGTCTGGTTCCAGATCGTGGACCGGCCGAGACCGCTGAGCATGTCACCCGCGCCCGCCAGAGCCAGGCACAGCAGCACCAGCCACACGTTCGTGAACCACCCCGCGGCCGTGATCGCCAGGCCCCAGCCGGCCGCGCCGAACACCACGAACAGCCCGTGCCGCCGCACCCGGGACGTCCAGCCGCTGGTCAGGCTGAGGGCGAGCGAGCCCACCGAACCGGCCGCGTACATCAGGCCGAGCGCCCAGTCCGCGTCCAGCTCGTCCGCGAGGAACGGGAAGACCGTGTTGGGGAAGGCGAAGAACATCGCGGCCAGGTCGATCGCGTACGTCCCCAGCAGCACCGGCCGGCTCCAGGCGTACCGCGCCCCCTCCGCTATTCCGCGAAGTGAGGGCTTCTCCGCGTCGTGCGCCGGGGGCGCGGGGGACAGCCGCAGGCACAGCAGTACGGAGACGGCGAAACCGGCGACCGTCACGGCGTATGCGGTGCCGTGCCCCGCGTAGGCGACGACCAGACCTGCGAGCGAGGGTCCGGCGATCGAACCGATCTGATAGCGCAGGGCGTTCAGCGCGGCCGCGGCCGTCTGCTGATCGTGCGGCACGATACGGGCCAGGATCGAGTCCAGGGCCGGCCGCTGGAGCCCGGCCAGCCCGGACACCCCGGCCGCCACGACGTACAGCGGCCACAGCACGGGCCGCGGCAGCAGGGAGTTGACCAGCAGCACGACGGCCAGCAGGCCCAGGGCGGCCTCCGTGTACAGGATGACCTTGCGCCGGTCGACGGCGTCGGCGAGCGCGCCGCCGTACAGTCCGAGCACGACCAGGGGCACCAGCTCCACCGCGCCCATCGCGCCGACGGCGAACGGTGAACCGGTCATCTCTTTGACCTGCAGAGGCAGGGCGACCAGCGCCATGAAGCTGCCGAAGAACGTGACGGCGCCCTGTATCCACAGCAGCCGGAAGTCACGGCTCGCCCGCCAGGGCGAGAGGTCGGGCAGAAGTGAGGAGGGGAGAAAGGCCACGAGCCGCGATCCTCGGCCAGGACCCGGCCGAGCGCAACGGATTTACCGCGACACACAAGGACGGACACTCCGGCCGCCCTGGCGTGGGCGTTGGATTGCAGCCCTTAGGCCCCTGGAGGTACCCCCAGGGTCAGCTGGGGGGAGTTCGAGGACGGACACTCCGGTCGCCCTGGCGTGGGGCGTTGGATTGCAGCCCTGGGGCCCCTGGAGGTACCCCCAGGGTCAGCTGGGGGAGTTCGAGGACGGACATACCGGTCGCTCTGGCGTGGGGCGTCGAGAGACAGCCCGTCCTGGGGGCACCCCCAGGGTCAGCCGGGGGAGTTCGAGGACGGACATACCGGCCGCGCGCGGGACGGCGCATCCCGGCCCGCCCGGCGTTCACCACCGCTCCGGCGGCGGCGTCGCCAGGCGCTCCGCGAGGCGCGCGATGCGGTCGCGGAAGCCGCGCCCGCCACCCCGCGCCGGGAGGACGTTCTCGCCGGCCGCCGCGCTGACCAGGTGCTGGACCGTGTCGAGGTCCACCCCGTCCGCCGCCCCCACGGTGAGCGTCTCGTGCGCGAGCCCCGACACCTCGCTGTCCTCGCCGCCCAGCGCCAGTACCGTCGCCCCGGCCCGCCGGGCATCGTGGACGCGCTCCAGCAGCCCGCGCCCGGGCCGTTCCGGGGCCACCATCAGCAGGGTCTCGCCCCGCCGCGCCGCCTCGATCCTGCCGAGGCCGACCGACAGATGCGCGGGCCCGCCGGACGGCACCCGGTGCCGTACGAGGGTGGGCGTCAGCTCCGGCAGCCCCGCCCACGCGGCCTCGTCGACGAGATGCGCGGCCAGATGCCATGGCTCGTACTCCTCGGTGCCCACCAGCAGCAGTCCGCCGCCGTTCGGTACGACGGACGAGCGCAGCACCCCGGCGAACCGTCGGGCGGCCCGTGGCCACTCCGTCCCGGCGAGAACCTCCCGCAGGAGTGCGGCGCGTACGGCATCCATGGCCCGGCATCCTGCCGCAGGCGCCCCACCCGCCGTGGCCGAATCACGGCAGCTCACCCTCGCGAGGGGCATGCTGACCGCATGATGATCTTCCACTGGGTGTGGCTGGCAGTCTGGACGGCCCTCGTCCTGCCGTTCGGCATCGCGCTGCTCCGCGGCCGGGCCCCGGCCTGGCTGCGGCAGCGCAGCACCGTGCGGGGGATCAGGATGCGCGGCGTCGCCTGCCTGATGCTGTACGGCAGCGCGCTGGCACCCTCCCTGCTGACGCTGACCGGCTCGGCGGCGGACGAGCATCTGGTGCTGCGGATCGTCACGGGCCCGGCCCTGGTGCTGGCCGCGATCGCGGTCTTCGTGGCCGCGGGCTACGCCGACCGGCGAGACCGCACCCGGTGAGCCGCGGGTTACTGTCGGGTTCATGACTTCAAAGAGTGCATGGGAGCTTCCCGACGTGTCCGGCCTGGTCGTCGGTGTCCTCGGCGGCACCGGCGACCAGGGCCGCGGCCTCGCCTACCGGCTGGCCAAGGCCGGCCAGAAGGTGATCATCGGTTCACGGGCCGCCGAGCGGGCGCACGCCGCGGCCGAGGAACTGGGCCTGGGCGTCGAGGGGGCGGACAACGCCGAGTGCGCGCGCCGCAGCGATGTCGTGATCGTCGCGGTGCCCTGGGAGGGGCACGCCAAGACCCTGGAGGGGCTGCGCGACGTACTGACCGGCAAGCTGGTCGTCGACTGCGTCAACCCGCTCGGATTCGACAAGCAGGGCGCCTACGCGCTCAAGCCGGAGGAGGGCAGCGCCGCCCAGCAGGCCGCCGCGCTGCTGCCGGAGTCGCGGGTCACGGCCGCATTCCACCATCTGTCCGCCGTACTGCTCCAGGACACGTCCGTCGACGAGATCGACACCGATGTGATGGTGCTGGGGGAGTCCCGGGCCGACACCGACATCGTGCAGGCCCTGGCGGGCCGTATCCCCGGGATGCGGGGCGTCTTCGCGGGACGGCTGCGCAACGCCCACCAGGTCGAGTCGCTCGTCGCCAACCTGATCTCCGTCAATCGCCGCTACAAGGCCCACTCGGGCCTGCGGGTGACCGAGGTGTAGGGGCGACTGGGGCATGGGGGACACTGGGGACGTACCGCACCAGGATCCCGACAGGAGCCGCTCCATGCCCCGCCTCGCTCTGTACGCCCTCGTGGTCTGCGCCCTCGCCGTCACCGCGGCCGTGATCTCCTTCGTCCAGGGCAGCTGGCTGGGGATCGTCTGGGTCCTGATGGCCGGACTCTCGTCCAACATGGCCTTGTTCTACGTGCGCAAGGCCAAGGTGGAGAAGGCCGCCGCGGCTAGTAGTTGAGGTAGGCCTCGCACACCGGGTCCGGCGCGGTCCAGAACCTGAAGAACTGGTACCCGCAGACCCTGTAGTCCCGGTCCACCCCGAGCCCGTTCAGCACCGCGTCGATCATGCCGAAGAAGGCGTGGTTCACCTCCGGGATGAACAGCAGGCCGAACACGGCCAGCAGCCCGAACGACGCGAACGGCTCGACCTGACGCCGGATCCGGTACGACAGCCAGGGCTCGATCACTCCGTAGCCGTCCAGGCCCGGTACCGGCAGGGAGTTCAGGATCGCCGCCGTCACCTGGAGCAGCGCGAGGAAGGCGAGCGCGAACCGGAACGCGAACGGCACGCCGTCCAGGGCGTCCAGCCAGAACGGCGCGGTGCAGACGATCGCGAACAGCACGTTCGTCAGCGGCCCCGCCGCCGAGACCAGGCTGTGCTTCCAGCGGCCCCGGATCCGGCCCCGCTCGATGAACACCGCACCGCCGGGCAGGCCGATACCGCCCATGATCACGAAGATCAGGGGCAGCCCGATACTCAGCAGCGGATGGGTGTACTTGAGGGGATCGAGCGTCAAGTACCCCTTCGCGCCGACCGTGATGTCCCCGCCGTGCAGCGCGGTACGTGCGTGCGCGTACTCGTGCAGACACAGCGAGACGATCCACGCGGACGTCACGAAGAGAAAGACCGCCAGGCCCGGATTCGCCGCGAAGCCCGTCCACACCGCCCAGCCGGTGACCGCCATGACGGCCAGGATGCCGAGGAAGACAGGACTGATCCGCCGCTCGTGGTGACGGGTGGTTGCGGTGGCCATGCGCGGGGCTCCCGGGGTCGGTGGCGGTGCGGGTCGACCGTACAGGGGACACGGGGGAAACGTCGCGGCGATCGTCCGGGGTTCCTCGCACCGTAGAGAATGGGTGCCGTGCGCTACCGGATTCTCGGCACCACCCAGGCGTTTCATGACGACGGCACCCCCGTCCCGCTCGGAGGGGCGCGGCTGCGCGCGCTGTTGACCGTGCTCGCCGAGAGGCGCCGACACTTCCCCGAGAGCCAGGCACGCCGGCAAGGGCACAGACCGACCAGGCGTCGGCAGGCACCGACCGACCAAGCGCCTACAGCTCGGAATGTGCGGCATCGTCAGAACGACGGAGAGACGCCGACAGCCCGCCGGCTGGGGGTTGCCGGCGGGCTGTCGTCGGTGCCGCGACGGCTCAGTGGAAGGTGTGCTCCTCCTGGGGGAACGCGCCGTCGGTGACGTCCTCGGCGAAGGCCTTCGCCGCGTCGCCGAGCGTCTGGCGGAGGTTCGCGTACTGCTTCACGAACCGCGGCATCTTCCCGGGGGTGAGCCCTGCCATGTCCGTCCACACGAGGACCTGCGCGTCGGTGCCGGCCCCGGCGCCGATGCCCACGGTCGGGATGTGCAGCGTGCGGGTGACCTCGGCGGCCAGCTCGGCCGGGACGAGTTCGAGGACGACGGCGAAGGCGCCCGCGTCCTGGACCGCCTTGGCGTCGCGCAGCAGTTGGTGGGCGGCCTCGTCGCCACGGCCCTGCACCCGGTAGCCCATGGCGTTGACGGACTGCGGGGTCAGCCCGATGTGGGCCATGACCGGGATGCCGGCCTGGACCAGCAGTTCGATCTGGCTGTGCGAGCGTTCGCCGCCCTCCAACTTGACGGCCCCGACCCCGGCGTCCTTGACCAGGCGGGTGGCGTTGCGCAGCGCCTGTACGGGGCCCTCCTGGTACGAGCCGAAGGGCAGGTCGCCGACGATCAGGGCGCGCCTGGTGCCCCGTACGACGGCGGCGGACAGCAGGGTCATCTCGTCCATCGTGACGGGCACGGTGGTGTCGTGGCCGAGATGGCAGTTGCCCATCGAGTCCCCGACCAGCAGCACCGGGATGCCCGCCTCGTCGAAGACGGAGGCGGTCATGGCGTCGTAGGCGGTGAGCATGGGCCACTTCTCGCCACGCTCCTTGGCGGCGGCGATGTCGTGCACGGTGATGCGACGCGTGCCCTTGCCGCCGTACAGAGCCTTGCTGCTGTCGGGGGCCTTCTGGGCAGCCGGAAGCTGCGTCATGGGAACGGCTCCTGTTCGTCATCTCGAGGCGCCCGTACGGCGTCCCCGGACCAGGTACATGGTGGCACCTCGTGCCGTGCCCGCAAAAGGGGACCCGGTGTGACCCTGTCGGAACTGCTCGAATGCGAGAATTTCCGATACGAGACGGTCTCGTATCGAAAATGAGCTAGTCTGAGGACATGTCCTCTGCGTCCGTGGCGGATCCCGCCACACCCGGGGTGCCGGAAGCTGTTCACCGCCGCCGCTGGGTGATCCTCGGTGTGCTGATGCTCAGCCTGCTGATGGTCGTGATCGACAACTCGATCCTGAACGTGGCCATCAGGACGATCTCCGCCCCCGCGCCCACCGGGCTGGGCGCCACCCAGAGCGAGCTGGAGTGGGCGATCAACGCCTACACGCTCGTCTTCGCCGGACTGCTCTTCACCGTCGGCCTTCTCGGAGACCGGTTCGGCCGCAAACGGGCCGTGCTGGTCGGCGTCACGCTCTTCGGCCTCGGTTCGGTGCTCGCCGCCTTCTCCGGCTCGGCCGGCCAACTCATCGCGTACCGCGCCGTCATGGGGTTCGGCGGCGCCTTCGTGATGCCCGCCACCCTGGCCATCCTGATGAACGTCTTCGAGCGCGAGGAACAGCCCAGGGCCATCGGCATCTGGGCGACCGGAGTCGGTGTCGCCCTCGCCATCGGCCCGGCCACCGGCGGGCTGCTGCTCGAGCACTTCTGGTGGGGCTCGGTCTTCCTGGTCAATGTCCCCGTCGTGCTCGTCGCCCTCGCCGCGATCACCCTCCTGGTGCCCGACTCCAGGGACCCCAGCCCCGGGCGGCTCGACCCGCCGGGAGTGCTGCTGTCGATCGTCGGCCTGATGCTGCTCGTGTACGGCATCATCCGCGGCGGCGAGCTCGCCGACTTCACCGCCCCCGCCGTCATGGCGGCGATCGTCGGAGGCATCGCCGTCCTGGCCGTCTTCGTCGTGCACGAGAAGCGCTGCAGCCACCCCGCCCTGGACCTCTCCTACTTCGCGAACCCCGCCTTCTCCGCCGCCGTCGCGGCCGTCGCACTGGTCTTCTTCGCGATGATGGGCGTGACCTTTTTCTCCGCGTTCTACCTGCAGAGCGTCCGCGGCTACAGCGCGCTGCAGGCCGGCCTGGTGATCATCCCGCTGGCCGCCTCCCAGCTGTTCTTCTCACCACGCGCCCGGCTGGCCGTGGAGCGGTTCGGTGCCCGCGCGGTCTGCACGGTGGGCATGCTGATGATCGCGGCCGGGCTCGCCGGCTTCGCCCTGTTCGACACGGGCACGCCGCTCTGGACGATCGAGCTGGTCCTCTTCGTGCAGGGCGTCGGAATGGCCCACATCATGCAGCCCGCCACCGTCTCGGTCATGCAGGCGACGCCCCGGGAGAAGGCCGGCTCCGGCTCCGCTATCAACAACACCTTCCGTCAGGTCGGCGGCGCGCTCGGGGTCGCGGTGCTCGGCTCGCTGCTCTCCGCCACATACCGCAGCGGGATCGAGGGACGGCTGGGGGCCGTGCCACCGGACGCCAGACATGCCGCGGGCGAGTCCATCGAGGCGACCCTCGGCATCGCGGACAAGCTCGGCCCCGCCGGCCGGGCGCTCGTCGGACCGGCCAACGACGCCTTCGTCCACGCCATGCATGTCACCGCCCTCGGCGCGGCGGCCGTCGCGGTGTTCGGCGCAGCCGTGGTCGCCGTCTTCCTGCCGGCCCCGGACCGGACCCGCCCGGAGGCCGCGGCACCCGTCGGGGAGAATCGGCAGGGCGCGATCAACGGCGAGAGGTGAGCGGTGTGCACACGACGGACCGGCAGGGCGAGGCGCGGCGGGGACGGCCGCGGAGCGAGGCGGCCGAGCGGGCCATCGTCGCGGCCGCCACCCGTCTGATCGAGGAGGGCATACCTCTCTCCGAGCTCTCCATAGAGCGCATCGCCCGTACCGCGGGCGTCGGCAAGGCCACCATCTACCGTCGCTGGGAGGGCAAGGAGGCGCTCTTCGTCGACGTCGTCCAGTCGATGGAGCTCCCCGACCCGCCCCTTCCCGGCACCTCGGTCCGCGACGATCTGGTCGCGATCGTCGAGACGCTGCGGCAGCGCGGCCTCGCCAAGCACTCCTCCGCCCTGCTGCACGGCCTCTTCGCCCAGATGCGGAGTTATCCCAAGCTCTGGGACATGTACGAGGCAACCGTGATCGAGCCGAGGCGGCAGCGGATCTCCGAGGTGCTACGCCGAGGCATCTCCACCGGAGAGGTACGCGGTGACCTCGACCTGGAGCTGCTCGGCGACCTGTTCGTCGGGCCGATGCTCGTGCGGACCGTACTCCGGCCGGACGCCGCCCCCCTCGAAGCCGGTGCCGAACAAGTCGTCGACACGGTCCTCGAAGGGGTCCGCCCCAAGTCCTGAGAGCCGGCGGGGCAGGAGCGGGAACCCGCCACCCCGCCGCCGTCGTCCTCGTCTCCGTACGACCGCCCGTACCGCGGTCGGCGAAAGTGGCCGATCATCGCCTAGGGTCATGGGCGGGACGGCGGCACGGCACGGCAAGGCAGTGAGGACGGCTGGAATGGCGCAGGCGTACATGGCGGAGACCGGGCACGACGGCTCGGAGCCCGAGCGCCCCGGAACCGGTTTCCGGCGCCGCCTCAAGCGCTGGCGAGGTGAGCGTTCCCGCTGGCGGCGCGGCATCTTCCTCGCGGTTCTCGCGCTGCTGCTCACGCTCACGATGATCTTTCATGCGCAGATCCCCAACACCGTCGGCAACGTGGGCAGCCTCGTCGAGACCTTCCTGCCCTGGCTCGGCCTGGGCATCCCGGTCCTGCTGCTCCTCGCCCTGCTGCGGCGCTCCGCCACCGCGCTGGTCGCGCTGGTGTTGCCGACCGTCGTCTGGCTGAATGTTTTCGGTGGGCTCCTCACCGACAAGGAGAGCGACGGCGGCGATTTGACCGTCGCCACCCACAATGTCAACGCCGACAACCCCGACCCGGCCGGCACGGCGAAGGCGGTGGTGGCCTCCGGCGCCGACGTGGTGGCGCTGGAGGAGCTGCCGGGCCGTCAGGTGGCCCTGTACGAACGGGCGCTCGAACCCGTCTACCCGTACCACGCGGTGCAGGGAACCGTCGGCGTATGGAGCAGGTTTCCGCTGCACGAGACCCGCCCCGTCGACATAAAGCTGGGCTGGACCCGTGCCATGCGCACCACCGTCAGCCTGCCCCAGGGCAAGGTCGCCGTGTATGTCGCGCATCTGCCCTCGGTACGGGTCAAGCTGAACGCCGGCTTCACCGCCAACCAGCGCGACGCCAGCGCCGACGCCCTCGGCGAGGCGATCGCCGGCGAGTCGCTGTCCCGGGTGATCCTGCTCGGCGACCTCAACGGCACCATGAACGACCGCTCCCTGAACGCCGTCACCTCACAGATGCGCTCCACCCAGGGCGCGGCGGGCGACGGCTTCGGCTTCAGCTGGCCGGCGTCGTTCCCGACGGCCAGGATCGACCAGATCCTGGTGAAGGGCATCGAACCGGTGTCGTCCTGGACCCTCCAGCGGACCAGGAGTGACCACCTCCCGATCGCGGCCCGTATGAAGCTCTGACCGGCCTGCCGGGCCGGGGCGGCAGCCCCGGCCCGGCAGGCCGCGCAGCCGCTACGCGTGCTCGCGCCAGCGGTTGGTGATCGGCAGACGGCGGTCCTTGCCGAAGCCCTTCGACGAGATCTTCGTACCCGGCGGGTACTGCCGCCGCTTGTACTCCGCGGTGTCCACCAGCCGCAGCGTCTTCGCGACGACCTCGGGGTCGAATCCCGCCGCCACGATGGCCTCCCGGCCCCGGTCGCGGTCCACGTACAGCTCCAGGATCCGGTCGAGCACGTCGTAGTCCGGCAGCGAGTCCGTGTCGACCTGGTCCGGGCGCAGCTCCGCGCTCGGCGGCTTGGTGATGGAGTTCTCCGGGATGGGCGGGACCTGTCCGCGCTCCTCCGCGGCCCGGTTGCGCCACTGGGCCAGCCGGAAGACGGTCGTCTTGTACACGTCCTTGATCGGCCCGTACGCGCCCACCGAGTCGCCGTAGAGCGTCGAGTACCCCACCGCCAGTTCGGACTTGTTGCCCGGCGCGAGCACGATGTGGCCCTCCTGGTTGGAGACGGCCATCAGCATCGTGCCGCGCAGCCGCGACTGGAGGTTCTCCTCGGCCAGGCCGGTGAGGCCCAGCGATCCCATGTACGCGTCGAACATCGGCTCGATCGGTACGGTCCGGAAGTGGAGCCCGGTGCGCCGGGCCAGCTCGGCCGCGTCGCCCTTGGAGTGGTCCGAGGAGTACTTGGACGGCATCGATATGCCGTACACGTTCTCCGCGCCCACCGCGTCGCAGGCGATGGCCGCGACCAGTGCCGAGTCGATACCGCCGGACAGGCCGATCAGCACGGACTTGAAGCCGTTCTTGGCGACATACGCGCGCAGGCCCACGACCAGTGCCGTGTAGACCTCCTCGTCGTCGCCGAGGCGGTCGGCGTAGCCGCCGGTCAGCTCCGGCTCGTACGCCTCGACCGGCTCCTCGGAGATCACGACGCGCTCGATCCGCAGCCCGTCGTCGACACGCTGTCCATCAGCGGCTCCGCCCCGGGCGGTGACCGGCTCCGCACTCGCGGCCGGCAGGTCGAGGTCCAGGACCACGCAGCCCTCGGAGAACTGCGGGGCACGTGCGACGACCTCGCCGGACGCGTCCACGACGATCGAGTCGCCGTCGAAGACCAGCTCGTCCTGGCCGCCGGTCATCGCCAGGTAGGCGAGGGTGCAACCGGCCTCCTGGGCGCGCTTGCGCACCAGCTCCAGACGGGTGTCGTCCTTCTCCCGCTCGTAGGGGGAGGCGTTGACCGAGATCAGCAGCCCGGCCCCGGCGGACCGGGTGGCCGGGACGCGGCCGCCCTCCTGCCACAGGTCCTCGCAGATGGCGAGTGCCACATCCACACCACGGACCCGGATCACCGGCATGGTGTCGCCGGGCACGAAGTACCGGTACTCGTCGAAGACGCCGTAGTTGGGCAGATGGTGCTTGGCGAAGCGCAGCACCACCTCGCCGCGGTACAGCACGGCCGCGGCGTTCTCCGGGGAGCCGGCCGGGCGGCCCAGCCTGGACTCGCTCTTCTCGGAGCGGTCCAGGTAGCCGACGATCACCGGGAGCTCCCCGAGGCCCTCGTCGGCGAGGCGTACGGCGAGGGCGCGCAGTGCCTCCCGGGACGCCTCGACGAAGGACGAGCGCAGGGCCAGGTCCTCGACGGGGTAGCCGGTCAGCATCATCTCGGGGAACGCCACCAGATGGGCGCCCTGCCCGGCGGAGTGCCGGGTCCAGCGCACGATCGCCTCGGCGTTTCCGGAGATGTCACCGACGGTGGAGTCGATCTGATTCAGGGCGAGACGTAGTTGAGGCACGAGCCCAGGGTAACCGTCAATCTGACGCGATGTCCCGGCCCGGGGGTGTGGGGCGCCCCACTACGGGGCGCCCGACGGGACCGGCCGCTCTCCGCGGTTCCTGCGGTTACCGGACCGGGCCGGACCAGATCGCGGTCTCGTACTTGAACAGTTCGGGCTCCATCTGGAGCTCCATGCTCGTGGCCGCGTCGGCGGGCAGGGACCAGATGAACTTGGCGACCGCCTGCTTGCCGGGGAGCAGCTTGCCGTTGAACATCGTCGTGGCGTTGCTGCCGTCGAAGACCTGCTCGGCCTCGGCGCCGTTGGCGTCCCTGACGTCCGGCAGGGCGGTGGTGATGTCGATCTGCTCGTTGCTGCCGTTGACGATCGTGATCGTCAGCTGGACCGCCTTGTTGCCCTTCTTGTGGCCCACGGCGAACTCGTCCGGTTCGTAGGCGGACGGCTTGGAGACGGTGACCTTGACGCCGTCCTTGTACGTGTAGGTGTCGCCGAGCTTCAGCTCCGGCGCCTTCGGGGCAGAGGACTCGCCGCCGGAGGAGTCCGAGGAGTCCGGCGCGGCCGCGGAGGCCTCGACCTTGTCGATCTCCTTCTTGATCTCCTCGGTGGCGTCCTTGACCACCATGACGGTGATGATCACGCCGGCCACCGCCATGAGGAGCGAGACACCGCCGAGGATCGTGCCGGCGAGGGCCATGCCCTTGTTCGTGGCCAGGCCCTGGCGGGCACGGCTGTGGCCGATCAGGCCGAAGATCAGCGCGAGTATGCCCAGGAGGCCCGAGATCCAGAACAGGATCGGGATGAGGCCGAACACCACGCCGGCGATGCCGACGATCAGGGCGGCGACACCGAGGCCGTTGCGTGCCTGCTGAGCCGGGGGGTACGGCGCGGTGAAGCCGGGCGGCGGGCCCCACGGGGGCCCGCCGGGGGTGTTCTCGGGCATGGTCATTCTCGGTCCTCAAGGAATCAGAGCAATTTAAGTTCCACTTACAGGGTCTTTATATGCTCCTGACCTTGAACGGTGGGGTCCGGGGGTGGGCTACGCGCCCCCCGGGCCCCGCGGGTCAGCTCCGGTAGCCGAGGAGCGTCATCATTCCCGACTCCGAGTGGTAGAGATTGTGGCAGTGGAGCATCCACAGGCCCGGATTGTCCGCGTCGAACTCGATGGTGAGCTTCCTGTTCGGCAGAACCGCGGCCGTGTCCTTGCGTGCTCCGACCGCGTTGACTCCCGTCATGGCGTAGGTGTGGCCGTGCAGGTGGATGGGATGCCACATCGACGTGGTGTTGATGAAGTCCATCCGGACCCGCTCGCCGGTGCGGACCTCATGGCGCTGGTCCAGCGTGAAGGGCTTCCGGTCGAAGGCCCAGTCCCACCTCTCCATGCCGCCGGTCAGCTTGAGACGGACGGTGCGGTCCGGCTTCCGCCGAGGAAGGGCGACGGACTCGTCGGGCACGAGGCGGTTGGGCGTCACCAGCCGCCGGTCCAGCTCCGCCGGACGCACGGACGGTCCCGGGGCCGTCCCGCTGCCGGTCCGCAGGACGGCCATGGCCGAGGCGTTCTTGCCCTCCGCGAGCGCGGTGAGCGGGAAGACCCCGTCCCCGGCGGTGAACACCACGTCGTACCGTTCGCCCATGGCCAGGAGCAGGGCGTCGGTCGTGGTGTGCCGGACGGGGAAGCCGTCGGTGTGGGTGATCGTCAGCTTGTGGCCGCCGAGCGCCACCCGGAAGGCCGTGTCGCCGCCGGCGTTGATGATGCGCAGCCGGATCCGGTCACCCGGTCTGGCGGAGAACTGCACAGGGTCGTCCGACGTACGCCCGTTGATCAGGTAGTAGGGGTAGGCGACATCGCCCGCCTCACCGCCGAGCAACTTGCTCCTCGAGCCTCTCAGTCGGCGTGACGGGCCGGACCTGCCGGTCTTCGACGGCGACGGTGCGGCCGCCGCGTGCCCGCCGGTCGAGCCGCCGTGGTCCATGCCGTGGTCCATGCCGCCGCCCCTGCCGCCACGGAGCTCGGCGAGGACGTCGTCCGGCGTGGAACCGTCCACCCCGTCGACCCAGTCGTCCAGCAGAACGACCCACTCCCGGTCGTAGGACAGCGGCTCCTTCGGGTCATCCACGATCAGTGGCGCGTACAGTCCGCGGTCCAGCTGCATGCCCGAATGCGGGTGGAACCAGTACGTGCCGGGATACGGCACCACGAACTCGTACGCGAACGAGGCTCCCGGTTTGACCGGCTGCTGCGTCACATAGGGCGCCCCGTCCATGTCGTTGCGCAGGGCGATGCCGTGCCAGTGCAGCGTGGTGGACTGCGGGAGGTTGTTGATGAGGGTGACCGCGAGAGTGTCACCCGCGGTGACCCGGATCTCGTCGCCCGGCAGCCGGTCCGCGTACGCCCAGGACCGGAAGGACCGGCCGGCGCCCAGCTCGACCTTGGTCTGGGTCGCCGTCACCGTGTAACGGCGGACCGGTCCGCTGCCACGCCGCGCCTCGGCGGCGGCGACCTCCGTGCCGTTCGGCGAGACGAATGCCACGGCGGCGGCTCCCGCGGCCGGACCTTGGCCACTGCGGCCCGTTCCGCCGGAACAGGCGGCGAGCAGTCCGGATCCCGCGGCCGCGATCCCGGCGCCGAGCACGGCGCGACGGGTGTGAGAGGTCTGACGGTTGTGCTCCATGCGCATGACTGTGTGCACCTCGTTGTGGGGTGAAAGCGTGGAAAGGCGGGCGTCCGCACATGCCGTCCGGGCAGGACGGTGCGGCCGGACGCGCTCCCAGCGCCGCAGTACCGGCGGTGCTCAGTACGGCCGGGTACAGGGCGGTACGGCGGACATGCCGGCGGATATCTCGTGCCGTGCGTGGCCGGTCCGGTGGCCCATCGTGTGCATGGTGAAGTTGCCGAACAGGAGTGCCACGGGCAGCAACAGCTGCCCGTGGCGAGTGCTCCGTCGGTCCGTCATGATCCGCAGCCTACCCATACCGGGTATGCCGGGCACGTCGGGCGGTCAGCTCCGTGGCTTCGCTCCGCGCTCCTGGAGCATCCGGGCCATCAGATCCAGCTCCGATTCCTGCGCGTCGACCATGCCCTGCGCGAGCTTGCGTTCGACGTCGACCGTGCACCGGTCGGCGCAGCCCTGGGCCATGTGCACCCCGCCCTTGTGATGGTCGGTCATCAGCTGGAGGTAGAGGATCTCGGCCTGCTTGCCCGATGCCCTGCGCAGCTGCTCCAGTTCGGCCTTGGTGGCCATACCGGGCATCAGCGCGCCGGCGCCGGACGGCCCATGGTGCCCGTGGTGCGTCTGCGCCCCCATCCAGGCCATCGGCTCACTGCCGGGGGACACCTTGGGCAGCCCCCACAGGTCCAGCCAGCCCAGCAGCATGCCGCGCTGGTTCGCCTGGGTGTTGGCGATGTCGTACGCGAGACGGCGCACATCCTCGTCGTCCGTTCGGTCGCGCACGATGAGCGACATCTCCACCGCCTGCTGATGATGGACCGCCATGTCCCGTGCGAACCCGGCGTCCGCCGAGTTCTCGGAGGGCGTGGCGGCCGCCGCCCCGGGCCCGTCGTCGGCCGTCGCCGCGTCGTACGCGGCCCACCCGGCGAATTGCAGCGCGATCACGACGGCCGCGGCCGCCGCCCAGTACGTACGGGGGATACGGGTCGTGTGCTTCACTTCGCGCCCAGCCCGCCCGTGCACGCCGCACCCGGCTCGGGCGTCTGCGGGCCCTGCACGTACTTGGTGAAGAACTGGTTCACGCGCGGGTCGTCGGCGCCGTCCACGGTGACCTGCTTGCCCCAGGCGCTCAGCATGATCGCCCCGGACTGGCCGTCGACCGGGCTCATCAGCGAGTACGGCGTCCTGCCGACCTTTTCCTCCAGCTTCTTCAGATCAGCGGCGGGAGCCTTGTCGTTGTACGTCACCCACACCGCGCCGTGCTCCAGCGAGTGCACGGCGTTCACCTCGGGGATCGCCTCCTTGTAGACGTCCCCCTCGCAGTTCATCCAGACCCGGTTGTGGTCGCCGCCCACCGGGGGCTTCATCGGGTACGTGACGCGCTCGGTGACGTGGTCGCGGCCCAGCTTCTTCGCGTCCCAGGACTTCTCGCCCTTCACCGGCGCCTCGGCCCGGGCCTCCTGCTTCTCCTTCTTCGCGGACTCCTTGTTCAGCACATAGCCGCCGAAGCCGACGAGTCCGGCGACGAGGGCCGCGCTGACGGTGATCGTGATGATGCGGTTGCGCCGCTCACGTGCCTGTTCGGCATGGCGCATCTCCTCTATCCGGGCCTTGCGGTCGGCCTTCGAGGCCTTGCTCGTGCTGGATGTGGTCATGGTGTTCGTCGTCCTTCCGGGATATGGGGACCGGGCATGCTGCGGGAGCGGGCGGCCGGTCTATATCCGCAGCACCTGAAGGACATGGAGCCCCGGCGCCCGGGGGCGCACCACGGCCTCGAACACCCCTCCGGCGCGGGGCGGCGCCTCGATGTGCACGGGAGGCGTGGTGTCCGAGGCGGGCGTGTCGAGCGACGGCGCGGTGAGCACGGCCTGGGTGTTCCGCGGGGAGAGTCCGCAGTCCCCGCGTTCGTCCGGGCAGTCGTACTCGGGGGCCGTGTGGGCGAGGGTGATGTGGTGCCCGTCCGTCGTGGCGTCGGCGTGCCCGCCCGGCGCCAGACAGATGAACAGCGCGGCCAGCAGCGTCGCCACGGCACCCAGCAGTGCCATGGGACGCGTGATGCCCATGCGCCGCGCTCCCCCCATGAGCGCAGATGGTAAGCGAGGTTCGGTGCCATGGGGCAGGTGTTTGTCGATGTCCGTCACGAGGAGGCGGTGGAAACGAGCCGCCGATGCCACATGAGCCCTCCGGACAGGGATCGCCTGCCGGACCGCGGGCGTGGACGCCTGAACGGATGCGGTCCGTGGAGTCCTCGCCCAGGTGGCCGTCCCGGCCGGCTGCGCCGCGGCCGTGATCCTCGAGCGGTGACGCTCCGACCGCCAAGATCAGTGGGTGTTCCGCAAGGGCCGGGGCTCCAGGCACTATGGGCGTGAGCGGCACTGCCATGTGATGCGCGGCGTCCCGATGCGCGTGCGCAACGCGCCGGAAACCATGTGGTGGGATGCTCGAGTGCCCCCGATGCGCCCCACGCGTCGGGGCAGGCGGTGACCGGCAAGGATGGGTGGATATGGACAAGCAGCAGGAATTCGTGCTCCGCACGCTCGAGGAGCGCGACATCCGGTTCGTACGCCTGTGGTTCACCGACGTTCTCGGCTTCCTGAAGTCGGTCGCGGTGGCCCCCGCCGAGCTCGAGCAGGCCTTCGACGAGGGCATCGGCTTCGACGGCTCCGCCATCGAGGGCTTCGCACGGGTCTACGAGTCCGACATGATCGCCAAGCCGGACCCCAGCACGTTCCAGATCATCCCCTGGCGCGCCGAGACCCCGGGCACGGCCCGGATGTTCTGCGACATCCTGATGCCCGACGGCTCCCCGTCCTTCGCGGACCCCCGGTACGTACTGAAGCGCAGCCTGGCCAAGACCTCGGACCTGGGCTTCACCTTCTACACCCACCCCGAGATCGAGTTCTTCCTGCTCAAGGACCGCCCCCTCGACGGCTCGCGGCCCACTCCCGCCGACAACTCCGGCTACTTCGACCACACTCCGCAGAACGTCGGCATGGACTTCCGCCGCCAGGCGATCACCATGCTCGAGTCGATGGGCATCTCGGTCGAGTTCAGCCACCACGAGGGCGCCCCCGGCCAGCAGGAGATCGACCTGCGGTACGCCGACGCGCTGTCCACCGCCGACAACATCATGACCTTCCGCCTGGTCATGAAGCAGGTCGCGCTGGAGCAGGGCGTCCAGGCCACCTTTATGCCGAAACCGTTCTCCGAGTACCCCGGCTCCGGCATGCACACCCATCTGTCGCTCTTCGAGGGCGACCGCAACGCGTTCTACGAGTCCGGCGCCGAGTACCAGCTCTCCAAGGTCGGCCGCTCCTTCATCGCCGGCCTGCTCCAGCACGCCGCCGAGATCTCGGCCGTCACCAATCAGTGGGTCAACTCCTACAAGCGCATCTGGGGCGGCTCCTCCAGGGCCGCCGGCGCGGGCGGCGAGGCCCCCTCGTACATCTGCTGGGGCCACAACAACCGCTCCGCGCTGATCCGCGTCCCCATGTACAAGCCGGGCAAGACCGGCTCCTCCCGTATCGAGGTCCGCTCCCTCGACTCGGGCGCCAACCCCTACCTGGCCTACGCCCTGCTGCTCGCGGCCGGTCTGAAGGGCATCGAGGAGGGCTACGAGCTCGGCCCCGGCGCCGACGACGACGTCTGGGCGCTCTCGGACGCCGAGCGCCGCGCGATGGGCATCGCCCCGCTCCCGCAGAACCTCGGCGAGGCGATCGACCTGATGGAGCGCAGTGAGCTGGTCGCCGAGACGCTCGGCGAGCACGTCTTCGACTTCTTCCTGCGCAATAAGCGCCAGGAGTGGGAGGAGTACCGCTCCGAGGTGACGGCGTTCGAGCTGCGCAAGAACCTGCCGGTGCTCTGAGCGCATGCTCCGGGCCGGCGGTCCGTGGACCGCCGGCCCGGAGGTCGGCTCAGTACGTGCCGGTCGGCTCAGTACTGGCCGGTCGGTTCAGCTCTTCTTGGCCATGATCTTCTCGTTGTTGTACTTGCCGCCGGAGCAGTACTCGTGCCCCTTGGCGTGCTTCTTCACGGTGCCGCCGCCTTCCTTGCACTTCGCCGCGGTCGTCTCGTGGGCCGCCTTCGACGCGTGGGGGTCGGGGGGCGCGGCGGCCTGCGCGGTTCCGATGGCACTCATGCCCATGAAGGCTGCGGTGGCGAGGCCCAGGCCGAGCATTCGACGTGTACGCATGGCTTGCTCCTCTCAGATCCCCCGTTCGGGCGTCTCCCAGGATGACCACGCATCGCGCCGGGCGCGCGTCGACTACTCCGAATGGGTGATGGTGCCGCGCAGCAGCAGGGCGCTGCGCCAGAGGTCTTCCCGCAGGTCAGGGGCGTTGCCGAGCTTGGCGGATATCACCATGTCCTCCAGCTGTGCGACCAGGGCCCGTGCGGTCGGCTCGGTGGAGGCCGAGGCAGAAATGCGGCCCTCGGCCGCGGTCTGGTCCAGGGTGGTCCGGACGAGGCCGATCGGTCGTCGAAGATCTCCTTGAGGCGAGCGTGAACAGCCGGTTCCTGGTTGCTGATCTCCTTGGCGCGCCCTGCAGTCGGGCGCCACGGCATTGAAGCTCGCGGTGATCCCGGGCAACGCCCCCGCGATCGCCCTCTACCGGCGCAACGGGTTCGTCGCCACGGGAGAGCTCGGGGGCTTGTTGCCCGATGGCACGACCAGGGAGCACCTGATGACAAAGGCGCTGCGCTGACCGGACAGTGCGCCGGAGCCTTCGCTGCTGTGCGCCGGGGGACATTGGTCAGCTGCCCCGCGACGGTGTCGTTCCAGCCGTAGCCGTAGCCGTAGCCGTAGCCGTAGCCGTAGCCGTAGCCGTAGCCGTAGCCGTAGCTCGGCGAGCAGCTGAGGCCCGCTCGGTGCGCGGGGCAGGTGGGTGGTACGGGCGTGGGGTTGGCAACGGTCTGGATCTGGGGGCTGGGGGCCGGCGTTTGGGCCTGGGGCAGGCCCAACCCCAGGCCCGGCCTTCAGGCATTGCCCCGCCCCCGGTGCGCGCTGCCGCTCGCGGGGGCTACTCCCCGGCGTCCTCCGGATACCAGCGCAGCTCGACGGTGTTCCCGTCCGGATCCTGTACGTAGATCGACCGTGCCGAACCCCGGGCGCCGTAGCGGTCGACCGGGCCTTCCAGCACGGTGAACACGCCCGCATCGATGACCTCCCGCCAGTCCAGCGGATCGACGACCAGGCATATGTGATCCACATTGGACTCGCCGCGTGGGCGGTCGACCAGATCGATGATCGTGGTCGGGCTGATCCGTACCGACGGGAACGGGACCTTGCCGGCCCGCCAATCGTCCACCCGCACCGGCTCCAGGCCGAGAGGCCCGCAGTAGAACTCCAGCGAACGCTCGACGTCCCCCACGTTGAGCACCAAGTGATCGAAGTCCTTGACTCGCATGGGCCCTCCAGTAGCGCAATCAATGTGACGGTCCTACGGAGGTCGTTCGGTGCCATGGGGCACCACCGCAGGGCTGCGGACCGTAGCGTACGTACGGCGAGCCGCCGCCGGCGAGGCACGGAAGCGGGAAGAAGCGACGGGAGCGGCAGCGGTGACGGCCGACGCGGAGCCGTCACCGTGTGGCCGACGTGGCGTCAGTGGCGGTCCGGGGCTTCCTGGATCACCCGGCCGTCGCCGTCCGGGTCACTGAAGGAGACGAAGGAGCTCCAGGTCCCGCCCGGGCCGTCCACCCACTTGCCGTCCTCGATGTGCCGGACCGGGGTGACGTCCACGCCCCGGCCGACGAGTTCGGCACGGGCGGCCGCGATGTCGGGAACGCAGAGCTGCATCCCCTGGTACGTACCGGGGGCCGGCTCCTTTCCGTCGTCGGCCTGGGGCATCCCCGTGCCGATGACGACCGGGCAGCCCGAGCCGGGTGGGGTCAGCCGGATGATGCGGACGCTGTCGCCGATGCGGGTGTCGTGGTCGACGTCGAAGCCGAGCTTGTTCGCGTAGAGGCCCTTCGCCCGGTCCAGGTCGGATACGGGGACGACGATCACTTCGAATGTCCATGGCTGCCCCAGCGACTAGGCTCGAACCCGGACCTTGATCGGCGAGGCAGCACACGGCACGAGGGCGACGGGAGGCGGCGCTATGACCGGGCCGGGGCGCAGGAGCAGTACGTTCACGCGGCTGCTGCGGCACGGTTTCAGTGAGCCCGCTGCCGCCGAGCGGCTGTTGGGTCTGCCGGAGATGGCGCCCGTCCAGTCCGACCCGGTGCTCCTGGACGCGCTCGGTGCGACCGCCGATCCGGACCTCGCGCTGCGCGGGCTGGTACGGCTCGTGGAGGCGCAGGAGCTGGAGGAGCGGCGGGTGCTGCTGGACACGCTGCTCACCGCCAAGCCGTTGCGGGACCGGCTGCTCGGGGTGCTGGGCGCCTCGGAGGCACTGGGGGACCATCTGGCGCGGCATCCGCGGGACTGGCACGCGCTGGTGATGTACGAGTCGGCGGACCTGCACCCCGGGGTGGCGGACTTCGAGCGGGGGCTCGCGGAGGCCGTCGACCCCGTCTCGCTGCGGGTCGCGTACCGCCGCTGCCTGCTGTCCATCGCGGCCCGCGATGTGTGCGGGACGACCGATGTCGCCGAGACGGCCGCCGAGCTGGCGGATCTGGCGACGGCGACGCTGCGGGCGGCGCTGGGTATCGCCCGTACCGCCGCGCCGGAGGATGCCGCGGCGTGCCGGCTGGCGGTCGTCGCGATGGGGAAGTGCGGCGGCAACGAGCTGAACTATGTCTCGGACGTCGACGTGATCTTCGTCGGGGAGCATGGGGGTGCCCCCTGCTCGAGCGGAGCCGAGAGCCCGGGGGAGGACGAAGCCGACGAGGGCAGGGGCCTGAGGGCGGCGACCCGGCTGGCCGCGCACATGATGCGGATCTGCTCGGAGACGACGGTCGAGGGAACGATCTGGCCGGTGGACGCCAATCTCCGGCCGGAGGGGCGCAACGGGCCGCTGGTGCGGACCCTGTCCAGCCATGTGGCGTACTACCAGCGCTGGGCCAAGACCTGGGAGTTCCAGGCGCTGCTCAAGGCGCGGCCGGTGGCCGGTGACATGGCGCTGGGCGAGGAGTACCTGGAGGCGCTCTCGCCGATGGTGTGGCAGGCGGCCGAGCGTGAGAACTTCGTGCCCGATGTGCAGAAGATGCGCCGCCGGGTCGTCGAGACGATCCCGGCCGCGCATCTGGACCGTGAGCTGAAACTCGGTCCCGGTGGCCTGCGGGACGTCGAATTCGCCGTACAGCTACTGCAGTTGGTGCACGGCCGTGCGGACGCGACGCTTCGCAGCGGGACGACCCTGCACGCGCTGCGCGCGCTTGCCGCGGGCGGCTACGTGGGCCGGGCGGACGCCGCGCAGCTGGACGAGGCGTACCGCTTCCTGCGCGCGATGGAGCACCGCATTCAGCTCTACCGGCTGCGGCGCACGCATCTCGTGCCCGAGGAGGAGTCGAATCTGCGGCGCATCGGGCGGTCGCTCGGTCTGCGTGCGGACCCGGTCGCCGAGCTCAACAAGGAGTGGAAGCGGCACGCGACCGTCGTACGGCGGCTGCACGAGAAGCTGTTCTACCGGCCGCTGCTGGACGCCGTCGCCCAGCTCGCACCCGGCGAGACCCGGCTCAGCCCGCGCGCGGCCGGGCAGCGGCTGGAGGCGCTCGGTTACGCCGACCCGGTCGCGGCGCTCAGGCATCTGGAGGCGCTGTCGTCGGGGGTGACCCGGAAGGCGGCGATCCAGCGGACGCTGCTGCCGGTGCTGCTCGGCTGGTTCGCGGACTCGGCGGACCCGGACGCGGGGCTGCTGAACTTCCGCAAGGTGTCGGACGCGCTCGGTAAGACTCCCTGGTATCTGCGGCTGCTCCGGGACGAGGGGGCCGCCGCCGAGAATCTCGCCCGGGTGCTGTCCGCCGGGCGCCTGGCCCCCGATCTGCTGCTGCGGGCCCCCGAGGCGGTGGCGCTGCTCGGCGACCCGGAGGGGCTGAAGCCGCGCAGCCGGGACCATCTGGAGCAGGAGGTCATGGCAGCGGTCGGCCGTGCGGAGACCGTGGAGGCGGCGGTGACGGCGGCGCGCGGCGTACGCCGGCGGGAGTTGTTCCGTACGTCCGCGGGGGACCTGATCGGCTCGTACGGGACGGAGGAGAGCCCCGCGGAGGCGGACCGCGGGGCGTTGGTGGACCAGGTCGGCAATGCGGTCACCGACCTGACCGCGGCCACGATCGCGGGCGCGCTGCGGGCCGTGGTGCGCGAGCAGTGGGGGGACGAGCTGCCCACCCGGTTCGCGGTCATCGGCATGGGCCGTTTCGGCGGTCATGAGCTGGGCTACGGCTCGGACGCGGACGTCGTCTTCGTCCATGAGCCGCGAGAGGGCGTCGACGAGCAGGAGGCGGCCAAGGCGGCGAACACCGTGGTCACCGAGATCCGGCGGCTGCTGCAGGTGCCCTCGGCCGACCCGCCGCTGCTGATCGACGCCGATCTGCGGCCGGAGGGCAAGAGCGGGCCGATGGTGCGTACGCTCGCGTCGTACGAGGCGTACTACCGTCGCTGGTCGCTGGTCTGGGAGAGCCAGGCGCTGCTGCGTGCCGAGCCGATGGCGGGTGACCCGGATCTGGGGCGCCGTTTCCTGGAGCTGGTCGACCCGCTGCGGTACCCGGTGGAGGGGCTCGGCGACGACGCGGTACGGGAGATCCGCCGGCTCAAGGCACGTATGGAGTCGGAGCGGCTGCCGCGCGGTGCCGATCCGGCGCTGCACACCAAGCTGGGCCGGGGCGGGCTGAGCGATGTCGAGTGGACGGTGCAGCTGCTGCAGATGCGGCATGGCTGGGTGGAGCCGGGGCTGCGGACGACCCGTACGAGGGAGGCGCTGCACGCGGCGCACGCGGCGGGGCTGCTGTCCACGGAGTACGCGCAGATCCTGGACGAGGCCTGGGTGCTGGCGACCCGGGTGCGCAACGGTGTGATGCTGGTACGCGGCCGGCCGGGTGACACCTTCCCCTCCGAGACGCGTGAACTGGCGGCGGTGGGAAGGTACCTGGGGTACGAAGCGGGCCATGTCGGTGACATGCTCGACGACTACCGGCGCACGACCCGGCGCGCGCGGGCAGTCGTCGAGGAGTTGTTCTACGGGGCGTGAGCGGTCAGCGCGTCCAGTGGTGACGGACATGCGCGTCCAGCGCGGCGGTCCACTTGGCCAGGTCCATGTCGGCGTAGGCGAAGGTGGCCGGCGGGTGGCCGCCCGGGTGCACATCGACCGAGTCCTCGCGGGCGATGAACACGGCCTCGAGTTCGTACCGTGATCCCCGTCCGTAGGACTCGGGGAAGAAGAAGTCGGTCTCCTGCCAGTAGGGGACCGTCTGGCGGTCCTCCATCCTGGGTGCCCTGCTCAGCAGGCCGATCTTCACCTCGGCCTCGTGCAGCCGGAAGCCCAGGTCCGTGAACGCCTGGAAGAGGGTGTCCTGCGCCGGGAGCGCATGCACCTGGATCTCGTCGAAGTCGCCGCGGTCGACCGCGTTGTCGATCGACAGCTCGGTGCGGACGGCCGCCCGGCCGCCCTTGATGTGACGGCCCTGGGCGTGGGTGAGCGGCATCTCCCACGGCACCTCGACGGCCAGTCGGTGGGTGACGGTCTCCCCGGCCGCGAGCCGGAAGGCGCCCAGCTCGGCCTTGCCTACGGCGTAGGGGTTGTTCCAGCCGCTCGAACCGTCGGGTTCACGGTCTTCCGCTCGGACCACCAGGTCGAGCAGGAGCCGCTCGACCTCCACATCGGCGCCGCCGCCCCGCACGGTCACCGTGCAGATCAGGGTGGATCCCGGCTGGACGACGGGGTTCTCGACGACCGTCTCGACGCTGGGTGCGTTGATGCCGAGCGAGCTCAGGAACTTGCGGAATGCCATGAAGCGTGCCCTCCCCTGAAGATCTGAACGACCGGAACGATCATTCAGCTCAGCACCCTATGCTGTCGCCGCCGGCAGCTCGCGTGAATGTGCGACAAACCCTTTCAGTGCGAGCTCGAACGCCGCATTCGGGAGGGGCGGGCCCCGCGGCCACGCCCCCCTATCCGCCTGCGGTTTCCAGTTGCGGGGTGCTCGCGGGGGGCGATGTCGCCACCACGTGCCTCGGCAGGCGGTGGCACATCGCCCCGTACCACGCCCGCGACACTCCGTAGCCGAACGCCAGGCACAGGGTTCCGCCCACCGCGTCCAGCCAGAAGTGGTTGGCGGTGGCGACGATCACGATCAGCGTGGTCGCCGGGTACAGGAGTCCCAGGATCTTCGCCCATGGCGCCGACGCCAGTAGGAAGATCGTCAGGCCGCACCACAGCGACCAGCCGATGTGCATCGACGGCATGGCCGCGTACTGGTTGGACATGTGCTTGAGGTCGCCCGAGGCCATCGAGCCCCAGGTGCCGTGCACCAGCACCGTGTCGATGAAGTGATGCCCGTTCATCAGCCGTGGCGGAGCGAGCGGGAACAGGTAGTAACCGACCAGTGCCACACCGGTCGTTGCGAAGAGCACCGTCCGTGTGGCGGCGTAACGGCCGGGATGGCTGCGGAAGAGCCACACCAGGACACCGATCGTGACCACGAAGTGCAGCGTGGCGTAGTAATAGTTCATCGTCACGATCAGCCATGTCACGGAATCCACGGCGTGATTGACGGTCTTCTCGAAAGCCAGGCCCATGGCGTTCTCGACGCGCCAGATCCAGTCCGCGTTGCGCAGCGCCTCGGCCTTCTGTTCGGGCACGGCGTTGCGGATGAGTGAGTACGTCCAGTAACTCACGGCGATCAGCAGGATTTCGAACCAGATGCGCGGACGGCGAGGCGTCCGCATCCGCCGCAGTACGGTCGCACTCCGCGACGCCGGTGGCTCCTCCTCGTCCACGATGGGTGACGGAGTGGCCGTCAGGCCTGCAGGATTCTTCACGGTCACTTCACCCATGGGCCTGAGTCTGCCAGATATGTCATTCTTCCCGATCATCCCCTGGTCGGGACTTCCGCGCATGCCCTACGCCTTGGGAAGGGCGGGTCCCGACGCGGTCGAACCGCGGACCACCAGCTCCGGCATGAAGACGAATTCGCTGTGCGGTGCCGGGGTGCCCCCGATCTCCTCCAGCAGTGCCCTGACCGCTGCCTGGCCCATGGCCGTCACCGGCTGCCGGATGGTGGTCAGCGGCGGGTCGGTGAACGCTATCAGCGGGGAGTCGTCGAACCCCACCACTGAAATGTCACGTGGCACTTCGAAGCCGGCCTGACGGGCCGCCCGGATCGCGCCGAGCGCCATCATGTCGCTGGCGCAGACCACCGCCGTACAGCCGCGGCCGATCAGTGCGGTGGCGGCGGCCTGGCCGCCCTCCAGGGTGTAGAGGGAGTGCTGGATCAGCTGCTCGCACTCCTCCTGCGTCACCCCGAGCCGGTCCCGCATACCGGCCGTGAAGCCCTCGATCTTCCGGACGACCGGGACGAAGCGCTTCGGCCCGACGGCGAGTCCGATCCTCGTGTGTCCGAGGGAGGCCAGATGGGTGACGGCCAGTCGCATGGCGGCCCGGTCGTCGGGGGAGATGAAGGGGGCCTGCACCTTCGGGGAGAAGCCGTTGACGAGGACGAACGGCACACCCTGGCCGCGCAGCTGCTCGTAGCGCTGCATGTCGGCGGTGGTGTCGGCGTGGAGTCCGGAGACGAAGATGATGCCGGAGACACCCCGGTCCACCAGCATTTCGGTGAGTTCGTCCTCGGTGGAGCCGCCCGGGGTCTGGGTGGCGAGGACGGGCGTGTAGCCCTGACGGGTGAGTGCCTGGCCGATGACCTGGGCCAGCGCGGGGAAGATGGGGTTCTCGAGCTCGGGGGTTATGAGCCCGACGAGCCCGGCGCTGCGTCTGCGCAGCCGGACGGGGCGTTCGTAGCCGAGTACGTCGAGTGCGGCAAGCACCGATTCGCGGGTGGCCGCGGCAACCCCCGGCTTGCCGTTGAGGACCCGGCTGACCGTCGCTTCGCTGACACCCGCCTGGGCTGCGATGTCGGCGAGCCGTGCGGTCATGGAAGTGGACTGTACCGGTCGCATGTCAGATTGCCCACCACGTGCAGGATTCGGCGGGCAGGCAGACCGTCCCGCCGGTGGTCTCCGGTGCCGCGGAGGAGAGCAGTACGCGGCCCGGTACGGGCAGGACGGCGTCGGTGCCGGCCGTGTTGACCGTGCACACGAAACCGTCGCGGGCGAAGGCCAGTACCCCTTCGGGGGCGTCCAGCCAGTGCATGGCGCCGTCGCCGAGGCCCGGGTGGCGGCGGCGCAGGGTGAGGGCCCGCCGGTAGAGCTCCAGGGTGGAGGCGGGGTCGCCGCTCTGCGCCTCGATGCTGAGCCCGGCCCAGCCTGCGGGCTGGGGAAGCCAGCTGCCGCCGGGGCCGAAGCCGTGCGAGGAGCCGTCGCGGGTCCAGGGAATGGGCACGCGGCAGCCGTCACGGAAGCCGTCCTGGCCCTCGGCGCGGAAGAAGGAGGGGTCCTGGCGCAGGTGGTCGGGCAGGTCGGTGACTTCGGGCAGGCCGAGTTCCTCGCCCTGGTAGACGTACGCCGAGCCGGGCAGCGCCAGCATGAGCAGGGCCGCGGCGCGGGCCCGCCGCAGGCCTCCGGCGCCGTCGCCGTAACGGGTGAGGTGGCGTACGACGTCGTGGTTGGACAGCACCCAGGTGGCGGGCGCGCCGACGGGGCGCAAAGCGGCCAGGGAGTCGTCGATGACCGCGCGCATCCGGTCCGCGTCCCAGGGGCAGCGCAGGAACTGGAAATTGAAGGCCTGGTGCAGTTCGTCGGGGCGTACGTACAGTGCGAGCCGCTCCGGGGACGGCGCCCAGGCCTCGGCGACGCCGATGCGCTCGCCGCCGTACGAGTCCAGCAGCCGGCGCCAGGTGCGGTGGATCTCGTGGACGCCGTCCTGGTCGAAGAACGGCAGCACCTGGGAGCCGATCAGTTCGGCCTGCTCACGGGCGCCGATGTCGGGCAGTCCGGGGGCCTTGACCATGCCGTGCGCGACATCGACCCGGAAGCCGTCCACGCCGAGGTCGAGCCAGAAGCGCAGTACGGACGTGAACTCCTCGCGCACCTCCGGGTGGTCCCAGTTGAGGTCCGGCTGCTCGGGGGCGAAGAGGTGCAGGTACCACTCTCCCCCAGCCTCCGGCTGGGAGGTGCCCCCATTGCCGTCCGGCACCTCCGTCCTGGTCCAGGCGGGGCCGCCGAAGACCGACTCCCAGTCGTTGGGCGGGAGGTCCCCGTGTGCGCCCCGGCCCTTGTGGAAGTGGTAGCGCGCGCGGGCCGCACCCCCGTGTCGGCCCGCGCGCGCCTCCCGGAACCACGGATGCTGGTCCGAGGTGTGGTTGGGGACGATGTCCACGATCACCCTGAGGCCCAGCCCGTGGGCGGTACGCACCAGTTCATCCGCATCGGCGAGGTCTCCGAAGAGGGGGTCGACGGCTCGGTGGTCGGCCACGTCGTAGCCGCCGTCGGCCTGGGGGGAGGCGTAGAAGGGGGTGAGCCAGACGGCGTCCACGCCCAGCCCGGCGAGGTACGGCAGCCGGTCGCGGATGCCGCGCAGATCGCCGATGCCGTCGCCGTCGCTGTCGGCGAAGGAGCGCACGTACACCTCGTAGATCACGGCGTCGCGCCACCAGCCCCGGGCCGGCCGGGCGGTGGACGGGGTGACGTCGGTGGTGAGCTCCTGCGTCATGGGCGTCCCTCTCGGAGGCGGACAGTTCCGGAAATACCGGATCTACGGGATCAGCACCGTTGTGCTCCGAAGGTAACAGTCCTGCAAGTCCTTGCGGAAGGTATTGCAGGCGTCGCGCGCGGCGCACGGGGGCGTGCGGTCGTGGATGTCGGGGCGCGTAACGGCAACTGTGAGGACACGCGGATGTAACGATCAGCCCGGCTTGCAGAAATCTTCCGCAAAGTCTTTCGGTCTTCTTTCATCCTTGTTACGTTCCTCGACGATCCGGAGCCGTGATGGAGCGGCACCCGTTGAAGGAGTACACATGCGACGTGGCATAGCGGCCACCGCTCTGGTCGCGGCCCTGGCGCTCGCGGCGACGGCCTGCGGCGGCGACAGCGACAACGGTGACAAGGGTGACAAGAAGAGCTCGGGCGAGCTCTCCGGCACCGTCACCTGGTGGGACACGTCCACGGTCGGCAGCGAGGACAAGGTCTTCAAGAAGCTCGCCGAGGACTTCACCACGCTGCACCCCAAGGTCACCGTCAAGTACGTCAACGTGCCCTTCGGCGAGGCGCAGAACAAGTTCAAGAACGCCGCCCAGTCCGGCTCCGGCGCCCCCGACGTGATCCGCTCCGAGGTTGCCTGGACGCCCGACTTCGCCGACCTCGGCTACCTCGCCCCGCTGGACGGCACCCCGGCCGTCAAGGACGAGGGCGACTTCCTGAAGCAGGCCGCCGCCTCCACCAAGTACGACGGCAAGACCTTTGCGGTGCCGCAGGTCATCGACTCCATGGGCATCTTCTACAACAAGAAGATCTTCAAGGAGGCCGGTGTCGAGGTCCCCAAGACCATCGACGAGCTGAAGACCGTCTCCAAGACCATCAAGGACAAGACCGGCAAGACCGGCCTCTACCTGCGCGGCGACGACCCGTACTGGTTCCTGTCCTTCCTCTACGGCGAGGGCGGCGACATGGTCGACGCCAAGGCCAAGACCGTCACGATCGACAACCCGGCCGGCGCCAAGGCCATGACCGTCGTCAAGGACCTGGTCGACTCCGGCGCCGCCAAGACCGACGCCACCGACGGCTGGAACAACATGCAGTCGGCCTTCAAGGACGGCAAGGTCGCCATGATGATCAACGGCCCGTGGGCCGTCACCGACACCTACGCCGGCAAGGAGTTCGCCGACAAGGCCAACCTCGGCATCGCCCCCGTGCCCGCCGGCTCGGCCGGCCAGGGCGCCCCGCAGGGCGGTCACAACCTCGCCGTCTACGCCGGCTCCAAGAACCTCGACGCCTCCTACGCCTTCGTCGACTACATGACCTCCGCCGCCAGCCAGGCCAAGGTCGCCAAGGAGCTCAGCCTCCTGCCCACCCGTACCTCCGCCTACAGCCAGCCGGACGTCAGCGGCAACCAGATCGTCGGCTTCTTCAAGCCGGTCGTCGACAAGGCCGTCGAGCGCCCCTGGATTCCGGAGGGCGGCAGCCTCTTCGAGCCGCTGAAGGTCGAATACACCAAGGTCCTCACCGGCCAGACCACCCCGGACAAGGGAGCCAAGGCGGTGGGCGACGCCTACCGCAAGCTCCTCAAGGACTGGAAGTAAGAGAGGCAGACCGGCACATGGCTGGCTGCGACACCTGCCGCACAGGTCGAGCGAACTGCTCGAAGTAACAGGGAAGGCAGAACGACAGATGGCTGTCCACACCAGCGGCCAGTCGGTGGCGAAGGCCGCGGGTGACGATCTCACCCGCGGCCGCAGCCGCGACAACGGCACCCCTCCCGGCCGGCTGCGCCGGGCCCTCGGCACCCACTGGTACGCCTGGACCATGGTCGCCCCCGTGGTGATCGTGATCGGCGTGATCATCGGCTATCCGCTCGTCCGCGGCGTCTACCTCTCGCTGACCGATGCCAACGAGCGGAACGTCGCCCGGTCGATCGGCGTCAACCACCTGCCCGCGACATACGAGTTCGTGGGGCTCGACAACTACGTCGACGCGCTCACCGGCAACCAGTTCCTGGGTACGCTCGGATGGACGCTGGTCTGGACGGTCTCCTGTGTGTCCGTCACCTTCGGCCTGGGCCTCGCCCTCGCCAACGTCCTCAACCGGCGGATCGCCGGCCGGTCCGTCTACCGGATGCTGCTGATCCTGCCCTGGGCCGTGCCCGGCTTCGTCTCCGTCTTCGCCTGGCGCTTCCTCTACAACGAGGACAACGGCCTGCTCAACAAGATCCTCGCGGGCGGCGGCATCGACGCCGTGCCGTGGCTGAACGACCCCTCCTGGGCCAAGCTCTCCGTCATCGCCGTCAACGTCTGGCTCGGTGTGCCGTTCATGATGGTCGCGCTGCTCGGCGGCCTGCAGTCCATTCCCGGCGAGCTGTACGAAGCCGCCGAGATGGACGGCGCCAACGCCTGGCAGCGGTTCCGCCACATCACCATGCCCGGGCTGCGATCGGTGTCCAGCACCGTGATCCTGCTGAGCACCATCTGGACCTTCAACATGTTCCCGGTGATCTTCCTGCTCACCCGGGGCGGTCCCGGTGAGGCCACCCAGATCCTGGTCACCCAGGCGTACAAGTTCTCGTTCGAGATCAGCCCGCGCGACTTCGCGCAGTCCTCGACCTGGGGCGTACTGATCCTCGTACTCCTGATGATCTTCGCCGCGGTCTACCGGCGAGTCCTCCGCAAACAGGGAGAAGCCTGGTGACCACCGCGGCCCCCAACGCACCGGTCCGCGGCCGACGCTCGCCGCTGGCCTCCTTCGGACTGCACGCCACCCTCGTCGTGACCTCGGTGATCGCCGTCTTCCCGGTGCTGTGGGTCTTCCTGACCTCCATCAAGCCGGCGAAGTACGCCGCCACCACCGACTTCTTCAAAGAGACGACCTTCGAGAACTACAGCAATCTGCTCGACGACACCCCGTTCCTGACGTGGTTCGGCAACTCGCTGCTCGTGGCCGGCCTGACCACCGTCCTCGGCGTCTTCGTCTCCGCCACCACCGGTTACGCCGTCAGCCGCTTCCGCTTCCCCGGCAAGCGCGGGCTGATGTGGACCCTGCTGGTCACCCAGATGTTCCCGGTCGCGGTCCTCATCGTGCCGATCTACAACATCATGGCGGGCCTGGGCCTGCTCAACGAACCCGCCGGCCTGGTGATCACCTACCTCACCATCGCGGTGCCGTTCTGTGCCTGGATGATGAAGGGCTTCTTCGACACCATCCCGCGGGAGATAGACGAGTCGGGCCAGGTCGACGGACTCACCCCGTTCGGCACCTTCTGGCGGCTCATCCTGCCGCTCGCCCGCCCCGGCCTCGCGGTCACCGCCTTCTACTCCTTCATCACCGCCTGGGGCGAGGTCGCCTACGCCTCCGCCTTCATGGTCGGCGACGAGAACCTCACCCTCGCGGGCGGCCTGCAGAAGTTCGTCAACCAGTACGGCGCCCAGTGGGGCCCGATGACCGCGGCCTCCGTGCTCATCGCCATCCCCGCCGCGGTGGTCTTCCTCTTCGCCCAGCGCCATCTGGTGACCGGCGTCTCGGCGGGCGCCGTCAAGGGCTGACCACTTCCCACTGCCGCATTCTGCTCTCCGTACCCCCCATGACACCCAGGGACGACATGACCCAGCACCTCGCTGCCCCCGACCACCCCTCCAGTGACACGCGCACCGGCTGGTGGCGGGACGCGGTGATCTACCAGGTCTATCCGCGCAGTTTCGCCGACGCCAACGGCGACGGCATGGGCGATCTCGAAGGCGTACGCAGCAGACTGCCCTACCTCGAGGAACTCGGCGTCGACGCCGTCTGGCTGTCGCCGTTCTACGCCTCCCCGCAGGCCGACGCCGGCTACGACGTCGCCGACTACCGGGCCATCGACCCCATGTTCGGCACCCTGCTGGACGCCGACGCGCTGATCCGCGACGCACATGAACTGGGCCTGCGCATCATCGTCGACCTGGTGCCCAACCACTCCTCCGACCAGCACGAGTGGTTCAAGCGCGCCCTGAAGGAGGGCCCCGGCTCCCCGCTGCGTGCCCGCTACCACTTCCGCCCCGGCAAGGGCGAGAACGGTGAACTCCCGCCGAACGACTGGGAGTCCATCTTCGGCGGCCCGGCGTGGACACGGGTGGCCGACGGGGAGTGGTACCTCCATCTCTTCGCACCCGAGCAGCCCGACTTCAACTGGGAACACCCGGCCGTCGCCGACGAGTTCCGCTCCATCCTGCGCTTCTGGCTCGACATGGGCGTCGACGGCTTCCGCGTCGACGTCGCCCACGGCCTGGTGAAGGCGGCCGGCCTGCCCGACATCGGAGGCAGCGACCAGCTGAAGCTGCTGGGCAACGACGTCATGCCGTTCTTCGACCAGGACGGTGTCCACGAGATCTACCGCTCCTGGCGCGCGATCCTCGACGAGTACGACGGTGAGCGCATCGCCGTCGCCGAGGCATGGACGCCGACCGTCGAGCGCACGGCCGACTACGTCCGCCCCGACGAGCTGCACCAGGCCTTCAACTTCCAGTACCTGGGCACCCACTGGGACGCGGCCGAGCTGCGCGAGGTCATCGACGTCTCGCTGGCCGCGATGCGCCCGGTGGGCGCGCCGGCCACCTGGGTGCTGTCCAACCACGACGTCACCCGGCACGCGACGAGGTTCGGCAACCCGGCGGGCCTGGGCACCCAGCTGCGCGAGCCCGGCGACCGCGAGCTCGGCCTGCGCCGCGCCCGCGCCGCCACCCTGCTGATGCTGGCGCTGCCCGGCTCGGCGTACGTCTACCAGGGCGAGGAGCTCGGCCTGCCGGACGTCACCGACCTGCCCGACGAGGTCCGTCAGGACCCGTCCTTCTTCCGCGCCGAGGGCCAGGACGGCTTCCGCGACGGCTGCCGGGTCCCGATCCCGTGGACCCGGGAGGGTTCGTCGTACGGCTTCGGCTCCGGCGGCAGCTGGCTGCCGCAGCCGTCCTCGTGGGCCGAGCTGAGCGTGGAGGCGCAGACCGGTGACCCCGGCTCCACCCTGGAGCTCTACCGCGCCGCGCTCGCCACGCGCCGCGAGCACCCGGGGCTCGGCGCGGGCTCGGACGTGACCTGGCTGGACGCGCCCGAGGGCGTGCTGGCCTTCGCCCGCGACGGCTTCGTGTGCACGGCCAACACCACCGGTGAGGCCGTACGCATCCCCGCGCCCGGCCGTGTGCTGCTGGCCGGCACCCCGGTGACGGTGACGGACGGCGCCGTCGACCTGCCCGCGGACAGCACAGTGTGGTGGACAGTGTGACAGCCGGACCCCCTCGGCTGGCGGACATAGCGGCACAGGCCTCGGTCAGCGAGGCCACCGTCAGCCGGGTGCTGAACAACAAGCCGGGCGTCTCCACCGCCACCCGGCAGCGGGTGATCGCCGCCCTCGATGTACTCGGCTACGAACGGCCCGTACGGCTGCGGCAGCGCAGCGCCGGACTGATCGGGCTGGTGATCCCCGAGCTCAGCAACCCGATCTTTCCGGCGTTCGCCCAGGTCATCGAGCAGGTCCTGGTCGGATACGGCTATACCCCGGTGCTGTGCACCCAGCTCCCCGGCGGGGCCACCGAGGACGAACTCGTCGAGCAACTGGAGGAAACCGGCGTCAGCGGCATCGTCTTCCTCTCCGGCCTGCACGCCGACACCACGGCCGACCCCGCGCGCTATGACCGCCTCGCCGCGCGCGGGGTCCCTTTGGTTCTCGTCAACGGCTACAACGAGCGCATCGACGCGCCCTTCGTCTCGCCCGACGACCACATGGCGATGCGCATCGCCGTACGCCACCTCGCCGACCTCGGCCATGAGCGCATCGGCCTCGCGGTCGGCCCCCTGCGCTACGTCCCCTCGCGCCGCAAGACGGAAGGCTTCCTCGACGCGGCCGGCCCCCACTCCGGCCCCTTCGTCCGCCACACCTTCTTCAGCGTCGAAGGCGGCCACGCGGCCGCCGCCGAGCTGCTCGACGCCGGCTGCACCGGCATCGTCTGCGGCAGCGACATGATGGCCCTCGGCGTGGTCCGCGCGGCACGCGAGCGCGGCCTCGACGTGCCGAGGGACGTGTCGGTGGTCGGCTTCGACGACTCGACGCTGATCGCGTTCACCGACCCGCCCCTGACGACGGTCCGCCAGCCGGTCCAGGCGATGGCGACGGCGGCGGTGGGCGCGCTGCTGGAGGAGATCGGCGGCAATCCGGTACAGCGCACGGAGTTCGTCTTCCAGCCGGAGCTGGTGGTGCGGGGTTCGACGGCGCGGCCGAGGCGGACAGATATGGTCGCCGGCACCGACGGCTGAGGGCTACTGCCCGTACGGCTCGCTGTAGAGGTCGGCGTGTACCTCGGCGTGGACTTCGCTACGGGCCTGACGGAGTGCGGGACCGCCGACGTAGCGCTGGGTGCGCGAGTGCCCGACGGGTTCGATGAGGTTGAGTCGGCGCAGGGTACGGAGGTCGGCGAGGGCCTGGTCCCGGGTGAGGCTCTCTTCGGCCTGATAGGTGGCGCGGCGGAGGTGGCCGTGGGCTGCCGCGTAGAGGGCGGAGAGGGTTCGCTCGTCCAGGTGGTGGCGCTCGGCGAGCCCCTCGAGGCGGTGCCAGAGCCGGGCGGCGACTTCGAAGCGGCGCTGCACTTCCTGAGCCTGGAGGTGATGGGCGGTCAGGCAGAACCTGACCCACGCGTGGGCATCCCGCTCCGGTTGCCATGACCCGGCTTGAACGGTGCGCAAGGCGGCGTAGTACTCGCGGGTGTTGAAGTCGTCGGCGCCGAGCCACTCCTCGATGCTCGAGAACTCGGGAGCGAGGACGCCTTCCCGCGCAAGCACAAGGGTGTGAACGGCACGGGACATGCGGCCGTTGCCATCACGCCAGGGGTGAATGGACACGAGATTGAGGTGGGCCATCGAGGCGCGGACGAGAGCCGGGGTGTCCAGGTCTCCCTCGCTGAGCCAGCGGACGAGTTCGTCCATGAGCACGGGGACCTGCTCCGGATCAGGAGCGCTGTAGACGGGGGGCCGGTTGGGGCCGCCGGAGACCCAGACGCCATTGGTGCGGTACTCACCGGACCCGACCCCGTCGTCGTCCTTGGTCATCATGAAGTGCAGGGCGGACAGGAGGGTGTGGTCCCAAGCGAAGAACCGGAACCCGGATGCCCGCTGGATGTAGGTGAGGGCATCTCGGTAGCCGGTGACGGCGTTCCGGGTGGCCTCGTCCGTACCGGGGGAGATCTCCCCGCCGGCCATCATCGTTTCGGCGTCCTCGAGCGAGATGGTGTAGCCCTCGATGTGAGTCGAGCCGCGAACTGCCGCTGCCGTGAGCGACCGGCGGAGCTGTCCTTCCCACCGGCGAGGCTCGGCGAGGAGATGACGGAACTCGGCGCGGAAGGTCTCGATCTCGCTGATGACTCTGTGGTCGTCCGGGCTGAGCCGCGGAGTGGCGAACAGCATTCTTCGATGCTACGACGCACGTAGGGTCGGTGTCTCGGAGGCCATGCAGGCGCACGGAGTTCGTCTTCCAGCCGAAGATCGTGATGCGCGGTTCGACGGCGCGGCGTCGCTCACACCGGTGAACCGGGCCTCTTGGCGTGGAGCCTGTCGGGAGAAATCAGTAAGACTCTCGGTATGAGCCTTGAGCGCGTGACCATCACCATCCCGAGCGAGACGCTCGACGTCGTGAGATCCGCGGCGGAGCGAGAAGGCTTGAGCGTTTCCGCATGGCTGTCACGCGCCGCCGAGCGCGCCGCGAAGATCGAAGCCGGCCTCGCGGCCGCCGAGGAAGCGATGGCAGAGATGGCCCCGCCCTCCCCGGAAGAGCAGGCATGGGTGGATTCCTTCATGGAGATGGTCTCCCGTCCCACGATGCCGGACGAGCAGTCACGCGGTGTGGCATGAGTGCATTGCGTCCGGTGGTGTACGACGCCGGGGCACTGATCGTGGCCGAGCGGAATCACCTGGCCTTCTGGCGCGCCCATCGCTCGTATCTCACGGCGGGAGGGGTGCCGGTGACGCCTGCTCCAGTCGTGGCCCAGGTCTGGCGCGACGGCGCACGCCAGGCCCAGTTGGCCCGCCTCCTGAAGGGCTGTGACGTTGCGGATTTGGAGCACGGGCTGGCGCGGAGTGTGGGGGAGCTTCTTGGCCGCTCCGGTACCTCCGACCCCGTCGACGGCGCCGTCACAGTGATTGCCGCGCATGTCGGCGCAGCTGTTCTCACCTCGGATCCGGACGGCATCCGCCACCTCCTGTCCTACCTGGGCCAGGCAGGCGGGCGGACGTGAAACCGATCCGTGGGTGACTCTGCAACAGTCGCGTGCCAAATCTGGGTGGCCCTTCGCAGGACCCCGGAACGCGCCGCGCGACTGCTTGAGCTGGAGGCGCTTGCAGGGGGCTCGGAGGACCGGGCACAGCGCCGCGCGGCCGGAGCCGAGATCGGCCGCATGATCGCCGAGGCCGAGCGCGAGGTCGTCGCCTGGGCCAAGGGCTAGTGCTGTGACCGCATAGGTTCGCCGGGTTGGTCAGACTGCGATGTTTGCGGATCGACCAGCGGGCGATGTGCTGGCCGAGCTTGGTAGCGGCAGCGGCTGGCCTGGAGTGGGCCTGGGGACAGTTGTGTCGGTTCGCTGCTCTACACTTCAGCTTCCGCAAGGGATTCAGAGATCATTTCCCGGGGGGGGGAAAGAGCATGGCGACACCGCCGCAGAGCATGGATCCGTATCCAGCCCCGCCAACTCAGCCCGCACCCGTGCCGCTTTTGGGATCCACAGGGGCGAACTCGCAATGCTGCCAATTCTGCGGAGGGATGCCGGCGCTCAGGGCCACGGTCCGGGGGCATCAGGGCATGCTGGTCGTCATGCGGTTCCTCAAGGTACGGGGGCTCTTCTGTCGCACCTGCGGCATCGCTGTGCACCGTGAGATGACCAACAAGACGCTGTGGCAGGGTTGGTGGGGCATCGCCTCCTTCGTCATCGCTCCGGTCACCCTGATCTTCAACCTTGTCGCTCGCGTTCGCTTCGGTCGAATGACGTCTCCCGCCAACGGCCTGCGACCTCCGCTCGACCCCGGCAAGCCGGTCATACGACGTGTCGGGGCGCTTGGCGTCTTCGCGCCGTTCCTCATCGTCGGTGTTCTCGCGATCGCCGCGGAGCTGGACGACAGCGCGAACACCGCAAATGTCGGCGCGTGCGTGCGCATCAGCGGAACGGAAAGTGCTCCCGAAGTCGCTGTTGTCGACTGCGGTTCGGCCGAGGCGGAGTTCAAGGTTGCGGAGCGGCACGAGGGCAGTGATGCCCGCTGCGACCGCACAATCTTTTCCGAGTACGCCGAGTACGGAGGCCGAGACAGCTTCACTCTGTGCCTCACTCCGCTTCCCTAGTGCTCTGACCGGGAAGGTTGCCGGACTGGCGGGTCATTCCTTCTCGGAGGCAGCTGCGAGACGGCGGCGGCACAGGTCGGCATCCGTGAGGTGGGGTTTGTGCAGCGCATCGCTGCAGAGCCGCATCTCGCGAGCTGCTCGGTCGAGGTGCTGGCAGAAGGTGAGCGGCAGGTCGAGGTCGTCACCGAGATCGACGAGACAGTCGAAGGCGAGTCCCAGCTCGTTGTGCTCCAGGAACTCAAGCGTCGCTGAGAGGTCGATGTTCGGCAGGCCCGTCAGATGGGCCCGGGCGGCGTCGAGGTGGCCGCGGGTCCGGTTCCAGCTGGACTGAAGTGCCTCGTGATCAACGGTCATGGCGTCAGTGTCGCCGGTGCTGTTCGTACGGTCACGCGGCTTTCGCCGGTCGCTGACTGGCGCTGCCCCGGCGCACGATTTGCTGCAGCTTCTGCCCCTCTTGGTCGGTCGGTCTGCGCACGCGGACAGGCTCAGCCACCACACCCCCAGCAGTCGCACGGACGTATCCGGACATCCAACCGCCGGAACCACCACCCCGGCCAACCTTCCCGGTCAGAGCACTAGCTCGCTGCATGGACCGTGCGCCCCCTCGGCATCACAGCCGGGACGGGGGGTGCTGCGCTTGTGGCGTCATGTTCTGCAAGAACTTGCGAATTGTGTCCTGCGTATTGCCTTGCCGTGTCCAAACGGTTGACCGATTGACCGTCTGCCCCTACGGTCACCTGCGCAAGTAGCGCTTGCATCCTTGCAGCAAGAACCTTCAAGTCCTCGCCCCCACACCTCCCTTCCTGAGTCGCAGGAGGACATATGACCAGCAGATCCCTGGCCGCAGGCCTCGCCCTCGTGGCGGGAGCGGCGGCCGCGGTGCTGGCGCCGGCCGGCACCGCCCAGGCCGCGCCGCCCGGTACCAAGGACGTCACCGCCGTCCTCTTCGAATGGCGCTTCGCCTCCGTCGCCAAGGCGTGCACCGACAGCCTGGGGCCGGCCGGCTACGGCTATGTCCAGGTCTCGCCGCCGCAGGAGCACATCCAGGGGCCGCAGTGGTGGACCTCGTACCAGCCCGTCAGTTACAAGATCGCCGGACGGCTCGGCGACCGCACCGCCTTCAAGAACATGATCGACACCTGCCATGCGGCAGGGGTCAAGGTCGTCGCGGACACCGTCATCAACCACATGTCGGCGGGGTCCGGTGTGGGTACGGGCGGGTCGTCGTACACCAAGTACAACTACCCCGGCCTGTACTCCTCCTGGGACATGGACGACTGCACCGCGCAGATCACGAACTACCAGGACAAGGCGAACGTCCAGAACTGCGAACTGGTGGGCCTCGCCGACCTCGACACCGGCGAGGCGTACGTCCGCACGAAGATCGCCGGGTACATGAACGACCTGCTGTCGCTCGGCGTCGACGGCTTCCGCGTCGACGCGGCCAAGCACATGCCGGCCGCCGACCTCGCCGCGATCAAGGCCAAGTTGACCAACCCCAACGCCTACTGGAAGCAGGAGGCCATCTACGCGGCCGGTGAGGCGGTCTCGCCCAGCGAGTACCTGGGCAACGGCGATGTGCAGGAGTTCCGGTACGCGCGCGACCTCAAGCGGGTCTTCAACAGCGAGAAGCTCGCCTATCTGAAGAACTACGGCGAGGGCTGGGGCTACATGTCCTCCGGCCAGTCCGCCGTCTTCGTCGACAACCACGACACGGAGCGGGGCGGCGACACCCTCAACTACAAGGACGGCGCCAACTACACGCTCGCGAGCGTCTTCATGCTGGCCTGGCCGTACGGGTCGCCCGATGTCCACTCGGGCTACGAGTGGACCGACACGGAGGCCGGACCGCCCAACGGCGGCACCGTGAACGCCTGCTACACCGGCGGCTGGAAGTGCCAGCACGCCTGGCGCGAGATCTCCTCGATGGTCGCTTTCCGGAACACCGCCCGCGGACAGGCCGTCACCAACTGGTGGGACAACGGCAACAACGCCATCGCCTTCGGGCGCGGCAGCAAGGCCTACGTGGCTGTCAACCACGAGGCGTCGGCGCTCACCCGCACGTTCCAGACCTCGCTCCCGGCAGGCGGCTACTGCGACGTCCAGTCGGGTACGCCGGTCACCGTCAACAGCGCGGGCCAGTTCACCCGGACCCTGGCCGCGAACACGGCCGTCGCCCTGCACGCGGGCGCACGCAGCTGCGGCGGCTCGTCCTTGGGCGTCAACGCCACCACCGTGTCGGGGGAGAACTTCTACGTCACCGGCAGCCGCACCGAACCCGGCAACCGGAACGCCGGTCACGCGCTCAAGCTCGACCCGTCGGGCCACCCGGTCCGGAAGACCGGCGTGGCGCTGCCCGCAGGCACGTCGTTCGCGTACACGTACGTCCGCAAGAACGCGAACGGCAACGTCACCTGGGAGAGCGGCGCCAACGGCACCGCCACCGTCGGGGCCGACGGCAAGGTCACCCTCAACGACACCTGGCGCCCCTGAGCCTTCCCGAGGCACCGTGCTCCGTCCGGCTGACCGGAGTGTCCGTCCCCGAACGCCGGACGGGCCGACACGCGCAGCCCCGGTCTCGCTTCACCGTCCACCCTCGTTTCACCGCCCACCCTCCGAAGGAGACCCCTCCGTGATACGCCCCCTGCGCGGCCCGCGCAGAGTATCGGCGGCCGTCCTGGCCGCCGCCCTCGGCGCGGCGCTCGCGCCGGCCGTACCGGCCGCGGCCGCCAAGCCGCCGTCGCCGCCGTCGGACGCCAAGCTCGCCGCCGAGCCGGCCCGGCACGATCTGAACCGGGAGCAGTTCTACTTCGTGCTGCCCGACCGGTTCGCGAACGGCGACCCGGCCAACGACCGCGGCGGGCTGACCGGTTCGCGGCTCGAAACCGGCTACGACCCCACAGACAAGGGCTTCTACCAGGGCGGCGACCTCAAGGGGCTCACACAGAAGCTCGACTACATCAAGGGCCTGGGCACGACCGCCATCTGGCTCGCCCCGATCTTCAAGAACAACCCCGTGCAGGGAATCGGTAAGGACGCGTCGGCCGGCTACCACGGTTACTGGATCACCGACTTCACCCAGGTCGACCCGCACTTCGGCACGAACGCCGATCTGGCGACGCTGATCGACAAGGCCCATGCCAAGGGCATGAAGGTCTTCTTCGACGTGATCACGAATCACACCGCGGACACCGTGGACTACGCGGAGAAGACGTACGGCTACCGCCCCAAGGGCGCCTACCCCTACCTCGACAAGGACGGCCGCCCCTTCGACGACCGCGCCGGTGTCGCGAAGGTGGACGCGGACTCCTTCCCGTACACGCCCAAGGCGGGCGGCAGGAAGGTCCCCGCCTGGCTCAACGACCCGACGATGTACCACAACCGCGGCGACTCCACCTTCGCCGGCGAGAGCAGCGAGTACGGCGACTTCGCCGGGCTCGACGACCTGTGGACCGAGCGTCCCGAGGTCGTCGAGGGCATGAAGAAGATCTACGAGAAGTGGGTCGAGGACTTCGACATCGACGGTTTCCGCATCGACACCGTCAAGCACGTCGACCTGGACTTCTGGACCCAGTGGGCCACCGCCCTCGACGCGCACGCCGCGAAGCACGGCCGGGACGACTTCTTCATGTTCGGCGAGGTCTTCTCCTCGGACACCGCGGTCACCTCGCCCTACGTCACGCGCGGACGGCTCGACGCCACGCTCGACTTCCCCTTCCAGGACGCGGCACGCGCCTACGCCTCCCAGGGCGCCGACGCCTCCCGCCTGGCCAGGGTCTTCGCGGACGACTACCGCTACACCACCGACAAGGCCAACGCCTATGAGCAGGTGACCTTCCTCGGCAACCACGACATGGGCCGCATCGGGACCTTCCTGAAGCAGGATCACCCGCAGGCCGGTGACGCGGAGCTGCTGAAGCGGGCCCGGCTCGCCAATGAGCTGATGTTCCTCAGCCGCGGCAACCCGGTGGTCTACTACGGCGACGAGCAGGGCTTCACCGGCGCCGGCGGCGACAAGGACGCCCGCCAGACCCTCTTCGCCTCGAAGACCGCCGACTATCTCGACGACGACCAGCTGGGCACGGACCGTACGCACGCGACGGACGCCTACGACCCGGAGCACCCCGTCTACCGGTCGATCGCCGCGCTGTCGAAGCTGACCCGCGAGCACCCGGCCCTCCGCGACGGCGTCCAGACCGAGCGGTATGCCAAGGACTCGGTGTACGCCTTCTCCCGTACGGACGCCAAGACGAAGACCGAGTACGTCGTCGCCGTCAACAACGCGGAGACGGAGAAGACGGTCTCCTTCGCGACGGACACCGCCTCGGACTTCCGTGTGCTGTACGGAGGCTCCGGCACCGTCCGCAGCGACGGGAGGATCACCGTCACCATGCCCGCCCTGTCCTCGCTGGTGCTGCGTGCCGCCGAGCCCCTGCCCGCGCCCGCCGGCAGGCCGACGATCACCCTGAAGGCCCCGGCCGCCGGCGCCACCGGCACCGTCGAGATCTCCGCCGATGTGCACGGCGGCGCGCTCAACCGGGTCGTCTTCGCCGCTCAGACCGGCAACGGCAAGTGGCGCACGCTCGGCTCCGCCGACCACGCCCCCTACAAGGTCACCCAGCACATCGACGCCACGGTGGCGGCCGGGGCCGACCTGCGGTACAAGGCAGTGGTGGTGGACAGCGCAGGCCGTACCGCGAGCGCACTCGCCTCGACGACCGCGGGCCAGGCCCCGCCGCCGCAGAAGCCGGTGGCCGTCGAGCGTCCGTATGCCGTCGTGCACTATCAGCGCCCCGACGGTGACTACGACGGCCGGCAGCTGAGGACTGGGGACGTCACCGCGGCCTTCACCGGCCGCGACGCGTACGGCGCGTTCGCCTGGGTCAAGGTGCCCGACGGCGCCTCCACCGTCCCGTACACCGTCGAGAAGGACGGCGCCGCGGACGGCCCGCAGCGGAGCGTCAACCTCGCCCGCACCGGCGAGGTCTGGATCACGCAGGGCAAGGACGGCCAGTCGGACACCGCGCCGGACGGCGTGTACCTGCCGCAGGACAAGACCAAGGCCGTGCTCCACTACCAGCGCCCCGACGGCGACTACGACGGCTGGGGCCTGCACACCTGGACCGGCGCCAAGGAGCCGACCGACTGGTCCCGGCCGCTGATGCCCGTACGCCGGGACAGCTACGGCCTGACCTTCGAGGTGCCGCTCGCCGACGGTGCCACCTCGCTCAGCTACATCCTCCACCGGGGCGACCAGAAGGACCTGCCCTCCGACCAGTCGCTGTCCTTCGCGACCCACGGCAACGAGGTGTGGCTGCTCGCCGGGCAGCCGACGTACCTGCTGCCGCAGACCGGCGGCGCCCCGTCGCTGGACCTCGCCACGTCCGAGGCGCAGTGGATCGACCGCGACACCGTGGTCTGGAAGGTCAAGGCCACCGACGCGACCAGCCAGCAGCTGGTGTACGCCAAGGACGGCGGCATCCAGGTCGTCGACGGGGCGCTGTCCGACGAGGGCCGGTGGCTGCGTCTCGCTCCGGCCGCGCTGACCGACGCCCAGAAGGCGAAGTACCCGCATCTGAAGGACTACCCGGCCTTCACCGTCGACCCGCGCGACCGCGACCGGGTCCGCGAGGCGCTGCGCGGCCAGCTGATCGCCACCCAGCGGGCGGCCAACGGCGCGCTGCTCGCCGCGACCGGCGTGCAGACGGCCGGGATCCTCGACGACCTGTACGCCGACAGGGCCGGCAAGGCCGCGCTCGGCCCGGTCTTCGACCGCGCGCACCGTCCGACGCTTTCCCTGTGGGCCCCCACGGCCCAGCAGGTGTCCCTCGAAGTCGACGGAAAGACCGTCCCGATGAGGCGCGACGAGGCGAGTGGAGTCTGGTCGGTCAAGGGCCGGGCGGACTGGGCGGGCAAGCCGTACCGGTACGTGGTGACGGTGTGGGCGCCGAGCGTCCAGAAGGTCGTGACCAACAAGGTGACCGACCCCTACTCCACCGCCCTGACCACCGATTCCGCGCGCAGCCTGGTCGTCGACCTGGCCGATCCGAAACTGGCCCCCGAGGGCTGGTCCGCGCTGCGCAAGCCGGCCGCCGTGCCGCTGCGCGACGCGCAGATCCAGGAGCTGCACATCCGCGACTTCTCGATCGCGGACCGTACGTCCAAGCACCCGGGCGGCTATCTGGCCTTCACCGACGCCGACTCGGACGGCATGAAGCATCTGCGTGCCCTCGCCGGGGCCGGTACGTCGTACGTCCATCTGCTGCCGGCCTTCGACATCGGGACCATCCCGGAGAAGAAGTCCGAGCAGCAGACCCCGGCCTGTGATCTGAAGGTGTACGCCCCGGACTCCGAGGAGCAGCAGGCCTGCGTCGCCCGGGTCGCCGCGAAGGACGCCTACAACTGGGGCTACGACCCGCTGCACTACACCGTGCCCGAGGGCTCGTACGCCTCCGACCCCGAAGGCACGCGCCGCACGGTCGAGTTCCGGCAGATGGTGCAGTCCCTGAACGGCGCCGGGCTGCGCACGGTGATGGACGTCGTCTACAACCACACCGTCGCGAGCGGCCAGGACGGCAAGTCCGTCCTCGACAGGATCGTGCCCGGCTACTACCAGCGGCTGCTCGACGACGGCACGGTGGCCACCTCCACCTGCTGCGCCAACACCGCGCCCGAGAACGCCATGATGGGCAAGCTCGTCGTCGACTCGGTCGTCACCTGGGCCAAGGAGTACAAGGTCGACGGCTTCCGCTTCGACCTGATGGGCCACCACCCGAAGGCCAACATCCTGGCCGTCCGCAAGGCCCTCGACGAGCTCACGGTCGAGAAGGACGGAGTCGACGGGAAGAAGATCATCCTCTACGGCGAGGGGTGGAACTTCGGCGAGATCGCCGACGACGCCCGCTTCGTGCAGGCCACCCAGAAGAACATGGCCGGCACCGGCATCGCCACCTTCTCCGACCGCGCACGTGACGCCGTGCGCGGCGGCGGCCCCTTCGACGACGACCCGGGCGTCCAGGGCTTCGCGTCCGGCCTGTACACCGACCCCAACGGGTCCGCGTCCAACGGCTCGCGGGACGAGCAGCGTGCCCGGCTCCTGCACTACCAGGACCTGATCAAGGTCGGCCTGTCCGGCAATCTCGCGTCCTACACCTTCACCGACACCCGCGGCCGTACGGTCAAGGGCTCCCAGGTGGACTACAACGGCGCCCCGGCCGGATACGCGGCCGCCCCCGGCGACGCCCTCGCCTACGCGGACGCGCACGACAACGAGACCCTGTACGACGCGCTCGCCTTCAAGCTGCCGGCCGGCACCCCGGCGGCCGACCGGGCCCGTATGCAGGTGCTCGCCATGGCCACCGCCGCGCTGTCGCAGGGCCCGGCGCTCTCCCAGGCCGGTACGGATCTGCTGCGCTCCAAGTCGCTGGACCGTAACTCCTACGACAGCGGGGACTGGTTCAACGCCATCCACTGGGACTGCCGGGACGGCGGCAACGGCTTCGGCCGCGGACTGCCGCCCGCCGCCGACAACCGCTCCAAGTGGTCGTACGCCAAGCCGCTGCTGACCGCGTCCACGATCGCGCCGGGCTGCGACGAGATCAACGGCGCCTCGGCCGCGTACCGCGACCTGCTGAAGATCCGCACCACTGAGAAGGCATTCAGCCTGGGCACGGCGGACGAGGTCCAGTCCACGCTCTCCTTCCCGCTCTCCGGGGCGGAGGAGACGCCCGGCGTGATCACCATGCGCCTGGGCGGTCTGGTTGTCGTCTTCAACGCCACCCCGCAGCAGCAGACCCAGCGGGTCCCGGGCCTCGCGGGGAAGGCGTACACCCTGCACTCCGTCCAGGCGTCCGGCGCGGACGCGACCGTGAAGCGGTCCTCGTACGACGAGGCCACCGGCACCTTCACGGTCCCGGCGCGAACGGTCGCGGTCTACGAGAGCCGCTGACCCTGGTGCACTGGGCTCCGGCGGGCGGGAGCTCGCCGGAGCCGCGCACGACCGGCCGGGCCGGGACCGTCACGGTCCGGGCCCGGCTGCGGTCGCCGTAGGGACGTGCGTCCATCATCGCCCCCTCCGAGCTTCGGAGGCCCAGCTCGGCCTCATCGACTCGGCGGCACCTGAGACGCCACACTGTGTCCGTGATGCGATCGGACCAGGGCAACCGCACCTCAACTGTCCTCGGGCGCAGGCTTGGTGGCGAACTGCTGCGCCTGCGAGACGCCGCCGGCAAGACCCAGCAACAGGCGGCCCAGGCCATCAGCGCCACCAGCACGAAGATCGTGAAGATGGAACGCGGATGGGTCCCCATGCGAGACCCGGACATCCGAGTGCTGTGCGAGTTCTACGGCCTCGACGACCCCAGGCCGGTTGGCCATCTCCTCGACCTGGCAAGACTGGACCGGGAGCGCCGCAAGGCCAAAGGCTGGTGGCAGCACTCACCGAACGCGGGTGCCCTGGCTGAGTACATCGCCATGGAGGACGCCGCCAGCCGCGTCCGAACTTGGCAACTCGCCTTGATTCCCGGCCTGTTCCAGACCGCGGAGTACGCTCGCTCCCTGGCCGTGAGCGACGGTGTCTGGGAGGACCCCGACGAAATCGAGCGCATCGTCGAGGTACGCATGAAACGCCAAGCCCGCCTGCTCGGCGACGACCCGCTCCACGTCTACGCGGTCGTCTGGGAGGCCGCGCTGCGCCAGCTGATCGGCGGCCCCGACGTGATGCGCGCCCAACTGGAACGGCTAATTGAAGTCGCCCAGTTGCCGAACGTACGCCTCCAGGTACTCCCCTACCGCAGCGGCGGACACCCCTGCGTGGGCGGCGCGTTCAACATCGTCTCCTTTGCCGAGACCGAGGCCATCGACGTGGTCCACGTGGACTCCATCGCCTCCACGGTCTGGGTCGAGAACCCCGACGAGGGCGCCGCCTACAGCACGTTCTTCGACCGCACGACCCGGCTCAGCCTGGCCCAGCACGATTCCGCCGCCCTGATCGACAGCATCCGCAAGGAGATGTGACACATGCCCGAGTTCCAGTTCACGAAGTCCAGCCACAGCACCTCGGCCGGCGAATGCGTCGAGGTCGCGCTCAACATACCCGGCACTGTGGCTATCCGGGACTCCAAGAATCCATACAGCCCGATACTCCGCCTCGCCCCCAACACCTGGGATGCCTTCCAGGAAGCCCTGCGCCTCGCTCGATGAACGCCTCTCAGGTAAGCCAGAGACACGTCCACAGGGGGCGTCTGTACGCTGCGGCGACTGAGTATTTCGCCGCAGGTGCCGATGCGTGGGCGGTGGAGCGTGACGAAGGCGCGGCAGTGCAGGAAGTGCTGATCTTCGATTAATAAATCTTTGGCGATGTCAAATCAATTCTGCGTTTCCGTTGCCACCCGACCGAATTTCAGCACGTCCTTGATGAGAGATGCACGATGACACACCCCTCGATCAAGATCGCTGCGACACCTGACCGAAGGGCGCGCCAAGGAGGCTAAAGAAAGAGATCCCGACTCCGCCCCTCATTTACCGCCTATTTTCAGACTCTGACTCACGGAAGTGGTCGGCACCGCTAGGCGGCGCGACAAATCGATCCACCGATTCCGCCAATTCGACATTACCGTCAGAGTCAATCGTTATAGGTGCAGCCTGGCCAATATCGGTGATGAGCCACCCAAGGATCTCCTGCGATACCGGGGCTCCGTCCTCATCGTCCCAATGTGCACGCCAACCACCGCCGGGCAGCACCCCCGAAACCCGCTGGGCCCTTTCAAGGCGCGAAAAATCCGGAAAGGACGTAGCCGCCCTGAGTTTCCCCTGAGTGGGATCAACCACCATCGCCGCACCAGTTTCAGGATCCCATGCCTCCACATCACGCATACGCGCCATCTCTCCACCCTCAATGCCGGAAAAATAGGCAGTCCAACCCGTGGAATTATAGTATTTCACTATCGATTTCTCCAATCTGCAAAACGTGCTAAATTCGCATTCTCTCAACACTAGACGAGTTTTTCTGAATGCCTGCGAGCGTGAGGCGAGGATGCCCAGTATCCCTTTGTGGCGACGAACTTGGCCACGCTCGTGACCGCACTGTACGTGAAGTTCGGCGATGACTGGGCCAGTATCGCAAGGCTCCCCGGCGGGACAGGGCATCACCCTGCTCAGACCGTCCATGAAACGCCCCCGCCGGAGAACCGCTGCTTATGAAGTCCGCCAGCCCATCGAGTCGGTCAGCGCCTCAAGGGTCGAGCATGACCTGGAACAACACGGGGGACGCACATGTAAGGGCGTCGCCGTACGCGTCGTGCAGTGCATCCTCGCGCTGGCCGCTGTGATCTGGCGCAACTTCCAGTCCGGCCAGGCGGGCAGCCGATCACTGACCGCCTACGACCACTGAACGCGCTCGGAAAGACTCGCCTAAGGGAACAGCTTATTTATCGGATGAGCGGTTCGAAGAGTTCCATCCGGATTGACGATGACCCGAATGCCTGACGCATCATACCCTCCTTCGTTCTTGCTTAGAACTCCAACCTTACGCCCGAAGTCATATTCGTAAAGAATTCCGTCTCGCGGTTTACGCGTAACGGGATCAGGCGTGTTCGGCTTTCCGTGGCCACGCTCGATGGTTTCCTCGATCAACTTCTTTACGTGCTTGGCCTGTCCGGTAAACACCCCCTTGGATTCGTCAACACCCAAACCTCCCGGGCGATGAAAATACACGATCTTCGCCCAGCCCTTAGTTATGTCCGTGGCGTCTGTATCCCATAGCGCCTTGCGAGCTGCCGCCCCGGCCGCCCCTTTACCGAGCGCGCTGACGCCACCGATTTCGACCGTACCCGTCGCATATTCGTCACACAGGTGGGGACCACCAGGTGGACATATATCTTCGTGCTTCAGCTTGCGCAGTGCCTCATCCCAGTCGCCCTGCAGTGCCGAAATGAGAGGGCCATTGGGCATAAGACTCTTCAGGAAATTCCCAAAGTTGACATCGCTGTCAGTCGGTCCGTTCTTCGTGCAGTACGTTGTGAGGCCGGTCCCCGTGCAGGTTAGCGGGCCGCCCTGGGTATGGCCCTTGCTGTCAGTGGGAGCTGTGCCTTCGTCCCCTCCGCTGCCTGGCTCCTTTTCGGGGTGGTATACGGAGTCGCTGTCCGGAACGCCGTTGTTGCATCCCGTGATCACTCCGGTGTGGCATTCCGGGACCCCGAGGCCGCTGGGGTCAGAGTTGGTGACGGGATTGTTGTGGCCGTAGCTGTAGCCGTTGATCGATTGGTGCTTGTCGACTTCCAGGAGTGGGTCGATGCTGATGAACTGGCCGATGGCGGGGTCGTATTCGCGGGCGCCGATGTGGGTGAGGCCGGTGGTGGTGTCGGCGGGTTTGCCGAGGAAGGATTTGTCGTCGGGCCAGGTGGTGGGCTGGGTGCCTCGGGGGGCGCCGAAGGGGGTGGTGTGGCGCTTGGTGATGGCCAGGGCTGTGGCGTCCATCGCGAGGCTGCTTGTGCCGTGGTGGTCGGCGGCGAGCCAGTTGAGTTTGGTGCCGCTCACTCCTGCGGTGGCGGTGCGGACGGCGATGGTCTGGCCGGCGGCGGTGTAGTAGCGCGTGCCGGACAGGGTTTTGGTGGTGCCCTTGACGTTGAGGCGGACTTCGGTGCCGCCGAGGTAGAGGACGGTGTCGCCGTCGCCTGCCGCGCGGCGGATGAGGAGTTCGCCGGAGGCGTCGTAGAGGTAGGTGGTGTTCAGGGCGGGCTTGGTGCCGGCTGCGGGTTCGGTGGTGGAGACGAGTTTGCCTTCGGCGTTCCAGGTCAGGGTCTGCTGGGCCTGGGTGCCGGGGCGGCTGGTGGTGTTGCCGGTTTTGTCGTAGGTGTAGGTCTTGGTCGTGGTGCCGTTGACGGTCTTGGTCAGGGGGTGGGGCTGGTTGTTGGTGGTGCCGTAGGTGTAGGTGGTGGTGCTGTTGCCGGAGCTGGTGTGCTGGGTTTCGGTCTTGCGCTGGCCGGAGGCCGTGTAGGTGTAGCTGGTCCAGTACGGGGCCGCGCCGTCGAGGTTGGCCATTGTGCGGCCACTCGCGGCGCAGTCGGCGGTCTTCGGGGTCCAGGCCTCGGTCATACGGCGGTGGCCGTCGTAGGTGAAGCACTGGTAGTCGGCCTTGCCGGTGCCACCGAGCGTGGTGGCGTCGAAGATGGACGTGACGTTGCCCGCGTCGTCCTGGGTGAACTTCAGCTCCTGCGGCATGTAGCCGTGCACGTCGTCGGTGACGAAGGAGCGGGTCAGACGACGCGTGCCGTACTCGTAGTCGTAGTTGAGGTAGGTCTTCTTGGTGCTGGTTGGGTTTGTGCCCAGCGAGAGCTGGCGCAGATCTCCGGTCTGCGAATACGCGGCGGCCTGGAGGTAACCGCTCGTGCCGCTGGAGGTGAGCTGCTGGCCGAGCAAGCCGAAGGTGTTGGAAACGATCTCACTCGCGAGCCCGGCCACGGCAGGGTTGCCGGACTGCTTGATGGTGCCGTCGAGGTTGTAGACGGTCGAGAAGGACAGGGTGCTGCTCACACCGGCAGTGACCAGCGGATCGGTGCTGGGCAGAAGCAGCTGGCTTTCGGTGACCTGGTAGAGAGAGTCGTAGCCGGTGACCTTCTTGGTGTAGGCCTTGCCGGCCGCACCTCCCTCGTACCGGACGGCCGTGTCCTGCTGACCCTTGGCAAGCGTGTCGAAGGTCCAGGCGGCCAGCTTGTTCGTGTCGGTCTTGGCGCCGTTCCACATGCCGGTCCTGCGGCCCAGAACGTCGTACTCGTACGTGAGGGTCCTGGCCTCGGCATCCGTGGTCGACTCGACCTGATCGAGGGTGTTGTAGCTGCTGCTCGTACCACCCTTGTCCGGGTCGGTGGCCCTCACCTGGCGGCCGTGGAGGTCGTAGGTGTAGGACCAGGCCTTCTGGTCCGGTCCTTCGACCGTTTGCTGCTGCCCGGCCGGGGTGTAGACGTATTTCGTGGTGGTGTGGTCGGTACCGGTGGGCTGCGGGCCGGCGTACTCACGCCGCTCGACGGTCTGGCCCAGCGCGTTGGTGATCACCGCGGTGGCCTGGCCGCCCGCCGGGGCACTGGTGGCCACCGTGTCACCGGTGTACGTCGTGTCGACCGTCCAGCGCGGCACACCCCCGACCTTGGTGACCGCCTTGACGGCGCGGCCCGCACCGTCATAGGTGCTGTCGGTCTGCATGGGTGCCTGACCGCCGTCGGTCTGCACGATCGTGCCCCCGGGGGCCGTCTTCTCGTCCCAGATGTCGGCCTGCGAGGAGGCCACGAGACCGCGCTCGTCGTACAGCGTCTGCGCGATCAGGCGACCGCCGGAGGGCGAGGGCGACTGGACCTGGCGGGAGCGCAGCAGCGAGTCGTAGATCTCGAAGCTGGTGTTGTAGCCGGAAGCCTGCCCGTTGAGCGTGCCCGTGGACACCCACGACGGGGCGGTGGCCGAGATGCTGTAGTCGTAGACCTGGTTCGGGGTCTTGCCCAGAACCTTCGAGCGGTTGGCCAGCCATACCTTGGTGACCCGGCCGAGGCTGTCGAACTCGGACTCGGTGACCTTGCTGTTCGGGTCGGTCACCTTCAGCGCCGCGCCGGTGGCGAAGTCCAGGACCGAAGTCGTCTTGTGGCTCTTGGCGTTGGTGACACTCATCCCGGTCAACGGGCCCGCGGCCGCCGGGGTGTAGGTCGTGGTCGCGGTCGTGGTGCCGTCGACGTCCATGACCGTCAGCGGGCGGCCCAGGGCGTCGTACGTGGTGGTGGACACCTTCTGCCAGCTGGGCTGGTCGTCGGTGTAGTACCCGCTCGCTCGCCCGGTCCACTGCACCTCGCCCTTGGTGGGCGTCTGCGAGGCCGTCCAGGAGACCGCGCTGTCGTACCTGGTGGCGGTGTCGGAGATGACGTCCCCGGCGCGGGAGGAGTCGACGGGCAGGTCGAGCGCCGAGTCGGCGGTCGCACACGGCTTGGCAACCGTACGGGTGCGCGAGACCAGGCTGTTGATGCCGACCGCGTCATTGCGGGCGTACCAGATGCGGGTGCACTTCTCGTCGCCCGTGACGGCGTCGTCGCCCTTGTCCTCCACCGTTCCGGCCATGCCGTAGGCGTCGTACGTGGTCGCCGTGGTGCGCACGCGGTCGACCGGGGTGCCGCTGGTGGTGACGTTGGTGCGGGAGTGGGTGGCCGCGGTGCGGACGTAGTACGCCTCGGTGTCGGCGTACGACCGGTGCTGGACGGCGGTCAGCTTCGACCAGGGGTCGTTGATGGTGCCGGACACTTCCTGGGCGCCGTTGTAGGTGGCCGATTCACGGGTCATGCCCGCGTACTGCTCGTAGTCGGTCACCGACGGCGCCTTGATGCCGCTGACCATGACCGACCTGCGGGCGGTCGGGTCCGGGGTCTTGCCGTCGGCGCTCAGGACGCGGTCGGCGTTCATACCGCGCAGGTAGACGGTGACGGTCTTGGACTGGGTCCTGGTCGACAGGCCGGTGAGGTGGGTGACCTTCCCGAAGCCGCGCCAGACCGACCAGGTGCGCTCCTTCTCCTTGACCAGCGGGTCCTCGTTGTAGTGCCAGGCACCGCCGCCGGAGTAGGTGTAGGTGTGCAGGGTCGGTTCGGCGCCGCCGTGGGTGTCGATCGTGGAGACGGCCTGGACCGGATACTTCTGGAACCAGTCCAGGATCGGGTCCTTCTCCCCGTTCGGGGACCAGTAGACCGGGTAGCAGCGCTTGGTGTTCTCGTCGAGCTTGGGCTTGCTCTGCCCGGCGAGGCACTCGGCGGGCATGTAGGTGACGAGGGTCTGCGCGCCCGCCTCGGACGTGATGCCGCGCAAGCGGGGCTTGTTGAGCGGCAGGATGTTGTCGCCGGGACCGTCGACGCGATTGGTCCGGAACTCGTGGTCGAAGACGACCGGCGGGAGGGTGATGGGCGTCCCGTGCTGACCGGTGTGCTTGATCTCCTTCAGCCACAGTGACTGGTCGGTGGAGTCGCCGGTGTCACCCGGGTCGAGGTACTGCTGGGTGAACGCCCAGCTGTCGACCCGCTCGAAGTCCTCGGTGGCCAGGGCCGCATTCCACGCGTGCGTGGTGATGCCGGTCATCCGCTTGCGCGTGAAGAAGGTCGGGCCGACATTGCCCGTGCACTTGTCGCCGTCCTTGCACACGGCGTCGAACGGCACGTCCGGCCAGTTGTCCCGGGTGGTGTCGGTCAGCGAGTCGCAGCCGGTGCCGGAGGCAAGACAGCGCTCGGCGTACGAGAAGGTGACCTTGTCGGACGCGGCCGGGGAGCCGGGGGCGCTGGTGAACAGTGCGCCCGCGCGCTGGCCGTAGCGGATCTCCTTGAGGTAGCCACCACGGGTGTACCGGGTGCCGATGGTGTCGTCGCCCAGGTCGTCGTAGTTGTTGGTCTCGGCCTCGTACCAGTACGACATGGCGTTGCCATGGGTGTCGACGACGTAGTCGAGGTTCCACCGCCAGGCCTGCTTCTTGCTGCGGCCGGAGAAGGTGGTGCCGTCGGCGTATCCGGGCTCGCCCGGGTCGTCGCCGAAGACGGGCACGGTCCACACCGAGTCGGTGCGGTCCGTGGCGGCGGCGCCGTCGAGCTTGTTCAGGCCGAAGACGTACTTGGTGCCATTGCCTGTGATGACGGTCCAGTACTCACCGTCGTCGTCACCGTTTTCCGCACCGGTGGAACGGGTGACGGTGGAGGCGTCGTCGCTCTTCAGCCGCCACTGGCCGGTGGTGTCGTCCTTGACGAGCTCAGTGGCCTTGCCGTTCAGGACGAGGGAGGCGTTGTCGTACTTCCAGCACAGGTCGAACTTGTCGGTCTGGCCGTCGTCGTCACACGCGCCGTACTTGCGCTCGATGTACGACGAGGTGATGTCGAAGCCCTCACCGAGCACGGTGCCCTGATTGTTGCTGGAGGCGGTCCGGCCGTCCACGCTCCCGGAGTCGTACGACAGCGTCAGGTCCGGTTGGGGGCCGGCCGCGGACGGCGGGACGCGCAGCGGGTACGACCAGGTGAACGTCCCGGACGAGCCGCCGGCGTCCCAGGTGGAGGACGCGGAGAGTGGGGTCGCTTTGTAATCGCCGGTGCTCGACGTCGTGCCGGCGGCGAGTGCCAGCACCATCGTCCGACCGTCCGAGGAGGCGGAGGATGTGGCTGCCGGGTTCGTGGTGAAGGCGAGCTGGGCGTCGATCCGGTTCTGCCGGCGGTGGTTGGTGTACTTCAGCGGGGTGCGGGTGCGGCACTTCGCATCGGTCGGTGCGGTCAGGGCGCAGTCGGGCAGTCGCTGGACCTGGAGGCGGCCTGCCCAGTCACCGCCGTAGGCTGAGGCGAATTTCCCGTAGTTGATGCCGAGCTGGGCGCTTCCGCCGGTCGCGGGGCCGGTGACGGTCAGCACCACGCCCTTCACGCCGAGACGCTGGGCGGCCTTCTGATCGAGGACGGTGACCTTGACCTTGTCGGCCGTCGGGGGCTGCTTTGCGGTCTTGGCGGTCGTGGTGGCATGGCGCTCTGCGAGGACGAGCGGTAGGGCGCCGGGGGATGCCTGGGCCGTCCTGCCGGTTGTCAGATCGAGCGTGGCCGACCCCTTGGTGGGCCACGTGACCGTCCGGGACTGATCCTTCTTGGCGCGGGCGGCGTCGGCGCGGCCCGCCGCCGCGGCCTGCTCCAGCAGCGCGGCTGTCTTCTTGTTCACCTTCGCGCTGAACGGAGACACACGACTGGCCTGTGGAGCCTTGAGGTCGGGCCTGCCCAGCGGATCGGCATCCGCCGCGAATGCCATCGGGGCCAGGAGCCCGGATATGAGGGCAAGCCCCGTGATCGCGGAGACCGATCGGAACGTCCGTAATCCACTTCTTGCTCTGCTGAGCCCGGCCTTGCGGTCTCTTGGTCCGAACAGGTTGATCCTTTTCCGTTCTCCAGTCGTTTCAACTGCGGTTGATACGCGCCGAAGGCCGGTTGGGGCACCTGGGTGCCCCGCCCGGCCAGGGGGATCTATTCGTTGCCCGGGTTGCCCAGGACCTTGGCGTTGACCTGGTCCGCCTTCATGGCCCCGGTCCACATACGCAGCTGCTGCAGCGCGCCGGGCAGGTAGTACCCGGTCGTGCCCGCCGCGGAGCCGCGGCCCGCGGAGAGGGCGCCGGCACCCTGCGCCGCGGAGTTGAAGGAGGACATGTCCTCCTGAGGCTGCTCCGCTTGGTTCACGAAGAGGTGCGTGCTGCCGAAGCCCGTACCCGTGGCCTCACCGGCGTCGAAGACACCCGTGACATGGACCCAGGTGTCGAGCGCGGCCGGCTCCTGGGAGGGCACCGACGCAGTCTCCAGGACCTTGCCGGTCGCGTCGGTCGCGGTACGGCCGAAGCGCCAGAGGTAACCATCGGCGGACAGCTTCTCCACCCACAGGGCCCATGAGCTCTCGCTGCCGACGGCCGTGGACTGCGCGAAGATCTGAGCGCGGTAGCCGATCGGCTTGGTGTCCAGTGCCGCCTTGTCGAGTTGCACGGTGGCCGAGACGGTGAACGAGCCGGTCTCGTCCATGACTGGTCCGGTGGCGGAGACGTATCCCTTCGCACCGTCCAGAGTGAGCGACTTGTTCCCGTCGGCGCTCGTGCTCAGCTGGGCTCCCTCGGTGGAGAGCTTCAGGCCGGGCTGAAGGTAACCGCTCCTGTCCGCCATCTCGGTGCCGGTGGCAAGTGAAGCATCCCAGTCCGCAACCAGTTCGGTGGCCGCAACAGCATCTTCCTCGAGGCCGGAATCGACGCGCACCTGTTCGGCCGTCAGTGCGGTCTGCCAGACCGCGACCTCGTCCAGGTAGCCGCGGAAATGCTGTTGGAAGGTGCCCGAGAGCTTGGTCCGGCCGATCTGTGTGCCTTCCGAGGACGTCCACGGTTCGTATTCGGTCGCCTTGCTGCTCAGTGTCACCGGACCGCCCTGCGGACGGCCGTTGACGAACAACTGGATGGTGTCGTTCGTCTTGTCCACGTCGCCCTTGGTGTCGAAGACCGCGGCAAGGTGGGTCCATACCCTGACCGGCGGGTTCAGCGTGTTGCCGAGGACCACGACATCCGGTGTCGTGCTCTTGTCCTGGGTGCCCCGGTTGAATGCCCACCGCTTGTGGCCCGACGAGTAGTAGAGCGTGAACGCGGTGTCCGTCGTCCCGGGCGCGGAGAGAACAGCCTGGGTGGTCGAGCTGTCATTGAGGTACGCCCAGGCCGACACGGTGAACGAGTCCTTGGTGTTCACCGCCGGTGTCCCGGTGGACGCGTATGCCTGCTGCTCGGCCGGGTCGGTGCCGGCGAGGCCGAGGGACAGGTCGCCCGCGCCGCGCCGCGCCCTGGCCGAACCTTCCGCTCCTCCGACGAGAGTGGCGTCGTGGCGCACGGAGCCTTCTGTGGCGGTGTCCTTGGCCGTGGTCGCTCCTGGCGTCGCGTCAGCGAACTGCCACCGTCCGACGGCGCCGGCACCTGGCGCCACCTTGAAGATGAACTCCGATGGTTCGCCCCAGCGGCTGCGTACGTCCTTGGCCTCGACGACGAGAACCTGCGTACCGCCGATCGTGGGCGTCGGGCGGATCGTCACGACCGACCCGGTCTGCGTCTTGGCGGACGTTTCCGTCAGAAGCCGCCAGCGGTATTCGGTGACATCCGTGTCCACGGCGTTCGGCTTGATCTCGAATTCACCGGCTTGGCCCGGTCCGCCCATGCCCACGCAGCTTGTCGCGGTGCACTGGGTGTATGGCCCCTTGCTCGTGATCACGGGGGCCTTCGGTGCCGCGAAATCGGTCTTGAAGTAGCACCATCGCGTGTACGGCGACGACAGCCAGGAAGTCACGCCCCCCTGGGAGTAGTACGACTGCGTAAGGACGGCAACCCGATAGAGCGTGTTGTCCGAACGGGGCGTCATACGTTCACTGGCCTTCGAGCCATCGGAGTAGTACCCCGTGTCCGGAACGGTCGTATTCCAGGTGTTCACCCACGTATTCGTCGTGGTGTCAGACCTCTGAGCTTGGAAGAACGCTCGAAGCGACCCCTTGAAACCGTTCGACGGGGGCTGGACCGACGTCTGTACGTGTCCCACGACCATCGGATCGGCGCGAGTCACGATCGTCGGGTCGCGATAGTCCGTCGCACAGAACGGCGTGGTGCCGTCGCCGGGGATGACTCCGTACGGGCTGGGCACCCCCGGCTTGGGTACGTAGTCGATGCGCAGGGTGGCGTTGTCGTCGAAGCGCTTCCAGGCGTCGGGGTCGCTCTCGTTCGACGCCGCGAGCATCAGCGTCAGCCGGGGGAACTTACCGTCCGCGAAGGAGCGGACGGTGGAGGTCAAAGTGGGGTCCGCGAACTCGACCCACTGGTCCGGCCGGGAAGGGCTGCAGTAGTCGCCCCGGCCTGCCGACACGCTCACGGAGTCCATGAGATCCAGCCTCGCCGGGCCCGGCCAGCTGGTGTTCTCGGAGATGTTGTTGGTCCGCCACAGGCCCACGCCGTGCGGCGTGCAGGAGAACGACCAGGTCTCGTACGCGGCGAACTCGGCGTAGAGCACATGCTTGCCGGCCAGGTTGGTCGGGGCGAACTCGAAGTACATGCGCTTGGTGTAGTCCGAGCCGCAGTACCACGGCCCCAAGTGGCTGCAGTTGCCGACACCTTCGTCACCGTCGAAGTTCCAAAGGCGGGTGCCGTCCGACGACAGAACCGTACGCTCCTGCAGGCTCAGGCCCATGGGTGGGTCGATGAAGACGGGGTAGACCGTGTCCTTGCCGCGCAGCAGCTTCGGGTCAGGCCTGACGGTGATCGCGTTGCCGCTCACCTGGACGGGGAGCTCCGCCGTGGCGTCTCCTTGACCGGGGCGGACCGAGCCGTCCTCACCACCGGGGCCTGTACCCGTCCCCGGGGCGGCGCGGCGAAGCTGTGTCTGCGCGTCGGCGTCGTCACCGGCCGAGTCCCACATCTGTCCGGCGGGGCCCGTGAACACCGCGTTCCCATCGGCGTCGAGAGCCCGCAGGCCACCGCCCGCACCAGACACGATGTCCAGGCCGTCACCGGACGCCGTGAGCGTGACCTGGTTCAGCTCCGGGTTCGCAGCGGCCTCGGCTGTCTTGACGACCAGCACCTCGCGGTAGCCCTCGGCCGTCGCGGTCAGCCGGAGGTCCACGCCCTCGAAGACCTCGGGATACGTGGCGGTGGCCCCGTCCAGGACCGGCTCGGGCAGGGCGGCGGGCCAGCCGAGCTCCAGCGATCCCTTGCTGTTGCCCAGCCGGATCAGGTCCGTGCCGCTGCCGCCGTCGGAGAACGCCAGATCCACCACCGCGGCCTTCGGCCCGATGCTCCCGTCCGCGCGCCGCTCCAGCGTCACGTCCACGCTGCGCCACGAGCCGTCCTCGACCCGTGCTCGCTGCGGCGTCGTCGACTGCGTCAGGGTGTACGTACCGTCCGGGTTCGCCATCGTCGTGGTGTATTCCGTCCGCTCGGACACCACCTCGACCGGCTCACCCGACGCGGTCGCCAGTCCCGAGGGCGACTGGTCTGCCGTGGACGCCGCCTGTGCTTGCGTCAGTGTCCCGGCGTACACCAACGGGGGGGGCGAGACCCCTGCCGTCAAGGCGAACCCCAAGAGCACCCCGGCAGCCCGGGCCACTCTCCGTGTATGTGCAGGCATTACCTCGCCCCACCCTCCCCTGGCCTTCATGGCCCCTTCACGAAGATCACGACCTTCGAAGATCGCCAGCAGGGACGTTAGGGAGAGGCGTCCTGGTCAGGCCAGCAATTCGGCCGTGCAGGAAGCTGCAATTCCAGAACCTGCCCCCTCCGCAATCCACCCCATACAAGGCATGAACCGGGCAAGATGGACGGTCATCGGCAGATCACGCACGGTCGCGACTGCGGCTCAGCACCTCACCGGTCGAGGGTCAGCGCAGACGATGATGGGCACGGAGCGTCAGTGAACGGTTACCCGCTTTCGGTGGGACCGGCTATGATAGGCGTGTCTATCATAAGGTGGCGCTGATGCCCGCAAAACCGAATCGCCTGTTCGCCAGGGACGCCGAGTGGCAAGAGCTCAACGAGTTCGTGTCGTCCGGCCAGAGCGGTGCCGCGCTCGGGCTCGTCTATGGCCGACGTCGACAGGGCAAGACCCTGATGCTCGAGCTTCTCGCCCGGGAGACGGGTGGCTTCCTCTTCGCCGCCACGCAGCAGACCGAGACGCAGAACCTCGCCGACCTCGGCGCCGCCTGTGCCACCCACCAAGGAATGCGCAGACCGATTCGGTTCCGCGACTGGCGCGACGCCCTCGACGAACTCCTGCGTATCGGCGAGGAGCGTGAAGTCCCCGTCATCATTGACGAGTTCCCCTATCTCATCGCCGCCACGCCGGCCCTCCCCTCCTACCTGCAACAGGCTCTGACCCCTCTCGGCCACGCCAAGGAGCACACCCGTACCCGGCTGATTCTGTGCGGCAGCGCTCTCACCACCATGGCTCGGCTGCTCGGCGGAGGGGCGCCGCTGCGGGGGCGGGCGAGCCTGGAGCTTGTCGTTCGGCCGTTCCGCTACCGGGAAGCAGCCGCCTTCTGGGGGCTGGACGGCGACCCCGAGCTCGCCTTCCGGGTGCACTCTCTGGTGGGGGGCACCCCTGCGTACAAGGAAATGTGCGGCGGTTCAGGGCCCACCTCCGTCGAGGAATTCGACCACTGGGTGCAGCGCCGGCTGTTGAACCCCGCCTCCGCCATGTTCCGGGAAGGAAGTCTGCTGCTGCGCGAAGAGCCCTCGATCTCCGACCCCACCTCTTACGCGGCTACTCTCGCCGCGGTCAGCGCGGGCAGCCGCCGGAGAAGCGAGATCGCATCGACCTTGGGGCGGCCCAGCAGTGCCCTCGCTCATCTGCTTTCCGGGCTGCAGGACATCGGCCTTCTGGAACAGACCGACGATGCCCTGCGGGAGAAGCGGAGCACGTTCAAGGTCGCGGAACCGGTCGTGCGGCTGCACCAGCTGCTCATCCAGCGGCACGAGCCCGAACTCGTCATCGGCCGGGCCGACCGGGTCTGGTCGGACAACAGCGACACGGTCGCCTCGAAGATCTACGGACCGCACTTCGAGGACCTGGCACGCCAGTGGTGCATGGAGCATGCCGGCGAGACCGTGCTCGGCGGCCGGGCCACCCACGTACGCCCCACCGAAATCCCGTGCCGCAGCCATGGACAAGGCCACGAGCTGGACGTCGTGGTCACCGAGTCACAACCCTTCGCAGCAGACCGGATCACGGCGATCGGCGAGGCCAAAGGCACTCTCAGCCCCATGGACACCCCTCACCTCGAACGCCTGGAGCACCTGCGCGAACTCCTGCCTGCCGCGAAGGTGACCCAGCGTCCCAGGCTGCTGCTCTTCGCACGCTGCGGCTTCACCGCCGAACTCCAGCGAACCGCAGCCGCCCGGGGCGATGTAGAACTCATCGGCCTCGACCGGCTCTACACCGGAAGCTGAGCAACGCCCCGAAGACCGGACTGCTCAGCCCTTGAGCACGCCCAGCGGGACCAGCCGGGCCACCACCCGGCCCAGGCCGTTGTGCTCGCTCGCGACGACGACGGCCTCCACGTCCTTGTACGCCCCGGGGGCCTCCTCGATGACGCTGCGCCAGGAGATGGGCTTCATCGCCACGCCCGCGTCGCGCATGTCCGCGCGGAGTTGCCGTCCGGTCATCTCGCGGTGTGCGCGGTGGCGGCTCCAGACGCGGCCCGCGCCGTGGCAGCAGGAGTCGAACGCCTCGTTGCCGGCGACTCCGGTCATGACGTAGGAGGCGGTGCCCATGGTGCCGGGTACGAGCACGGGCTGGCCGGCGGCCGCGAGGTCGTCCGGGAGGTCGGGGTGGCCGGGAGGCAGGGCCCGGGTGGCGCCCTTGCGGTGCACGCACAGCAGCCGGCGGGTGCCATCGACCTCCCTGGTCTCCAGCTTGGCGAGGTTGTGCGAGACGTCGTAGACCAGGTCCAGGCCGGAGCCGGTGACCGCCTTGAACACGCCGCGGGCGGCGTCGGCGAGGATGTGGCGGTTGGCCCTGGCGAAGTTGGCGGCCGCCGCCATCGCCCCGAGGTAGTCGCGGCCCTCCGGGGAGTCGACGGGTGCGCAGGCGAGCTGCCGGTCGGGAACGTGGATGTCGTAGCGGCGCATGACGCCGTCCATGACCCGCACATGGTCGCCGCAGATCTGGTGGCCCAGGCCGCGCGAACCGCAGTGGATCATGACGCAGATCTGGCCCTCCCGGAAGCCGAACGCCCGGGCGCAGTCCTTGTCGTACACCTCGTCGACCACCTGGACTTCCAGGAAGTGGTTGGCCGAGCCCAGGCTGCCGACCTGCCCGGCTCCGCGTTCCAGGGCGCGCTCGCTGATCTGGGAGGGATCGGCGTCGTCCACCGCGCCGCGGTCCTCGCAGCGCTCCAGGTCGCGAGGGACGCCATGGCCGCGCTTGACGGCGTAGCGGGCACCGCCGAGCAGCAGCTCGAACAGCTCCGAGCGGCCTTTGAGGTGCCACAGCGCGCCCTTTCCCAGGCCCCGGGGGATCAGCGGGTCCAGCCGGTCCATGAGCTCCGGCAGCCGGGGCAGGAGGGCGGCGCGGTCCAGGTCGGCCGTGAGCAGCCGTACGCCGCAGGAGATGTCGAAGCCGACGCCTCCGGGCGATATGACGCCCCCGGCGGCGGGGTCGGTCGCGGCGACGCCGCCGATCGGGAAACCGTAGCCCCAGTGGATGTCCGGCATCGCGTACGAGGCACGGATGATCCCGGGCAGGGTGGCGACGTTGGCCACCTGTTCCAGCGACTTGTCCCCGGGCTCGTCCGGCAGGAGCTCCCGCGGGGCGAGGACCGCGCCGGGCACCCGCATGCCGTCCGTCCGGTCGATCCGGAAACGCCAGCGCCCTTCCTCTGCCAGCCGGATGTCCATGGTGGGCCATCCCCTTCATGAGAGCTTCGAGAGAGCTCCGGCAGGGTCCGACAGTCCCTTCACACGTCCAGGGTCACATGGCAGACCCACTCCCGGGGCGTCAGCGGATCCCGCGACTCCTGGGGCTCCTGGGCCAGCCGGAGCCCGTGCAGGGCCACCGCCTTGGGTACCGCGCCGATCTGGGTGACCGTCTCGGTGCCGGTCATCGTGTACCTCACGTGCACCCCGTCCGGGGTTGGGCGGACGGAGACGTCGGCGGGGAGTTCACCGGCTGTGTCCATCCGGTAGATGACGTCCTCCAGTACGGCGGCGAGGAGCTGTGCGTCGGTATCGGCGGTGACTTCGCCGTCACGTGGGGTGCCTGCCGCCGGGTCCGGGATGTCGGCAAAGCTGCGGACCATGCCCTGGACCGCCTCGGCGATGCACTCCTCGCGGGTCGGCGCCCATGCCTCGACGGCGAGGTCACCGGTGTGCGGCACGCTCCGGTGACCGCGGGGCGGCCTCGGTACGGGCCGGTCGCCGGCCACCCTGTCCTCGCTCACCGTCCCGCCACCGGCCGGCCGGGCAGCGTGAGGACATGCCGCGGGGTGACGATGCCGGTGATCGCCCGGCCGAAGAGGGCGCCCGGTTCGGCCATCCAGCGCAGCCGTATGTCCGTGCGCGTCATGGGCGGGCTCCTGTCACGAGGGGACAAGACTCCATCAACACTGTAGGCCGAGGTCGCAGGCCCGGCGACTCGGGCGGTGTGGCCGATAGGGTGTTCGTATGACGACCGGGGTGGTACGCCGCAGGATGGGCGTCGAGGAGCGCAGACAGCAGCTGATCGGTGTCGCGCTGGAGCTGTTCAGCCATCGCTCGCCCGACGAGGTGTCGATCGACGAGATAGCCGCGGCGGCGGGGATTTCGCGGCCGCTGGTCTACCACTACTTCCCGGGGAAGCAGAGCCTGTACGAGGCGGCGCTGCGGCGTGCGGCCGACGAACTGGCCGCGCTCTTCCTGGAGCCGCACGAAGGGCCGCTCGGGGCGCGGCTGTTGCGGGTCATGGGGCGCTTCTTCGACTTCGTCGACGAGCACGGGCCCGGCTTCTCGGCCCTGATGCGGGGCGGACCGGCTGTCGGCTCGACGCGGACCAACGCGATGATCGACGAGGTGCGGCAGGCCGCGTACGAGCAGATCCTCGCGCACCTCGGGGTGCAGGAGCCGCCCGCACGGCTGGAGTTGGTGGTCAGGTCCTGGGTGTCGCTGGCCGAGTCGACGGCGCTGATCTGGCTGGACGGCCATAGGGGTCTCCCCAGTGAAGCGAGGGGAAGGATTCCGCGCGCGGAGCTGGAGTTGCAGCTGGTGCACGACTTCGCGGTGCTGTGCGCGGTGAGCGCGGCGTACGACGCGGAGATGGCCGCGATTTTGCTGCGGGTACTCGCGAACGAGCCGGCCGACGGGCCTTTCACGGACCTCGTCACCCGGCTCGCCGCGCTGGCGCCGGGGGCGTCGCTGCCCGCTCAGCGCTTGGCGTAGGAGGCATCGAGGTCGCGTAGGTGGGAACCATGACCGCACCCATCGCATTCCGCGGCGCGGACGAGAGCGACCTCGGCGCGCTCGTCGTGCTGTACGACACGGCCGCGCGCTGGATGCAGGAGAAAGGCATCGCGCAGTGGCGGCCCGGTGACAAGGACGCGGAGCACTTCCGGGAGCGGATACAAACGGGCGAGGTCTGGGTCGCCCAGCGCGGCGACCGGATCGTCGGGGCGTACGAGCTGTGGTGGGACGACGAGCCCGCCTGGGGTGCGCAGCCGCCCGTGGCCGGGTATGTGCACCGGCTGATGACCGACCGGACACACGCTCCCGCCGGGACCGGGCGGGTGCTGCTGGCCCACGCGGAGGGCCGGACGGCCAGGGCCGGGCGGGGGCTGTGCCGGCTGGACTGCCTGTCGACGAATCCCCGGCTGCGTAGGTACTACGAGGGCACGGGCTACCGCGTGGTCGGGGAGCAGCCTTCCAAGGTGGGCAAGGGCGGCAGCCGGTACGGGGTGACGCTGCTGGAGCGTCAGCTGATCGCGTAGGACAGGCGAGGTCGTCTCCACGTCCGACGCCGAGGGCAGGACCAATCGTCGCCGTCGTCGGGCCGCGCGGCGGGCTGGGCGGGGTTGCGGAGGGGCCTGGCCGAGGAGGTCGATGGCGTCGCGTTGGAGGCGGAGTCGGACGTGGGCGTACACCGTCGCGGCCACCCCGATGTGGGCGTGACCCAACAATTCCTTGATCACGACGAATTCGACGCCCTGCTCCAGAAGGAGAGTCGCTGCTGAGTGGCGGAGGTCGTGAAACCGGATGCGGCGGAGCGTGGCCCGGCGGAGCAGGGTGTTGAAGTGCCGGGTGAGGGTGGCGCCCTCGATCGGGGAGCAGTCGGGCCGGGTGAAGACGTAGCCGCTCGCCCTCCAGCTCATCCCGGCCGCTTCGCGTTCCTGGCGCTGCCGGTCGCGGTGCTGTTCGAGGGATTGCAGGCACTCGGTGGGCAGGGCGATCCGCCGCTCCGAGCTCTGAGTCTTGGTTGGCAGGACCGTCAGGCCGCCGGAGTTGGTGCGTTGGAGGGTGCGGCGGATGCTGGCGGTCCCGTCGGCCAGGTCGAGGTCCTCCCAGCGCAGGCCGAGGAGTTCGCCCTGCGCAGGCCGGTGCGCAGGGCGAGTTCGAACAGCGCGCTCAGCCGGTGCCCGCCCGTAGCGGTCAGGAAGTCGCGGGCTTCCTAGGCGGTGAGGGGTTCGAAGCGTCGGGGCCGGGGTGTGTCGGTGCGGACGTTGCGGGCGACGTTGCGCGGGGTCCGCGGCGGCGGCCTGGCGACGCAACCGGACACCGACCACGGTGCACCTTGATCCCATACGGCACCTCCCGGCACCTCACGGGAACCGAGTCTGAGGCGTACCCGAGCAGGGGCAACGAGTCGGCCTGGGCGGGGGCCGAGGGCACCTTGAGCCACCCGCCCGGCGCGGGACCCGCTCCGGCCGCATGACTACGGCCGTATCATGAGCCGCAGCAGGCAGTGACCGGCGTTAGCGGGGAGGTCTCATCATGAGTGCAGCGGAAACCGAGCGCCCGATCCTTCCGCCGATCCGGCCCCGGCTGACGGTCGAGGAACTGCTCGTCGCGAAGAACACCCAGCCGATCCGCTCCCTCGATGACCTCAAGGCGGACACCTTCGAGTCCGACGAGGAGCTGGAGGAGTTCATCGCCTTCACCTACGCCGAGCGTCGGCGCGACGTCGCCTGAGCCGTCGCCATGCAACCCGTCATCCTCGACACCGACGTCGCCTCCCGCACCCACAAGGGCAAGCTCACCGGCCCCCTGGCCACCCACCTGATCGGCCGCAAACCGCTGATCACCTTCGTCACCTTCGGCGAGCTCACCCAGTGGGCCGAGATCCGCGACTGGGGCAGCCTCCGCCGCCAGGAACTCGCCGACTGGCTCTCCGGCATCCCCGTCCTGCCCGGTGACGAGGCCGTCGCCGCAACCTGGGGCAAGCTGTCCGCTGCCGGAAGGAAGGCTGGGAAGCCGCAGCCGGTCAACGACATGTGGATCGCCGCCTGCTGCCTCACCTACGACCTGCCGCTCGCGACCTTGAACCTCAAGGATTACGAGTACTTCAAGGACATCCACGGCCTGCGCATCCTCGGCGAGGAATAACCCACCGCCGATAGGCCATTGACGGCAACGCTGACGGCAACACCCGCGAATTCCAGCGGACACGCACGCACGCCGATTTGCTGTCAATTCGCAGGCTGACCAGCCAAATTGCAGGTCACCCTGACCCGGCCCGCACACGTACTATGTGCTGGCGGGGGCTACGCCTATCTTGGTCCATAACTGCGGCAATGGCAACGCGAGTTCATATTTCAGTGCGTATCCGAGAGAATTCCTGGAACAGGCCGCGAAATATGGAAAGGCTGGAGTTCGCGAACTTCCGGATGGCCGGGTTCGCCGCCTCGGCCTCGCGGATGTAGCGCAGTGCGCCCATACGGTCGCCGGTCTGTGCGGCGGCGTGCGCCTGCTGGCCGGCGAGGAAGGCCAGCATCCGGGGTCCGGCTTTCGGGGAGGCGGCGGCAGCGGCGTCGCCCAGTTCCATGGCCTTGGCTCCGTGGCGGAGGTCGACCGCCTGGACGCTCATTCCGCGCAGGGTGGTGCAGTACGTCAGGTGGTCCTCGCTCGCGCCCGCCAGCTCCAGGGCCTTGACGTAGTAGCGCTGCGCGAGACCGTGCACGCTCAACGGGCAGGCTTCCGGCTACAACACCAGCTTCGAGATCTACGACTCGCTGCTGCGCTCCCGCCAGGTCCAGTCGCCCTCGCCCTCCGGCGGTCGCCTGATCGCGCAGACGCTGTACGACGAGCGCGGTCTCGTGGCCTCCTCGCAGGCCGACATCTGGGACGAGAAGACGGCCCCCGGGGGCACGATCGTGCAGACCGACGGCGGTCAGGCACCCATGCAGACCGACAGCACCTATGACGGTGCGGGCCGCGCCGTCAAGGCGGTCACCAAGGTCGGGGGTGTGCCGCGCTGGACGGTCGACACGACGTACACTGGTGACACGGTGGCCACCAGTGCCCCGGCGGGCGGCCAGGCCACCGCGGTGATCACCAACGCGCTGGGCCGGACCGTCGAGCGGCGTGAGTACGCCGGCCCGCAGCCCACCGGTACCGACTACACCACCACGAAATACGTCTACACCCCGGCCGGGCAGCAGCAAACGGTCGAAGGGCCGGACCAGAAGGCCTGGTCCTACACCTACGACCTCCACGGCCGCCAGGTGAGGGCCACCGACCCGGACAAGGGCGGTACGAGCAGCAGCTACAACACCCTCGATCAGGTCGAGTCGACCACGGATGCCGAGGCCAGGACCCTCACGTACGAGTACGACGTTCTGGGCCGTAAGACCGGCATGTGGAACGGTGCCAAGACCGACGCGAACAAGCTGGCTGCCTGGACCTTCGACACGCTTGCCAAGGGTCAGCAGGACACGGCCGTCCGGTACGAGGGAGGTGCGGCCGGCAAGGCCTACACCAAGAAGGTCACCGGCTACGACTCTCTCTACCAGGTCACCGCAAGCCAGCTGCTTCTGCCGAGCACCGATCCGCTGGTCACTGCCGGTGTGAGCAGCACCCTGTCCTTCTCGACCGTCTACAACCTCGACGGCACCGTCAAGCAGTCCGGCAACCCTGCCGTGGCCGGGCTCGCGAGTGAGATCGTTTCCCACACCTACGGCTTGCTCGGCCAGCAGCTCACCTCCGGCGGCACGAGCGGCTACCTCCAGGGCGCGCTGTACTCCCCGCCGGGTGACCTCCGTCAGCTCACCCTCGCCACGAACCCCACCAGCGCCAAGAAGACCGACCTCCACTACGACTACGAGTACGGCACCCGCCGTCTGACCCGCTCCTTCGTCACCGACGACGTGCACGGCTATATGCCGCAGGAGCTGAAGTTCACCCAGGACGACGCGGGCAACGTCACGTCCATCTTCGACGCCACCACGCTCGGTGGCACCGGCAAGGCCGACTACCAGTGCTTCACCTACGACGGTCACCGCCGTTTGACCGAGGCCTGGACGCCGAAGACCGCCGACTGCGCCGCGAGTGGCCGCACGGTGGCCAACCTCGACGGCGCGGCCCCGTACTGGACCAGCTACACCTACACGGCCTCCGGCCAGCGCCAGACCGAAACCCAGCACACCAGCTCCGGCAACAGCACCACCACCTACACCTACGGCACCACCAACAACCAGCCCCACCCCCTGACCAAGACCGTCAACGGCACCACGACCAAGACCTACACCTACGACAAGACCGGCAACACCACCAGCCGCCCCGGCACCCAGGCCACGCAGACCCTGACCTGGAACTCCGAAGGCAAACTCGTCGGCACCAGTGAACCCGCGGCCGGCACCAAGCCCGCCCTGAACACCACCTACCTCTACGACGCCTCCGGCGAACTCCTCATCCGCCGCGCGGCAGGCGACGGCGACACCGTCCTCTACCTCGGCGGCACCGAAGTCCGCCTCAACGTCAAGGGCACCACCAAAACCCTGTCCGGCACCCGCTACTACACCGCCGCCGGCCAGACCATCGCCGTCCGCACCGCCACCGCAGGAGTGACCGGCACCAAACTCAACTGGCTCGCCGCCGACCACCACGGCACATCCAGCCTCGCCCTCGACTCCACCACCCTGGCCATCACCAAGCGCCACACCACCCCCTTCGGCGCCCCCCGCGGCACCCAACCCACCACCTGGCCCGACGACAAATCCTTCCTCGGCAAACCCGCCGACACCACCACCGGCCTCACCCACATCGGCGCCCGCGAATACGACCCCGGCACCGGCCAATTCATCAGCATCGACCCACTCCTCGAACTCGACAAACACCAGACCCTCAACGGCTACACCTACGGAGCCCAGAACCCAACCACCTTCTCCGACCCCACCGGCCTCGGCCTCGCCTGCGGCGCCGGCATGGAAGCCTGCCCCAAAAACCCGAATGGAGGCCACAGCGGCCAGCCGTCAATCATCAACACCGGCGGCGGTGGCGGAAACACCAGCGGCACCGCCGCTACTGATAGTGCGGGCCAGACGAGTGGCTGCGATGCGCAATGCAATGCAGAACTCGACGCGGTACTTTCGCTGGCTGATGATTCCGCTCCCATAAACACCGGAAACTGCGGTTCTACGATTGGTGGAAGTACCTGCCCCGGATGGCTGACGCCCGGGCAAATCAGGGCTCAGGGGGTAATTGGGGCCCTAGTACTCCAGCTGTAGATGGTGATCTTCACGCTTGAGCGGCTTGCCGCCGGTAGTGGCTGGCCTGGGATCGGGCTTGGTGGCGGCGTCGCCAGTCGGACCAGCCGAGCCGATGTGCGGCATCGTGGACGGGCCGGACGACGAGAGTGATGAACAGGCGCTGGATCTCGTTGCAGGTGAGGGGTATGAGGCCGTTCGGTGCCGGTTGGCGGGCATGGTCATCGGCTCGGACGACGGCGAGGAAGGCGTGGGCGAGCATGGCGAGGGTGACCCAACGGGACCAGGACGTGTAGCGGCGGACCTGGTGCTCGTCCAGTGCGGCCAGGCCCTTGCCGGACTGGAAGAACTCCTCCACCCGCCACCTTGATCCAGCTACTCGCACCAACTCGGCCAGCGGCACTGCGGCGGGCGAGTAGCAGCGGTAGTAGGCGAGTTCGCCGGTGCTGCGGTTGCGGCGGATCAGCATCTGGCGGCTCCCGGGTCGGGGGTCGGCGAGGTCGATGACGGCCCAGTCGTAGAAGCGGTGGCCCTTCGCACCGGTCCCCGCCGACAGCTTCTGCCAGGCCCGCTTGGGGACCTTCTTGGCCAGGGTGTCGGCACGGAACTTGCCGGCTCCAGTTGCGGCTTCGTACGAGCAGGCCACCGCGAGGACGTAGCCGGTGCCGCGTTCCTCCAGCACCGTGCGAAGTTTCGGGTTACCGCCGTAGACCTCGTCGCCCGCAACCCACGCGGCCCGGTGGCCGGCGTCCAGGAACCGGGCGACCATCCGCGCAGCCAGTTCCGGCTTGGTGGCGAAAGCGGTCTCCTCGCCAAGCCCGGCGGCCCGGCAGCGGTCGGGGTCGGCGGTCCAGGAGCGCGGGACGTACAACTCCCGGTCCACCGCGGCATGCCCGCGCTGACCGGCGTAGACCAGGTAGACGGCAACTTGGGCGTTCTCGATTCTGCCGGCAGTGCCGGTGTACTGGCGCTGGACACCGACCGTGGCGGTGCCCTTCTTCACGTCGCCGGTCTCGTCGACCACCAGCACCGCCCGCTCGTCGCGCAGGTGCTCCACCACGTAGCCCCGCACGTCATCACGGACCGCGTCGGCGTCCCACTTGGCCCGGCTGAGCAGGTGCTGCATCGCGTCTGGGGTGGACTCCCCGGCCCACTCGGCGATCGTCCAGCAGTTCTTGCGAGGCAGGTCCGACAGGAGTCCGAGCACCAACCGCCGGACTCGGCGGCGGGGCTCCACCCGCGCGAAACGACCCGCGATCCGGCTCATCAGGCCCTCGAATACGTCCTGCCAGTGGACCGGGTCTACGCTGTGACCTGCGGCCACCGCTTGATCGTTCGTTGTCTTCACAAACCACGATGATCACCGGTGGCCGCAACCGTCTCGCTCCCGGTCCAGATCGCGGGACCGTACCGCGGCGGCCGGGATGCTAGGCCATCCAGCAGTACAGGCCGTGACCCCGCCCCTCGGCGGCACGGGCCAGGTCTGCCAGATCACCCAGGAGTTCCCGCACCATCTCCAAGTCGAACGCCTCGCCCTCGGCGGCCCGTTCCTGGATCCACAGCTCGCCGACCTCGGCAAGGCGAGAGGCCGAAGCGCCGGCCAGCGCTCCTTGAAGCGCACCCGAGGCGACAAACAGCAGGGGGCCGTCCCCATCCTCTGGGTCAGCAACCATGCGCGGCTCATCGGACGCGACGAGCGCCTCGAAGCTCTGCCCAGTAAGCAGGCTCTCCCACTCGACCACCGCCTCGGAAGCATCGAAGTTGCCGCAGGCCAGCGAGTCGAAGACGCCGACCGGCCCGCGATCAACAATGCCCGCAGCTGAGGTGTCGTCAGGGGCGATGAAGAACTTGATGATGATGCTCACCTGTGCATGGTGCCCGCTCAGGCCGCCACACCCCCACACGATGTCCCGGGAGATCCTGCCGAAGTCCATCAAGATCACGATCTACAGCTGGAGTACTAGACCCCACTGGGATTCTGGACGGCGTCTCTTGCGCTCAGGATCCGGACCAAATCGGATGCGGTGTGGCGGTGGCTGGGGCCATCCCGCTATTCGGCAAGGCATTCAAGGGTGGAAAAATCATCCTCAAGAATATAGACGATCTGGACGAGGTCCCAAATAAGTTTCCGGATGAGATCGACTTCCCCAAGTTCGAGGAAGGAAAGACTGCTGCTTGGGCAGACGGAGAATTCACCCTCAGTGGTTATTCGGCAGATGTGCCGCCTGGATTTTCAAGGCCCATACTGAGTGCTGTCGCCAAAGAATTTCCCATGAATCGGACGCCGAGCTTCAAAGACAATAATGCTGGTGATGGGGCCTTCTGGCTGAGTCACGCAGAGAAGCAGGTACAAACTTTGAGGCCTGGTAAGCCTATCGTGTCTACGCGAGACATGTGCGACCACTGCTTCCAGGATTTCACTGAACTCGCCCGGTTGAATAGTCAGAACTATTACGTGCTCGATCCGAGTGGGTTGTACGTTTTCAAGCCGTGATCGATGCGGGCCTGGGTGTTTGCTACCCTTAAGCGACACCCAGGCTTTATCTTATAGCTACAAGTAGGTGCTGGAATTGGTAAATAAGAATTCAAGTCTCCTGGTCGAGGCCGAGTCACTCTTGAAGGGAATGGCACGGCGGGACGCGGTGGCGATCCGCCGAATGCAGCAACTATTTCCCCGCCTCAAGCGTATTGCTGATGGCGGTGACCCCGACTTTCAATCCATTGTTGCTGGGCTGGCGCTCGAGTATATGGGGAAACCGCAGATTGCTCTGACTTATTTCCGAGCGGCTGCGGATGTTGGTCATGCTGCGGGTCAGCGTGGCCTCGCGCATATGCTAATCAATGGAATTGGGGTCGAGAGAAATGAAAAAATGGCTGCCGACCTTTTCAGATCTGCGGCGGCGGCTGGTGATGCTTTTGCCAAGCATAATCTGGCAGGTATGTATCTAAGGGGAGTGGGCGTCGACGAAGACCGAGGTCGAGCCATTGCTTTGTTGACGGCTGCTTCGAGGGAAGGGGTCGACGCTGCTTCGCGCACGCTAGGGGAAATTGAGGCATCGGAAGGTAATCACTCAAAGGCGAGGGAATACTATGAACTCGCCGCCGCGCAGGGATCATATCGAGTTCTTATTCAGCTTGGCGTAATGTTTCGCGATGGCGTGGGCGGTCCAGTGGACCAAGTACAGGCTGTTAAGTGCTTTCTCAGACTGTTGGATATTGGGTATGGGGATGGTTTGCACGAAGCGCGTTCCGTATCGCGTTCCATGAGCGATCGGGATATTCGAGAGGCCGCCCGCCTCGCGGGCAGGCCGAGCGAGGGGGAAGTCCTGATTAAAGGAAAGTTGCGGGATTCGTGATCAGGTTGGTGAGCGGGAGGCGGTCGTCGCTCAGGTGAGTAGGGTCGGGGAATGGTGCGGCGGCCGCCTATGCGGCTCCGTTTCCAGCCCCCGCCCGTCAAGTGAAGTAGGCCGCTGACGAGGTGCCCGTGGCGCGGGTCTTTTTCCGTCGGCCCCTTCCCGAACGAGACAGGCGAGTTTCCCAGTATCCCGCTCTCCAGTGATCACTTCCGCGAGACCGCAGCGGGCCGCCCAGCATGGATGTCTTCATGGCAGCGTCAGCAGATGACCAAGGTCTTCCGCTTCCGCTTGGCCATGAGGTGGACCCATGACTGTTTCTCGCATGGGTCAGGCCCCCGGACTCGCACATCTCGCAGCATTCACCTCGATTCGCCAGTTGGGTTCGGTGGCTGATCGTCGCCACCTCAGCGGCAAGCTCCGCGAACTGCGCTTCGACCTCGGCGGCAACACCCAGCGGATCACCTACTGGCTGGCCCCGGGCTGCCGCGTCGTGTTGCTCACTGTCTTCCGCAAGACCAAGATGCGCGAGACGGCCAAGGTCGAACGCGCCCGCGCCGCCCAGGAGGCGTGCGAGACGAGTCATGAACCGGCTGCCGCACACGAGGTCTACAGCCGCGACATCAACCTCGATTCTTCAGCGATGATCGTTGCTGTGTGAGGTGATGGGTTCACCCGGTTTGTTCCGACGAGTGTCGGGCGGGGTCTTCGCGTGTCGCTGCGGCTGCGCCGGGTTCCACGGGCCCGGGAGGTGCGGTGCTTCTCCTTCCTGGTCTTCGTCGGGGTGGTGTCCGTTTGTCAGGTGACGGCGGGCAGGCCGGTGAGGCGTTGCCAGGCCAGGACGAAGGCGCCGGTCCAGGGCCAGGTGGGGTCGAGGCGGAGGTGCCGGCGTCGGGCGTGTGCCGTGAGCCGCGGGCGAGTCTGTGTAGCGCTCACCGTACAGACCCGCGGGTGGGTCTGGCGGCGGTGGCGGCACCGCCCCCACCAACAGCAGTGGCAGCACCACGAGCAGCAGCGACGACGACTGGTGGCTTGAGGGTTACAAGCCAGGGCAGACAAGCAACCTGTGCAACGTCTCCGTGAGTTCCGGATGCGACGAAGAGTTCCGACAGCGGGTCGCCCAGGACTACAAGGACATGACGGTCCTCGACGACTACACGAACTGCACACTTCACCACGATGAGACAGCTTGCGAAGTTTCCGGTTCGGCGTTCTCTTCCGGCGGTGGAACCTGGGCGGCAAGTATTTTCTTCGCCTTCTCTCATAGGTTGCAGTCGCGACTCTTCATCAACCGGGCAGAAACATATGCAGGAAATCAGGAAGCCTGGGCCGGGGTTGACCAGGCGATCGCAACTAAACTCTGGAGCAAGAACAGGGCCGGTCTGGCGGGAGTTCTGCGAGTGGGAGATAGCCCTCCTCAGTTCCTGGCCGCTGTCATTGGGGCGCAGGGGAACCGCAAGGGTGTCGTCCCCGACGTTGGCATAGACGGAAATCCTGCGCGCTACAAGACGACTCCCACTGGGAATAATGAGCGGGACAACGACACGGAGTACAAGATGCTTACATATATCGCCAACCAACTTAGTGGGCCGTCGAATGTTAGCGGAAGTCTCACAATGCACTCAACTCGACAGGCTTGTTTCTCCTGTACGTCGGTGATCGGGCAGTTCGCGCAGAAATTCCCGAAAATTAGAATCAATTATACGTCCGGCAATTAGGCTAACATCTAGGTCGATATGCCGTAGGGTGCCGATCAGGTGCGGCACCCCATTGGTGGCTTTCTGTAGGGAGAGGGAGTTGCAATGGGAGTGGAGCCTTGGACGCCAGCGCATCAGGCGGTTGAAAGAAATGATTATGAGGAGCTTGCTGCACTTCTTGACGCCGGGACTGACCCAAACGAAGTTTGCTTTGGAATGACGCTACTCGCGCATGCCATCGAACTCGAAGGTGATTCAGCGCTGCAGTCTGGATACCGGCTGCATTCCGCGGTCACTGCGATCGTCCTTGCCTATGGGGCTGATCCGGCGTTGATTTCGCGTAATGGGCAAACCCCTATGGAGATCGCGGAAGAGTATGATCATGAACCGGCCAAGCGCCTGCTGCGACGTTTCTTGAGGTGAGATGGATTCTCCTTGACGAGGTGGGGGATTTCGGGATGGAGAACTCTGAACCTAGATCCAGTTAAACAGCCGGATGGCTGGTCCTTTCCGTTCTTAGAGTCTCGGACAGCCGCGATGCTGGGCATGTTGAGTACGACTTTGATGCATTCTCCGGCCGAGATGCTTGGCTTCGACGAGTGCGTCGATGGTGCCGCGCTCACGTGTGGCGGTCAGGTCGTGGGCGGCGCCAACACGGGGACGCAAAAAGATTGATCCGCTGCAAACTCAAAAGTTGTGGTCGGCGAGATCCGGCGTGATGGCGGATATCAGGTCGTGCAGAGCACGGCGCGTGGTTGTGACGGTTGTCCCGGGGGCCTTGCTGTCGCCGAGGAGGACAGTCCCGTCGGGGGCGATGGCGACGCAGACGCAGTTGGCGGCTTCGGCGCTGTAGGAGGATTTCCGCCAGTGCAGGTCGGGCACGGGTGCTCCCTCTTCGGCTCAGGTGTCGTGGGCGATGCGGTGGATGAGGTCGCGGGACTTCTCGGGTGAGAGTGCCCGGGCCTCCATCCGGTCCAGTACGGAGCGGTAGCGGGCCAGTTGGGCTTCGGCGTCGAGGAACTCGCAGCCGTGGTCGGTGTCGAGGACGACGGTGTCGAGTTGGGGGACCGGCCCTGAGGCGTAGGTGATCGGCTGGCCCGAGGCCGGGAATGAGGCCTCGCCGAAGGGGATCACCAGGATGATGATGTTCTCGTGTTCGCTCGCTTCCAGCAGGCTGTCCAGCTGTTCGCGGGCCGCCTGGGGGCCGCCGAAGCCCATGCGCAGGGCTGCTTCGTGGACGATGGCGGTGTAGGGGGTGGGAGTGCTCTCGTAGAGGACAGCCTGGCGTTTGATGCGGTACGAGACGCGATGTTCGATCTCGTACGGGCGCAGGGGCGGCATGCTCTCGGCCATCACCGCACGGGCGTGGGCGGTGGTCTGCAAGAGGCCGGGCATGTGGATGACGACTGCCACTCGGAGCGCGGTGGCGTGGTGTTCCAGCTCGGCGAGGTCGATCAGTCCGGGGGCCAGGCGTTCCTGGTACTCGTCCCACCAGCCTTGGGCACGTGAGCCCGTCATGGAGGCGAGTGCGTTGATGTAACTCTCGTCGGAGCAGGCGTAATGACGGGCAAGCGTGCGTACGCGGTCGGCGCTGACGGCATACCGGCCGGCTTCGATGTTGCTGATCCGGGACTGGGGGCCGCCGAGCAGGTCCGCCGCGGCGGTCGACGTGAGTCCGGCGCGTTCGCGGAGCTTGCGCAGTTCGGTGCCGAGGCGCTGCTGGCGCAGCGTGAGGGACATACGGGCCGGCATCGGGGCTCTCTTCATGGGTCACCCACACGGGTGGGATTGTCATGGCTTATGGCCTTCCAATGGAAGACCTTACAATTGTGCCGCTACGGTGTGACTCAGGCCGCTCAACTGGCCCAGTCGGTAAGTCGGAAGCGCACCGCAGCACGCCGTGCTGCGGCACTGCCACCGCGCGGCCTCGGATTGTCGAGTGATCCAACTCCACCTCCTCGCAGGAGACTTCCATGGACACCGTATCCACGTACGCACCCTGGTCGTACCTACTCCAACTTCCGCACGATCCGCGCGCCCCGCGTGTGGCCCGGATGACGCTTCGGGCCGTGCTGGGCGGGCACGGCCTGAGTGAACTTCTCGACCCGGCCGAGCTGTTGGCGTGTGAGCTGGTCACCAATGCGTACCGCTACTCCGAAGGACCCTCGACGCTGCGTTTGCGGTACATGGACGGCAGCCGGCTGCGGGTGAGTGTGTGGGACACCAACCCCGTCATTCCGCCGCCGTTCGACAAGCCGCCCGGAGCTCTGCGGGGTGTGCCCGACGTGGGCGGGGACGATTCCGACGGCGGTCGTGGACTGCTGCTCGTGCAGCGGTGTGCCGACAACTGGGGCGGCTACCCGCTGGGCGACGACCTCTTCGGCCGCGGCGGCAAGCTGCTGTGGTTCGAACTCGGACCCAGGCCGGCCGAGGCCTGTGCCGCGTGACGGTCGCAGGTCGAGAGCCGGCCGGTCGCCTCGGCAGCGATCCGGGGGACTGTGAGGTGAGGTGTGAGCGGCGGAGTTCTACGTCGAAGGGCTACCAGTTCCTGGTTATCCACCTGCCGGAGGGCAAGGCGACCCCTGGGCGTGCTCCTACCAGGGCGCCGAGCCGAGCGTCCTCGTCGGCCAGGCCATCACCGGCAGTGACCCCGCAGCACGTCTTCACGTTGCCGGACGGCCGGTCACGAAGAAGCGAGCCGGGCGCCCGCGCTCACTGAAGCTCGACCAGGTCGTGAATCCGGGAGTCGATGTCGGGGGCCGGGGTCCAGACGAATGCCCGACCGGACCGGTGCTTGACGAGAAGCCCGTGGTCCTCCAGTGCGAGCAGGTCCTGGCGGGCCGTCTCGTAGACGATGCCGTGGCTGGACATGTGGGAGCGGAGCGTGAATCCGGCGTCCGGATTCTTCAGGGCGGCTTCCAGCAGGGCGGTCTGGCGGTGGTTGAAGGACGCGGTGGCGGAGGAGAGCCTGCGCTGGAGATCGCGCATCTCCCTGGTCTTGCGTTCCAGATAGGCGTGCAGCCGTGCGATGGAGCGCTGCAGCACATCGAGCTGGTGCAGGTGGAAGTACGTGAGATCGTTCTCGTCGTCCTCCGTGTGTAGATAGCCGTGTGCGTACTTCACGGGGGCGTTCTTCAGGATCGGGGAGACCGCTACGAACTCGGTCAGCCAGTACCCCTGGTTGAGCATCGACCAGTAGAACAGGGCGCGTGCGGTACGGCCGTTGCCGTCCTCGAACGGGTGATCGTAGCCGATCATGAAGTGGAGGGTGATCGCGCGCAGGACGGGCGGAACGTACCCGTCTCCGAGTCGGCCGTTGGCGAACCGGCACAGTCGGTCGCTGCGTTCGGGCAGGGATGCCGCGGGCGGCGGGGTGTGCAGCAGCAGGCCGTCGTCCGTGAAGACCCCGATACGTTCCTCCCCCGGAAGCTGGAATCTTCCTGCCGAGGCAGGGTTGTCGAGTGTGCCGTCCGTGACGATCCGGTGGATCTCGCAGATGAGCTGGGGGGTGAGCGGCTCGTCCCTGAGCTCGCCGATCATCCGCATCGCCTGGAAATTGTTGAAGATCATGCGCTCGTCGCGGGTGCGCGGTGCACGGCCTGCCCGGAGCATCTCCTTGGCGACGCGCCTCGTGGTGGACGCGCCCTCGAGCTGGCTCGAGTTGATGGCCTCCTCGATGAGGGAGCTGATCAGGTAGCGGTCACGAGTCGCTTGGTTGGTGACCTGGCTGGTGACCTGATCCTCTGCCGAGATCCTTCCGCTCGCGTCCCTGCTGACCTGTTCCAGTGCAGCGAGGACGACATCGGGCAGGGCGAAAGTGAACGGCTTGCCGTGGGTGTCGGTCAGCGGCAGTACCCGCTGCATCTGGCGGCGGGTGAACTTGATGCCCGTCCACCACTCCTCGTGCGTGAGTCCCTCGGGTGGTGTCTTGTGGCGAATCTTGTCCCAGGGGAGGTACGGGTCCGCCGGGCCGGCCCCGGGGATCTGGAGGATCTTCGCGAGCTCGGTGGGGTCGGAGCGGAAGGCGTCCTGGATCAGCCGATCCGGGTCCGGCGGGGGCGCGGGGCGCTTCACTGGGTCCCCTTTCGAGCGCGAGGTACTACTAGCTCTACTGGTTTCTCCCAGATTAGTACTTGCCAGCTACTATTTTCTCCCAGATCAGTATTTAGCGCTCACGGATCCAGGACCAGGCGGTCGCCTCGGCAGCGGGAGACGCAGATCGGCATCGAGTCGTCCCGCTCGGCGTCCGTCAGCAGGTCGTCGTGGTGGTCGATCCCCCCTTCCCATACGCGCTGCCGGCAAGCGCCGGGCAGGTCTCCCACGCGGATGAGGCACTGGAGATCAGCGGTGGAGGGTGTGGACCCCAGGGAGGCCGTCGAAGTCGGCCTTCGAATCCGTTGTGACGATGTGTCGTGCCGTTGCTGCTGCCGTCGCGGCGATGACGAGGGCGTGCGCGCCCCGGGGTTTCCCCGCCTGGCGGACGTGTGCGAGCAGGCGGGCGTGCACACGGGCTGTTTCGGTGCTGTACTCCTCGACGGGCACCAGGGCGAGAACGCCGTCGACGAATTCCTGGCGACGCTGGCGGTTGGTGTCGTTGGCAAGCTCGACCCCGAGCTGCAGCTCCGCGACGCTGATCGCTGCCAGAGCCACGTCGTCGTCACCTCGAAGGAGCTCGGCGAGGCCGAGGCCGTCACGTTCGGCGCGGATGAGGATTCCGGTGTCCAGGATCAGGCGTCGGGCCACGCCGTGCTCACCTCGTCCGTCAGGAGGGCGCGGGCTGATTCGACGTCCTCGGCGAACTCGGGGTCGGGGCGGTTGCGGGCGAGGAAGTCCTTGAGGGCGGCGCCGTTCCCGGCCGAGGCGGGGCTCAGTATGGCGAGCCTTCGCCCTGCGCGGGTGATCACAATCGTCTCGCCGTGTTCGGCGCGGTCCAGGACCGATGCGAAGTTCCTTGACACCTCTGTGGCTGTCATAGTCTTCATGGAATCAGAGTATCTGATCCTGCCTGACAGAGCGCCGTTTATCAGCTGTCGATTATAGGTCCACGACCAGCCGGGCGCCGCGGCAGCGGGAGATGCGGACCAGCGTGGGCGTTCCTTGAGGTGTTCGGTCGCCGTTTCGGAGACGCCGGGCAGGCTCACGCGGCGGCCGGGTCGGTGACGAGGCGGGTGCGGATGCGTTCGACCGCGGCGTCGGGCACGCCGAGGCCCTCGCGTACGTACTTCTCCATGGAGCCGTAGCGTGTGTCCACCTCGGCCAGCCCCGCGGCCAGATACTCGGGCACGACGCCGATGACCGCGAGTGCCGTCTCCGGGTCGCCGCCCTGGGCGATGAAACCCTCGACGAGCGGGGCGAAGGCCTGGCGCACGGCCGCGTTGACGATCAGATATTCACGCTCGATGGTCTTCTTGTCCGCACCGAGCAGCGTCAGCAGCACCGCCACCGCCCAGCCGGTACGGTCCTTGCCCGCGGTGCAGTGGACGAGCAGCGGCCCCGCGTCCGGCTCGGCGAGTTCGGTGAGCAGGACACGGTAGGCCGACTGCGCCGAGTCCGAGGTGACGAACGAGCGGTACGTCTCCTTGAACAGCTCCTGCGCCTTGCCGCCGCCCAACCGCTGTTCGGTGACGGCCGGGTCCGCGAGCACCTGCTTGAGCCGGGCGGCGGCCGACATGGCGCCGGAGGTGACGGTGTCGGCGAGGACGTCGGCGACGATCAGGCGGACGCCGTCCGGGATCCGGTCGGGGTGCTCGGAACGTTCGGGGGCGGTACGGAGGTCGATGATCGTGCGCAGTCCCAGGGCGGCGAAGGCGGGGTCGGCCGCCGGGTCGAGCCGGTCGAGCCGGCCGGAGCGGAAGACCAGCCCGGGGCGGACGGAACGGCCACGGGGCAGGGCGGTGCCGCCGAGGTCGCGGACATTGGCGACGGTGGTGGCGGGGATCGCGGTCATGACAGGCGGCTCCTGCGCTTCGGTTTGTGCTGTTTTGGCAGGGAACGGTAGCCGACATGCGCGCCGGCAGCGGTGAACGGCCGTGCTTGGCCCGTTCAGCCGCGCGAGCGGGGGAGGGCCGGGCATGATGGCCCGTATGCGCAAGCAAGCCGCCGCGGCCGCCTCCGCCCTGGTACTGACCCTCGCTCTGGCCGCCGCCTGCGGTGACCACGGGGGGCACCCCCGCACCGCCACGGGCACCCTGGAACAGCTCGCGGCGAAGGCGGGCTGCGAGCCGGACATCCAGACGGACGCGACCGAGCTGCGTCAGGCCGACTGCGCCACGGACGGCGGCCGCTATGTGCTGATGACCTTCGCCACCGACCGCGGCCGGCGCGAGTGGCTGAACGGCGCGAAGGACTACGGCGGCGCGTATCTGGTGGGCGGCACGTGGGTCGCGGTGGGCGACCGGACGGTGGTCACGGCGCTGCGCGGCCGGCTCGGGGGGACGGTGGAGACGGGAACCTCGCACCACCGCGAACGCCACGGGAGCTGACCGCGCAGGGTAAGAGGGCGGGGAGCAGGGGGCGGCCGTCAGCGGCAGCTGCGGCCCGTGTTGATGCAGCTCACCAGTCTCGTCATCAGCCGCTCGTCGAAGACGTTGATGAAGTCGCCGTGATCGGTGACCGGCTTGTGCAGCTGCTCGGGGAAGGAGTCGACGGCGAACCCCGGCCCGGGCGACACGTCGTAGACGATGCGCTGCACCAGCTGCGGAATCGCCTGGAAGCCGGCGGGGCAGCGGCCGGAGGGGTCCGCGAAGGCGACATGGGTGCGGTGGTTGGCGCTGTCGGTGTTGCGGCCGTCCCAGCAGCTCTGGAACCGGAACGTACGGACGACCTTGCTGCCCTGCGGGCAGACCGGATACTTGTCCCTCAGCTGCCGGTTCTCGAATCCGGTGCAGCTCCAGGACGCGTTGGCGTCGGCGCCGTTGTTCGTGAACGCCTTCGCGCTGCCGGTGATGATCCGCAGAAAGCGCGGCATCGCGACGACCTTCCCGGCCGGACTGCCGACGAATTTCAGCGTGACCTGGGCGGGAGTCTGGATCCGGCCGGTGTTTCCGTCCTTTCCGCCGCCGTCGGCGTTCACATCGTCCTCGTCCTGACCGTTCCTAAGACGCAGGACGGGCCAGTAGTACGTGGATTTGTCGCCCTGGTTCCGGCACGTGGTCATGCCATGGGCCAGATCGTCATCGCTCGCGAAGGCGTCATTGGCCTGATTGCCGATGTAGTCGTGCATATGGTGAGCGCCGTTGCTCACACCGGGCGCGACAATGACATTGTCCGGATTGAATGTGCCGCTCTCGTTACGTCCGCAGAAGGAGCGGAAGCTTCCGGTCGAGGCGCCGCGCCGCTTCCCGGTTCGTACGACGTTCGGCTGTACGGACGTGATGTCGACGAAGTCGGCGGGGTCGGGCCCGTTGCCCTGGGGCTCCGGCCGGCTGCCGCCGCCAGGCTCGCCGCCGTTGTGGCTGTCGTCGCCGTGGTTGCCGCCGTGGTTGCCGTTGTCGTGGCTGCCGTCGTCGTGATCGCTGCCGCCATGGTCCCCACCGTCGTGGCCGGGCCCGGTGTGTTGGCTCTGATTCTGTCCGGGCTGCCAACTCTCATGCGCGGAGGCGTAGATATTGGCTGTGATCAGCCCGCCCCCACCTAAGATCAGCGCGGCCGAGAAGGCGATCGTTTTCCTCGCCGCTGTCGAGCGTTTTCGTGATGTGCGTGAGCGTTGCATGGAACTCCTCTGCTTCGTGGGGGAGAAGCGTGTCGTTCCATACGGCCGGGACTCATGAATTGTTCAGAAGTCCGGCGAAAATTTCCGGGACGTTCACCGGTCCCGGTCGAGATAGGCGAGAACTGCCAGAACGCGGCGGTTGTCGTCGTCGGAGGGCGGCAGGCGCAGCTTCATGAAGATGTTCGAGGTGTGCTTGGACACCGCTCGTTCCGTCACCGTCAGTTGGGCGGCTATGGCGTTGTTCGAGCGGCCCTGGGCCATCAGTTCCAGGACCTCCAGCTCGCGCGGGGTCAGCCGGGACAGGGGCTGGTCCTGGGCGCGGCGGGAGAGGAGCTGGGAGATGACCTGGGGGTCCATCGCCGTGCCGCCGGCCGCCACCCTCCGGATCGCGTCGACGAACTGGTCGGCGTCGAAGACGCGGTCCTTCAGGAGATAGCCGACGCCGCCGTTGCCGTCCGCCAGGAGTTCGCGGGCGTAGAGCTGTTCCACGTGCTGGGAGAGGACCAGGACCGGGAGCCCCGGGCGGGCGCGGCGGGCCGCGAGGGCGCACTGGAGGCCCTCGTCGGTGTGGGACGGGGGGAGCCGGACGTCCACGACCGCCACGTCCGGGTCCAGCTCGGCGAAGGCCTTGCTCAGCTCGGGGCCGGTCTCGACGGCGGCCGCGATCTCGAAGCCGTAGGCCTCCAGCAGCCGCACCAGTCCGTCGCGCAGCAGGAAGAGGTCCTCGGCTAGGACAACACGCAAGGGATCTCCATGGTCACCAGGCTCGGGCCGCCGGCGGGGCTGCTGACGGCCAGTACGCCGTCGAATGTACCGAGCCTGCGTTCGACCCCGGTGAGGCCGGACCCCGCACCGATCTTCGCCCCGCCCCGGCCGTCGTCGGTGACGGAGATGCGCAGCATTCCGTCGCGGTGAGCGATGTCGATCCAGATCCGGTCCGCGCCCGAGTGCTTCACCGCGTTCGTCAGCGCCTCGCTGACCGCGAAGTAGGCGGCCGACTCGACCGGGGCGTCGGCGCGGCCCACGAGGTCCACCGCGACCTCGGTGCGTATGGGCAGGCGCAGCGCCAGGGCCCGTATCGCGTCGGGCAGTCCGCGCTCGGCCAGGACGGGCGGGTGGATGCCGCGCACCAGGTCGCGGAGTTCGGTGAGGGCCTCGGCGGAGGAGCGACGGGCGTGGGCCAGGAGTTCCTTGGCCTGGTCCGGGTCGCGTTCGATCAGGGCCTCGATGGTGGAGAGGCTCATCCCCATGGCGACCAGCCGGGCCTGCGCGCCGTCGTGCAGATCGCGCTCGATGCGGCGCAGTTCGGCGGCGGAGGTGTCCAGCGCGTCGTGCCGGGTCTCGGTGAGCCGGTCGATGCGCCGGTGCAGCTCGGCCTCCCGGCCGGGGGGCAGCAGGCTTTCGGCGAGACGGAAGTGCAGGCCGATGAGCGGCCGGTTCGCGTAGAGGCCGAGGACGAGCCAGACACAGCCGAGCAGCGCGGCCAGATTTGCGGTGCCCTGGCTGGTCACCGGGATGAACGTGTACCAGAAGTCGCCGTGATCGGCCTCGCTGATCGGGCGCCACAGTCCGGTGGCCAGCAGCAGACCGAAGAGGCCGTCGGCGACGAGTATGGCAGGCAGCACCGCCAGGACCGCGCCCGCGCTCATGTCGGCCGCCAGCCAGCGCAGGTCGCGCCATGTCGCGGGGTCCTTCAGCAGATCGAAGCAGAGCTCCGCCTGGCCGAGAAACCCGGTACGGCGTGGCACGGCAGGCTGCACACCGTACGAGGCCGGGATCCGCTTGCCGGCCCAGCGTTCGGCGAGTCGGCACCGCTGCTCGGCGTGCGCGCGGACCGTCTTCAGTGCGAACGGGGTGGTGATGACGCCCACCCCGAGAGGGATGAGCTGGATGGACACCAAGGTGAGGCAGAAGAGGAGAGCCGACCCGGCCATGGACAGCGCGGTCAGAACCAGCCCCCGCCCCGCGGCCAGTACGGCGTCGCGCACCTTCTTCGTCATCATTGGGTTCCCTCCCTTTTCGGCGGCCCGCCTTGGTCGGACGCTGTCCCAGTCTCCCGGGCAACGGCGGTCCGGATCACTGGCCCCCGCACCCGTACCGGGGGTGTAGCCGGCACCACCTCCGGATGATCGTCGGTCCGTGCCGTTTACACCGCCGGGGACGGTGGCACGATAAGCGGACCATGACGGATGCCCGGTCGCCTGTGCGCGTGCTGAGAGCCGCACTGTTCGCGGCGGTGTGCGTCATCAGTGCTGCCGTGGGGCATTTTTTCATGTCAGGGCATGACCTCCCCGCATCGTCGTTGCCGGTCGCCTTTCTGGTGACCGGTGTTCTCGCCTGGGGTGCGGGGCGCCGCAGGCGCGGCACCGTGGCCATCGGGGGCGGGCTGCTCGCCGTACAGGGCGCACTGCATCTGCTCTTCGGTACGGCGCAGGCGGCCGACAGCCGTATGAGCGGGCCTCGTATGGGTGGCCCGAACATGGGCGACATGGTCAGGGGTCATGACGCCATGTCCGTGCCCGTGTCCTCGGCCGGTCACGGTACGGCTGCCATGGCCGCCGTCCACCTCCTAGCCGCGCTCGTCTGCGCGCTGTGGCTGGCGCGCGGCGAAGCGGCCTTCTTCCGGCTGGCCCATGTGGTGGGTGCCCTTGCCTTCACGCCCCTGCGGCTGCTCCTTGCGCTCGTACCCGTTCCCGAACTGCCGCGTCATGCACGGCAGCCGCGCATCCCGGCCGTCCGTCCGCACAGTGCCGTCCTCGCCCATGCGGTGTCCTGGCGCGGGCCGCCCCCGCTGTCCTCACCCCGCGCCACGGTCCCTGGAGCGCACGTCTGATCCGGGGGCCGCTTCCCCCCATGTCAAACGCCGACTCCGAGGACACGCATGTCCATTGACACATCACCGCGGGGCACCGAAGCCGGTGACGAAGCGCGATCCGCCCTCGCCTCCGAAGCCGGGGCCCCGGCCGGCAGATCCACCTGGAGCGCGCTGCGCCCGCTGGTCCTGCGCATCCACTTCTACGCGGGCGTCCTGATCGCCCCGCTGCTGCTCGTCGCCGCCTTCAGCGGACTGCTGTACGCGCTCTCCTACCAGGCCGAGGAGATCGTCTACCGGCATGAGCTGACTGTTCCCGTCGGAGAGAAGACCGTCCCGCTCTCCGAGCAGGTCCGGGCCGCCCGCGACGCCCACCCCGAAGGAACCGTCACCGCCGTCCGGCCCTCGGCCGAGGACGACGCGAGCACCCGTGTCCTGATGTCGAGCCCGGAGGTCGACGAGGGGGAGTCCCTCGCCGTCTTCGTCGACCCGTACACGGCAGAGGTACGCGGCGAACTGACCGACTCCGCCGGCGCCCTCCCGCTGCGCGCCTGGCTCAGCGAGCTGCACGTCGACCTGCACCTCGGCGATTTCGGCCATAACTACAGTGAAATGGCCGCCAGCTGGCTCTGGGTGGTCGCACTCGGCGGTGTGCTGCTCTGGATCGGCCGCAAGCGGTCCGCCAGGCGTGCGCTGACCCTGCCGGAGCGCGGCGCCACCGGCCGCCGCCGGACACTCTCGCGGCACGGAGTCATCGGCCTGTGGGCGGCCGCCGGACTCGTCGCGCTGTCGGCGACCGGCCTGACCTGGTCGACGTACGCGGGCGAGAACATCGGCATGGTCCAGGACCGGCTCGGGGGCGCGACGCCGTCGGTCTCCGCTGCCGTCGAGCCGTCCTCCACCGAAGCGGACGGCGGCGGCCATGAGGGTCACCACGGCGGGGCAGCCGGGGGCCATGACGGCCACGCGGGCCACGACATCGGCATCGACCGGGCGGTGGCCGCGGCTCGTTCCGCCGGTATCGACACCGACGGCCCGGTCTCGGTCGTCCTGCCGGCCGAGGGCGAGGGATATGTCGTCGCGGAGGCCGACCAGCAGTTCCCGGTCCACCTCGACTCGGTCGCCGTGAACCCGGCCGACGGCAAGATCATCGACGAACTCCGCTTCGCCGAATACCCCCTGCTCGCCAAGCTCACGCGCATCGGCATCGACGCACACATGGGCGTCTTCCTCGGCATGTTCAACCAGCTCGCGCTGGCCGCGCTCGCCGTCGCGCTGATCCTGCTCATCGTCTGGAGCTACCGGATGTGGTGGCACCGCAGGCCGACCAAGGACCGCACACTGAGCTTCGGCCGGCCGATGCCGCGGGGCGCCTGGCGGAAGGTTCCGCTGCCGGTCCTTCTGCCGCTCGCCGTGGTCACCGCGCTGGCCGGCTGGTTCGTCCCGATGCTGGGCATCAGCCTGCTGGTGTTCCTGGCCGTGGACCTGCTGCTGGGGTTCATGGCCCGCGCCCGCGCCCGCTCGCGGGCGGTCTGAGATCGAGAGGCCGGGGCTTCGAGCCCCGGTGCCCGGTCCTGCCCGTCGGGGCGCGCACTTGTAGCCGACCCGGCGCACGGTCTGGGTCGTGTGCCGGGTCGGCGCCCAGCTTGCGGCGCAGCCGGGCGACAGGGCCGTCCACGGTCCTGTCGCCGACATGGCCGTACCCCCACACCGTGGTGACCAGATGGTCATGGGTGTGCACCCGGTGCGGGTGGTCCGTGCCGCCCGGTGGCGCGGTCGGCCCGCCGTTCTGCGGACCGGATCCGGACAGCATGACATGAAGGGGGCGTCCGCCGGTCCGGCGGACGCCCCCTCTACGGGTGCGGGGAGGATCAGACCTGGCCGGCCTTCTCCAGCGCGGCGCAGCAGGTGTCCACCAGCAGGCGGGTCACCACGTACGGGTCGACGTTCGCGTTCGGGCGGCGGTCCTCGATGTAGCCCTTGCCGTCCCGCTCGACCTGCCACGGGATACGGACCGAGGCACCGCGGTCGGAGACGCCGTAGCTGTACTCGTTCCACGGGGCGGTCTCGTGCATACCGGTCAGGCGGTCGTCGATGCCGGCGCCGTAGTTCTTGACGTGGTCCATCGGCTTGGAGCCCTCGCCCAGCGACTCGCAGGCGGTGATGATCGCGTCGTAACCCTCGCGCATCGCCTTGGTGGAGAAGTTGGTGTGCGCGCCGGCGCCGTTCCAGTCGCCCTTCACCGGCTTCGGGTCGAGCGTCGCGGAGACGTCGAAGTCCTCGGCGGTGCGGTAGAGCAGCCAGCGGGCGATCCACATCTGGTCCGAGACCTTCAGCGGGTCCACCGGGCCGACCTGGAACTCCCACTGACCCGGCATGACCTCGGCGTTGATGCCGGAGATCTCCAGGCCGGCGGCGAGGCAGTGGTCGAGGTGCATCTCGACGATGTCGCGGCCGAAGATCTCGTCGGCGCCGACACCGCAGTAGTAGCCGCCCTGCGGGGCGGGGAAGCCGCCCTGCGGGAAGCCGAGCGGGCGCTGGCCGTCGAAGAAGGTGTACTCCTGCTCGATGCCGAAGATCGGCTCCTGCGCGGCGAACCGCTCCGTGACCTCCGCCAGCTGCGCACGGGTGTTGGACTCGTGCGGGGTCATGTCCGTGTTGAGGACCTCGCACAGAACCAGGACGCTGTCACCGCCGCGGATCGGGTCCGGGCAGGTGTAGACCGGCTTGAGCACGAGGTCGGAGGCGCGACCCTTGGCCTGGTTGGTGCTGGAACCGTCGAAGCCCCAGAGCGGCAGCTCGGCTCCGTCCGCCAGGACCTTCGTCTTGGAGCGGAGCTTGGCCGTCGGCTCGGTGCCGTCGATCCAGATGTACTCGGCCTTGAACGTCACGGAAAGCCATCCTTCGGGGCGTAGCGGGAGGCAGCGGTGCGGCGCTGTCTGGGCCAGAGCTTCGCAATCTGTGATTTCCCGGCCGTTGCCCGTTTGTGAACCCCGTGTTACATGGGCTTCCTTTGTTTCGCATGCCCGACGTCCGGCTTGAGCAATGATTCGAAGCCTGCGGCGCGGATGCGCCGGGCAAGCTCCTCCACTGTCGTCCCCAACGCCTCGGCCGTACGCGTGAGTTGCCAGTCGTTCTGTGTGAGCCTTCGCAGCAGATGACCGCGCCGGATCTGGCTCTCGGACAGCCGGAACGTCTTGAGATACGCCACCCGCCCCTTGTGGTCGGTGATCGTCTCGCCGATGTGCTGCTCCTGTCCGCCGCGCGTGAACGGCGGAAGAAATCGCCACAAATCATTTGAACCCATGCGATACACGCGCTCGAAGGAGTACGAGGCGTCCAGCAGCCCGCCCGCGAACACCGTGTCGTGCGCCTCGCTCCACGCCCGAAGCTGCTCCTGCGCCGCCGCCCGCAGATCCGCGAGGGTACGCACATACGCCGAGCCGGTGATGCGAGCCTCGAACTCCGGCACCGGGCGGGTGTAGAGGGCGTACTGGTGCACCAGCTCGCCGTACAGGTCCTCCAGCAGACTGGCGTGGAGGGCGCGGTAGTCGTCCGGATGCGGGACCACGAAGGCGGCGGCAAGCGCGTCCGCCGCGTACACCAGCACACCGCACTGGCCCGGATGGATCTCGAAGATCCGCAGCGCGTCCGCGAGCCCGGGCACCTCGGCGCCCCGGTAGGCGGCCTCGGCGCGCGGTGACAGGCCCCTCCGTACCGCCTGCTGCGACCACTCGTCCCAGGCCACCGTCGGGCCGCCGAAGTGCAGCGCCAGATAGCCCTCCAGGGCGAGATGCAGAGGAAGGAACCGGAGAAGCCTCTCGCCGCGCCCGCGTTTCGCCATCCGGTGGTGGAAGCGCAGCGGAACGCACGCGGGCGGGCCGCCCTCCGCGTACATGCCGCTCAGCTGGGTGCCGTAGGACGCGGACTGTGTACCGTCGCCCGACCAGTCGGCGACGAAACCGTGCGGAATGTACGAGACATACGTCGCGGCCCCCGCGTCGACGGCCGCGTACCCCTGGCCGTACACCTCATGGCGCAGCCGCAGCCCCTCCAGTGGTTCCTCGCGCACCAGCGGGACCAGCCGGATGCCGCCCCACACCTGGGCCGGCCGGGCCGACAGCCCCGTCATGTCCAGCCTGGTCATCGCCCCTCCCCGAGGAAACGGTCCACCCGGCGGTCCAGGTAGGCATGCAGCCCGGCCAGGCCCGTACGGCCCTCCGCGAACTGCGCGACCTCCACCAGCGCCGGCAGATCCTCCGCGTCACGGACACCGGCCGTCGGCACGCCCGGCGCCAGCCGGCGCACATCGAAACCGTCCGCGTCGTACACCGGGTTCATATGCACGACACTGGTGCGCCGGTCCCGGTCGAGCCGGGTACGCCACACCCGCAGAACCTCCCCCGCCAGGCCCGGCGGCGCGTTGTCCCAGCCGTCCGACACGATCACCAGCCGCTCCGGGGCGTGTTCCAGGGCGTCGACGATCCGCAGGCCGAGCGGCGTCGGCCCGTACGGGCGCACCAGCAGCGGATCCGTGCCCCCCGACGTCCACAGCGGTACATACGACTCCGCGAGCGCCTCCAGTAGGAAGTGGCAGGCGAGCGCGACGGCCAGTGGACGGCGCCGCTTCTCGCTCGAGCCGGACGACGAGTAGCTGTCGTCCAGCACCGCCGCGACCCGCCCCCACGACCCGGCGTGCGGCCCGGCCGCCCGGTGCGCGGCGGCCCGCAGCGCACCCGTCAGCTCGGCGCGGCGGCGCACCCGCTCGTCGATGTCCAGTGACAGCACGTACAGCGCCAGCCGGGTCAGCGGCATGACGGTCAGATCGGCCCCGGGGACGGTGCGCTGGGTACGCAGCCGCTCCAGCCGGGTCATGCGCGGGGCGATCCGCTCCAGGAACGCGCCGCGTGGGATGCCGTGCTTGGCGGCGAAGCCCTCGGCGACGGTGAACGGCAGCTCGTAGAGCGCGGCCTGCTCATACCGCGCGCGGCGGTAGGTGTCCAGCAGCTCGTGCTCGTAGCGGGCGCGGCGGCCGGGGCGGAACAGGAAGTCCCCGATCTCCGCCCCTCCGTACGGGAGATGAATGTGCCGTGCGGCGGTCTTCAGCCCGCGGCGGTACTTCACCGCGTCCATGCCCGGGTGCGGGCGGGCCGCGAGCCAGTCGCGCATGATGGCGCGGGTGCGGCGGTTGTTGACCTTCGCCTCGCGCAGGGTGCGGAACAGCCGGTACACGCGCTGCGGCGGCAGCACCGCCAGCCGGGCCGCGATCAGCCGCCCCTCGATGCGCTTCTGCTCCGGTTCCGCCTCGGCGGCGGTCTCCAGGAGGCGCCGGACGATCAGGGCGGCGTTGTGGTCGTTGATGTCGAGCGCGAGCACAGCGGCGTAGACCCGGCGGTAGTTGACCCGGACGTACTCGTGCAGGAAGTCGAGGGAGAGCTGCTGCTCGTACCCCTGCGAGCGGAACTCCCGCTGGCCGGTGGCGGTGACGGCGGCGTTGACAAAGAGCAGGACGTCCTCGGCCGCAATGAGGTCGGCACAGGTCTCCGCCATGAGATCCCCCGGTAGGTGTGCGGATGCCGGCCGGGGAATGAGGGCGCGAACAGCGAAAACACTGCTTCAAAGGCGGGTCCCGGAAGTCGCACCGGAGTCCCGCGGCCGGCGGGGGAAACGTAACACCGGGCTGCGGGGGGCCCGCCACCGGATATCGGGGGGCGACGTTGATAGCGCATGCCGGATACGTACGTGGCGTACTTGACGTACTTGCTTGCGCTGAGTCAGTCTGTATGTCTGGAATGCCGAGGAGGCCTGTCCCATGTCCGCAGTGCATTACGAGAGCTACACCGAGGCGCGTGCGCACCTGAAGGACCTTCTCGACGCAGCCAGTGAAGGACGGGTTGCCACCGTGCGGCGAGACGCCGAGTGCGCTGCCGTCGTGGATGTCGAGCGACTGCGCCACCACCTGTCGCTGGTCTGCCCGTCCAAGGCCGAGGTCGTGGCGGAAGCCGGCGGCTGGTCGGTGTTCATCCCCGGGCTCCCGGTGGCCGCCGATGGGGCATCCTTCGACGAAGCCATAGGGGAGATGGTCGATGCTCTGCGCGAGTATGCAGACGACTGGCAGGACCGGCTGCGGATGGCCCCCAACCATCAGGGCAACTGGGGCTTGGTGCAGCTGATCGCCCTGAGCAACGACCAGCAGCTGGCCGACTGGTTGGTGGGGGCAGCGTGATGAGCCGACCGCAACCGGACCGCGAGCGCCATGATCGGTTCTGCGTCGTCGAGGCGTGGAAACGGGTGCGAGACGCACGCGGGCGCACCGGGACCCATCACGTCACTTACGAGCTGACGCTGCACGACGGGCGGATTTTGCGTACCCGTATCTCACATCCGGTCGACCGCACGGTCTACGGCCAAGCCATGTGGCGCCACATCCTGCGCGACCAACTCGACATCACCGAGGACGAGTTCTGGGAGTGTGTGCTCGACGACCGGCTCCCGGACCGGGGCGCTCCTCCCGTACCGAAGGAATCGCTACCGGCGGATCTGGTCCACCTGCTGATCCATCGGGTCGGCCTTGCCGAGGAGGAGGTCGCCGCGCTGACCAAGGAAGAGGCGGTGGCCCGGCTGCAGCGGTACTGGACCGACGGCACGTAACGGCTCACGCCTCCGGCGGTGCCCGGCACAGGGCGTCCAGCGCCGGGGCGTATGGTCAGTGCCCGGCGGGCCGAGGCGCCGGCCAGGCGGAACGGGGGAAGACGGAAGGGTCCGGCTGCCCCTGCACCAGGAGCGGGCCACGGACTTCCCCGCGGCCCGCCCGGTGACCGGGCCACGGCCGACCGCCGACGCACTGCGCGCGCTCGAACCGCCCACGCTGATCCTGCTCGCCGGGCGGAGCAGGGCGCACGACGTCCGGAAGGTCGCGGCGCGGGCCGCCGAACTGCTCCCGGACGCCGAGTGCGTGACGCTCCCCGGCGCCACGCATCACACGCTTCCGCTCCACGGGCCCGCCGAACCGAACGTGCGTATCGCGGAGTTCCTCATCGGGACAGGGCGTCCCTGACCGCCTCTTCCGTACGGGCCACCACCGCCGTGCCGTCGTCGGCCGTGATGATCGGCCGCTGGATCAGCTTCGGGTGCTCGGACAACGCCGCGATCCAGCGGTCCCGGGACTCCTCGTCGCGCGGCCAGCTCTTCAGGTCGAGCTCCTTCGCGATCGCCTCCCCGGTGCGGGTGATGTCCCAGGGCTCGAGTCCGAGCCGGTCCAGGACCGCACGGATCTCGTCCGTACTGGGCACCTCCTCCAAGTAGCGGCGGACGGTGTAGTCGGCGCCCTCGGCGTCGAGCAGGGTGAGCGCGCTGCGGCACTTCGAGCACGCCGGATTGATCCAGATCTCCATGCGGCCCACGGTACCCCGGAGGCCCGTAAACCGGGTCTGGCCAGGGCCTTTTGTCAGTGGTGGCCAGTAAAATGGAGGTAGTTCGTGAGGGTCCGCGAGGAGGTCCTTTCACCGAGCCTGGAGGTCGCTGATGGCCGTAGCCGCAGTCACGACGAAGCCGCTGAAGAAGAAGCGGCTGCCTGCCGGGCAGCCGCGCGAATGGTACGAGTCCCACAATCGCAGCCTGAAGGCCATGCGTCTGGCCATCGCGCTGCTCGACACGGGTGTCTACCGCGCCGAGCAGGCTCGTAACCGGCGGATACGCGCCACCGCCGCCCGGATCGGGATCCACTCGCCGTCCAACACCACGTGCCGACTGGTGCGTTCTCTCATCCGCGACGCCCACTGAGTCGGGCGACCGGCGGCCCGCACCGGGCCGCCGGTCGTCACTTGACGGGGCGTATCCGGAGGTGGGCGAGCCCGGGGAGGCCGATGACCCTGGTGGTCTCGAACTCGCGTGTACGGTCGCCCGTTCCCTTGAACAGCCGCACTCCGAACAGCCGCACTCCACCGCCCGGCAGCACAGGAACCAGGTGGATCTGCAATTCGTCCCGGGTCTCGCGGCCCGGAGCCCGGAGCAGCGTTCGGGCCCGGCCGGTCATATCCGGCCGGGCCCGGGCGGGAGGGGTCCCGCCGCCTCAGTGTGCTGCTACTGAGGTCAGAAGGTCAGCTTCCAGCTGTTGATGAAGCCGCTGTCGCCGCGGAACACGTCCTGGACCTTGAGCTTCCAGGTGCCGTTGGCGGTCTTCTTGGAGGCGTTCACGGTGTAGGTGGCGAGCACGTCGTCGGCCGAGTCGTTGATGTTGGAATCCTTCAGGCGGTACAGCGTGCCGTCAGGGGCCACCAGGTCGATGACCAGGTCACCGCGCCAGGTGTGCTTGATGTCCACGTCGACCTTGAGGGCACGCGGTGCCTTGCCGGCGATCCCGGTGACGTTGACGTCCGAGAAGGCCGCGGCGCCCCCGTCCGGGATGGCGACGTCGGTGGTGTTCTCGAAGGTCTTGATCACGCTGACGACGTTCCAGGTGAACGTCGCGGTGGAGGAGGCGTTGGTCGAGTCCGTGACCGTGACCGTGACCGTGCTGGTGCCCAGCGTGGTGGGGGTGCCGGAGATCAGGCCGGTGGAGGCGTTGAGCGACAGGCCGGCCGGCAGGCCGGTGGCCGTGTAGGTCAGCGCGCCCGGGTTGGTGCTGGTGGCCTGGATCTGCAGGCTCGCGGACTTGTTGACCAGCGTGGTCTGGAGGCCGGGATCGGTGACCGTCACGCCCTGGACGATGCGGCTGCCGACGTTGATGGCGGCCCAGGCGTTGGCGGTGTTGTTGTAGGTGTCGCTGCCGAGCCCGTACAGGTCGGCGGCCGCCTGCAGGGTGGCGGTGCGGGCGGCGGCGTAGTTGGTGGAGGAGGTCATGTAGGTCGACAGCGCGCGGTACCAGATCTTCGCGGCGGCGTCGCGGCCGATCGCAGTGACGGGCAGGCCGTCGGAGGTCGGGCTGTTGTAGCTCACGCCGTTGACGACCTTGGCGCCGCTGCCCTCGGAGGCCAGGTAGAACCAGTGGTTGGCCGGGCCGGAGGAGTAGTGGACGTCGATGCTGCCGATGCCGGAGTACCAGGCGTCCTTGGACGCGCCGTCCTTGCTGGGCTTGTCCATGTAGCGCAGCGGGGTGCCGTTGCCGTTGATGTCGATCTTCTCGCCGACCAGGTAGTCACCCGGGTCGGTCCCGGAGTTCACGTGGAACTCGACGGCCGCGGCCATGATGTCCGAGGTCGCCTCGTTGAGGCCGCCGGACTCGCCGCTGTAGATCAGGCCGGCGGTGTTGGAGGTGACGCCGTGGGTCATCTCGTGCGCGGCCACGTCGAGGGAGGTCAGCGGCTTGGCGTTGGCCGAGCCGTCGCCGTAGGTCATGCAGAAGCAGGAGTCGGACCAGAAGGCGTTGACGTAGGCGTTGCCGTAGTGCACGCGGGAGTAGGCGCCGACGCCGTCGTTCTTGATGCCGTTGCGTGCGTGGACGTCCTTGTAGTAGTCCCACGTGGCCTGGGCGCCGAACGCGGCGTCGACACCGGCGGTCTGACGGTTGCTCGGCAGGCCGTTGCCCCAGACGTCGTCCGCGTCGGTGAACAGCGTGCCAGTGCCGGACGTGCCGCCGTTCAGGTCGTACGTCTTGTGGCCGCCGCGGGTGCCGTCGGTCATCTCGTAGGCCGAGCCCGACAGCGTGGTGCCGAGGGTGACCTGGCCGTTGTACTGGCCGGTGCCGGTGCCGGTCTCGATGCCCTGGTACTCGAACAGCTTGGCACCGGTGGTGGCGTCGGTGATGACGTGCAGCTCGGACGGGGTGCCGTCGTGCTGTACGCCGCCGATCACGGACTCCCAGGCAAGTACGGGCTTGCCGGAGGCGGCCCAGACGACCTTGCGGACGGTGCCGGCCTTCGGGGCGGTGGTGCCCTTGGCCTTGGCGCGGTCGAGCGCGAAGGTCTTCGCCGAGTCGGCGCTCTTCACAGCGGTGGTCGAGGCGACCTTCACCGTCGCCTTGGTCGCCTTGCTGACGCCCTTGACGGCACCGTTCGCCGCTGCGTGGACGACGAGGTCGCCGCCGAGGACCGGCAGGCCCGCAAAGGTCCGCTCGTAGCGGGTGTGCACCGTGCCGTCGGCGTCCTTCAGGACGGACTTCACCAGCAGCTGCTCCTGGCCGCCCAGGCCCAGGGTCCTGGCGGTGGTGGCAACGGTGGCCTGCGCGTCGGCGAGCAGCGTGGCGCGCTCACTCGGGCTGAGCCGGACCTGCAGCGCGCCGGCCCGGACCTGCGCCTGGGGCGCGTCGGCCTGGGTGCCGGCGGTGGCGGACGTGGGGAGCGCAACGGCGATCATCGCGGCGCCCGCCATGAGCGCGCTCGTGGCAACAGCCTTGCGGGGGGTCGTTCTCACGCGGAACTCCTTCTGTGACGACCAGGGTTGCGGCCGGTGACAGCCCGGACAGGGGCACTGTCCGAGGAGAGCTGGTGGTGCGGTGAGGAGGACATGACCGCAGCGGTGCGAGATCCCTGTGGGGAACGCCTCGCCCCGTGCGGCCGATCGAGAGTGTGCCATTGTCGATCTGTGCATGTCATGTCTTCGGTAGTGTCAGGTTCCTGACATGCCGGATTCCGACAGCCCGGGTGACTGCCTCTGGTCCTGGCCGCCGCGCACGGTGGTGCAGCGGCAGTACTCCGGCACCGTCGGATCTCCCGCACCGCCTGGCCCGCCTTCACGTCGGCTCTGCGCCGACCGACCTCCGGATTCGGTCCGTCAGGATCCGTGCCGTCTCGTCGATGTCGATGTCGCCGATATTCGGCAGCCGGCGGCGGCCCGCGCCGACCACCGGGCCCAGGACCAGGGTTTCCGATCAGGCAGCCGTCACCCTCGCATCGCTCCCGATGCGGGCCTGACACTTTGACGGCAACTCCTGGCGGCAGGCATCGCCTCACCCGTCCGCGCGGTCGCACTCGAACCACACTGTCCTGCCCGCCCCGCCCGGCAGCTCCTCCACACCCCAGCGGTCGGTGACGGCGGCGACCAGCAGCAGGCCCCGCCCGTCCTCAGCGAGTTCGCCGACGGGCGGTGGGGCGGGTGATGGCGAGGGCGGCTTCGGGCACTCGTCCGTCCTTCGCCGTCTTCGTCACCGCGGCTGCCAACGGCAGCCCGCACTGAGCCGGTTCGCATACGGCCGGACGCAGGGACGCGTTGCGATCTCCATGTTGTGGCCGTCGGGGTCGTCGAAGTACACCCCGCGGCCACCGAAGAGATCGTTGACCTGTCCGGGTTCGGTATGGCTGGGGTCGGCAAAGTACGTCACCCCGGCCGCCTTGATCCGGTCGAGCATGACGTCGAAGCACTCCCGCGACGCCGTACCGACACCGGGCAGCGCCGGAAGTCGGCGTGATCACGACCGGGCGGGCAAGCAGCGAGCATCCGGCTTTCTTCTACTCGACCTGGCCCGCGAGCGCTTCGGCGAGGTCGCCGACCTGCTTCCGGTCCGGGGCTGCGGACCCCGCCTCCCCGACGCCGACCAGGAGGAAGGCGTCCCCGTCGCCGTCGAGCTTCAGGCGTACGGCGGCGACGTTGCCGTTGTCGGTGACGACCACCTCTCCGACCGCGGCATTGCCGGCCTTCTTCATATAGCTGATCAGGTCGTCGGTGGATGCCCCGGCCAGCGCCCCGACCACCGGTGCCAGTGGGGCGATCGCGTGCGGCTTGCGGGTGGCGACGGTGTGCACCTGCACGTCGTCCCGACCGATGTGGAACGTGCAGCTCACCAGGGCGCCCGGGTTCTGGGCCAGCGGTTCCCCGGGCTTGGCCCGTTTTCCGCCCTCGGCCGTGGCGACGGGCGCGTCACTGTCCTGCACCGGCCCCGGGCCGGCCGCCGCGTCCAGGCCCGCGGCCTTCGCGGCCTTGGCCATGTCGTACGGCAGCGGGCAGGTGTTCGTCCCCTCGGGCGGCACACCGTCGGCGGTCTCGGTCAGGCGGTTCAGGCTCAGCGGCGCCGTGCCGCCGTCGCTCTGGCAGCCGGCCGTCAGGGTCGCCGCCGTCAAAGCGGCTGCGATCGCCAGTCGGTGTCGTCCATGTCTCACGTGTCGTGTCCTCAGTGCTCTCATCCTTGCGTGGCCCTGGTCAGGATGTCGGGGCAGAGCAGCCGAACTGCTTGCCGGCGACGTCGACGAAGTTGTCGAACAGGTCCTGCAGGCGGGGGGTGCCGGGCGCCCCGACGGCGGAGGTGTAGCTCCGGCCGAACTCCATGGAGAAATACGTCGGAGTGCCGGCGCAGTCAGTGACCACGTGAAAGTGATCGAAGCCCGACACCTGGCGGCCGGCCACCCGCGGCTGCTCCGCGTACCCAGGCGAGGAGCGGATGCCCGCGACGATGCGCGGCTCCTGAGTCACGGCATAGGTGGCGTGCCCGGCGACCTCGCACGACCAGGTGGGGCCCGTGCTGTCCTGGACCGTCTCCTTCACCGCGGCTCGTCCTGCCGGTCCGGGGAACTCCAGACCCGAGAGGCCGCACACCGCGCCGTCCCTGACCTGACGTGGCTCGGGGGCTGCGGCGAGGGTGACGGGGGCGGTGAGAGGCCTCTTGGCCGTGCAGCCCGCACGCTCGGCCGCGTTGTCGGCGACGTCGGTCAGGAGCCGGGCGAGTTTCACCGGATCCGAGCCCTGCGGGGCGTATCCCTCGACGATGGCGGGCCCGTCCTCCGTCGTGCACTCTCCGGGCAGCAGGACCCAGCCGTGGTCCGCGCCCACTGCGCCGGTGGCGCCGCCGGAGAAGAACGACACCGTGGCCGGGCCGGGCCAACGGCCGTCGTCCGTGAAAGGGAAGTCGCCGCGCTCGCGGCTCCCCGAGATCCTCAGGCGCTCGGTGTCCGATCCCGGGAGGAAGGACGAGCTCTCCACGGTGCAGGTGAAGTCGAGCCGGTCGCCCGGCCGCGAATCCAGACCGTCCCGGTCGGAGACACGGCCGGACGATGCGAAGACGGCATCGGCCGAGTCGGTGGACACCAGCCCCCCGCACACGTCCTCGCGGCCGAAGAGGTTGGTGTTCAGCCACAGGTGCGCGCCCACCGCCAGGACGGCGATCGCCAGGACGGGTGCGACGACCTTTCGTCCGAGAGCTGCCCGGCCGCTTCCGTTCGTCATCTCACTTCCTCGTGCGCAGGGCCGAGTACGCGTCCTCGCGGCCGGTGATGAAGCTCTGCTCGGCCTCGCCCTTGGCATGCGCGTGCGCCTCGGTGTTGCTGATGCGGTGCTCGGTCCCCCATGCGTCGAGCAGCGAGTTCGTGCCGCCGATACCGGTGGACGTGACGGTGCTGTCCTTGGTCCTGGCCAAGTCCTCCGCCGCCGCTGTCACATCCTTGGAGTACTCGTAGGTGGCCGCGTCGATCATGCGCTGAATCGGGTCGCCCACCACCGGGATCTGGGTGAAGAGGGCACCGACGCCGTGGTACGTGTAGCGCATGTCGTCGTTGAGGTTGCCGATCTTGGTGTCACGGTCGTCGAGGATCATGTCGGATCCGATGGCGGTCATCGTGCCGTACACCTTGCCGACATGGCGCGCCTTGTTGTCCCAGTCGCCGACGACGTTGTTCTTCTGCTCGTCCGTGGCGTCCCTGGTCGTGGCCAGGTATTCGGCCGAGTAGCGCTTCTCGTTCTCGTACAGGAGGTCGTAGACGAGGACCGACTCGCCCTCGGGAGTCGTCCCGTACACCCCGTCGGACACCCCCCGCATCACGCGGATCAGGCTGTGCTTGCTGCTGGTGATGCTCGAGTCCTCGCCGTTCGCCTTGATGTCGGAGCCGCCTCCGGGGCTGCTCGGCTCGGTGCCGCTGAGGATGGCGTGGGTGTCGACGGTGTAGTCGGCGAGGGCGCGTCCGAGGGGGGCCTTGAGGATCTCCGGGATCGTGTCGCCCTTGCCGTCCTTGTCCAGGATGGTGATGGTCTCCTGCATCACGCGCGCCTGGGCCTCCGAGTGGTGGTCGAAGGCCGCCCCGTCCGAGTTGGGTTCGCGTCCGGTGGTGGCCGCTTCCAGCGCCGCGCCCAGCCCCATCCGGCTGGTGGGGTCCTCGATGGTGGTGACCCCGTAACCCGTGAAGACGTTCTTCGGCCAGTCACGGGAGTCGTCGCCGCTGCCGAGGAGGTACTTCAGGTGGTCGTTGCCGACGTGGTCCTCGCCCGCGCCGTTGCCCTTCGGGTCGAAGAACGAGGTGGCGGCCTCCGGATTCCTGCTCATCACACTGAGGAGACCGTCGAGCGCGTCGCTCTGGATTCCCTCATGGCCGCCGCCCCACTTGGTGAAGATGGTCTCCTGCTTCTTCTCGGCGGCGATCAGGTCGTCACCGAGCTGATAGAGGAACTGATCGTCGTATCTGGCATCGGCGTGCTGCATCATGCTGACGAACGACTGGTACCCGTACAACGGATCGGTGTTCTTCCCGAAGTTCTTGGTGCCGGACTTGTCGAGGCTCTCGGTCCACTCCTTGTAGAACTTTCCGTCCGGGCTGTTGAGCCATTCGTTGAACTTCTTGGAGCCCGGGGGCATCTCGGAGGTCTTCCCAGGAACCTGGGTCGCTCCGGCCACTGTGTTGGCCAGCCCCCGCTCGAGGTCCCGGTGCTCCTTGTCGTTCAGCTTGTTGGAGAGCTTGATCGTGCCATCGGTTCCCAGGCCGTGGAGGAAGGTCTGGCTGAACGCCTTGTTGTCGGCGTTGTCGCGGAAGGAGCGGTTGAGCTCGGCGTAGTCGTTCGCCGAGACCTTGTCGCCACTGTTGATGCGGGTGGCGATGTCTTCCGCGTTGAGTGCTTCGTACACCTCGATGTCGCCCTGCGCGTCGGCGTTGAAGCCGTTGACCTCTCGGTCGTCGTTGCTCTTGCCGGGAACGCACTGGAGGGGGCCGTCGACGACGACGGCTTCGAGGGCGATCTTGACGCCCTGGTCGGCGTCGTCGAAGGCTCTGACGGTTTGCTGGATGCGTGAGGTCCAGGACTGTTCGATGCCGGGGAGTTCGGGGTCGTGGCGGATGGTGTTGGCTTCGCGTGCGTCGATCCCGGAGAAGTCGAAGCTGGCGATGCCCTGATCGGAGACCTTCATGCCGGCTTCGATCGCCTCGGCGCGCGCGGATTCGACCTTCTTCTTGAGATCGGCGAACTGGGTGTGGGCATCGCGCAGCAGAGAGGCTATGGCCTTCGCCTGGGTCTGCGCGGCGCCGTACTCGTGGCGTGTGCCGGCGAAGCTGATGTGGGCGGTGCCCGCGCTGAGGCCGGTCCAGGGACCCATGGTGATCTTCTGGACGGAGTCCTTGTAGCGGTCCTCGACCTTCTTGATCTCGCCCGCCATCGAATCCCACTTGTCCGCGGCGGTGGTGAGCCGACCGAAGTCGGTGGTCATGATCTCTTGGTAGGTCAGCATCCGTTCACCTGTTGCGTTCGGTTCGTCGGCATTCCTGACTTCACAGGCCGTTGAGTTTTGAGGTCGACAGCGGTGCGAACTGGTTGTGAATACCGGCATCGTTGTTCAGGAACAGGCCGGACGTGACGCGCAGCGCGCCCTTTTCCGAGGAGAGCCGCCCCATCAGGGTCTTGACCTGCTGGTCCCAGGTCTCCTGGACCTTCTTCAGGCCCGCTGCCGTCTGCCAGCCGTCGAAGCCCTGGATCGCGGCGTTGGAAGCCTCGTCGGCCCAGTCGGTGGCCTTCTTGGTGTTCGGCTCCAACTCGGTCTCGATCGTGTTCGCCGCGGCCTTCTTCTCCGCCGGTGTGGAACCGAACGTCCCCGCCCCCGTGGGGCCCGAGGGGTCCGCAGGGAGCTGATTCAATCGCATGCTCGCCGACTGCTGTTCGGCGGCCTCCGCCCGCGCGGTCTGCCATTCCTGTTCGAACCCCATGCCGACCACCCCGCTCGTGACCTACGAGGCCACGCCTGTGACCTCCACTCAGCTGACCGCTCGTCCAGTCATCGAAGGCATGTACCCTCGAAGATGTTTGCGATGTTGAAGCGTATGTCATTGGACCATGGACGACGGCCTCGACCGGGACTTTCACGCCACCTCGGCGCCCCGCAGCCTTCCGCAAGCTCGCAGCTCTCCTGCGTGAGCCGGCCCGGACCTCTGCCGCCGGCCCGCCGACCCCGCGATATCCAGGCCCTCTTGACCTGCGACGAAGCCACTTCGGGAGCTGAGCACTCCAGCCCACTGAAAGTGCCGGAGGGCTCTGCGCGATGTGCGGAAGGCCGTGCGGACCACCTGGGTCCGCACGGCCTTCCGGACGTTCAGTCCTCCCCGCCCTCCAGGTCGCCCTCGGTCTCCAGGAACGCCTGGCGCAGCGCCTCCAGCACCGCCGGGTCGGGCTTCTCCCACATGCCGCGGGACTCGGCCTCCAGCAGGCGCTCCGCGATGCCGTGCAGTGCCCAGGGGTTGGCCTCCTGGAGGAACTCCCGGTTCTCCGGGTCCAGTACGTAGGTCTCGGCGACCTTGTCGTACATCCAGTCCGGGACCACGCCCGTCGTGGCGTCGTAGCCGAACAGATAGTCCACGGTCGCGGCCAGTTCGAAGGCGCCCTTGTAGCCGTGGCGGCGCATCGCCTCGATCCAGCGCGGGTTGACCACCCGGGCGCGGAAGACCCGCGAGGTCTCCTCCACCAGCGTCCGGGTACGCACCGTCTCGGGGCGCGTCGAGTCGCCGATGTACGCCTCGGGCGAGGTGCCCCGCAGCGCGCGCACCGCGGCCACCATGCCGCCGTGGTACTGGAAGTAGTCGTCCGAGTCGAGGATGTCGTGCTCGCGGGTGTCGGCGTTCTTCGCCGCCACCGCGATCCGCTTGTACGCGCTCTCCATCTCGGCGCGGGCCGCGCGGCCCTCCAGGCCACGGCCGTACGCGTAGCCGCCCCACACCGTGTACACCTCGGCCAGGTCGGCGTCCGTACGCCAGTCGCGGCTGTCGATCAGTTGGAGCAGGCCGGCCCCGTACGTACCCGGGCGGGAGCCGAAGATACGGGTGGTCGCCCGCCGCTCGTCGCCGTGCTCGGCCAGGTCGGCCTGGGTGTGGGCGCGAACGAAGTTCTGCTCGGCCGGCTCCTCCAGCGAGGCGACCAGCCGCACCGCGTCGTCCAGCAGGCCGATCACATGCGGGAAGGCGTCCCGGAAGAAACCGGAGATGCGCAGGGTGACGTCGATACGAGGGCGGCCCAGCTCGGCCGGCGGGATCGGCTCCAGGCCGTTGACCCGGCGCGAGGCCTCGTCCCACAGCGGGCGCACACCGAGCAGGGCCAGCGCCTCGGCGACGTCGTCGCCGGAGGTGCGCATCGCGCTCGTACCCCACAGGGAGAGGCCCACCGAGGTCGGCCACTCGCCGTTGTCGGAGCGGTAGCGCTCCAGCAGCGAGTCGGCGAGCGCCTGCCCGGTCTCCCAGGCGAGGCGGCTCGGCACCGCCTTGGGGTCGACGGAGTAGAAGTTACGGCCGGTCGGCAGCACATTGACCAGGCCGCGCAGCGGCGAGCCCGACGGGCCCGCCGGCACGAAACCGCCGTTCAGCGCGTGCACGGCGTGATTCAGCTCGTCGGTGGTCGCGGCCAGGCGCGGCACCACCTGACGGGCGGCGAAGTCGAGGACGGCCCTGACGTCATGGCCGTACTGGTCGGCGACTGCGGGTACGGCCCCCGGGTCCCAGCCGGCTTCCTCCATCGCCTCGACCAGTCCGCGGGCCTCCGCCTCGATGGCGTCGGCGGCGGCACGGGTCGCCGCGGACTCGTCCAGCCCCAGCGCCTCACGCAGACCCGGCAGAGCGGACGTACCGCCCCAGATCTGTCGGGCGCGCAGGATCGACAGGACCAGATTGACCCGCTCCGGGCCGGTCGGCGCACCGCCCAGGACGTGCAGACCGTCGCGGATCTGGGCGTCCTTGACCTCGCACAGCCAGCCGTCGACATGCAGCAGGAAGTCGTCGAAGCCGTCGTCGTCCGGGCGCTCGTCCATACCCAGGTCGTGGTCGAGCTTCGCGGCCTGGATCAGCGTCCAGATCTGCGCGCGGATCGCGGGCAGCTTCGCCGGGTCCATCGAGGAGATGCCCGCGTACTCGTCGAGCAGCTGCTCCAGGCGCGCGATGTCGCCGTACGACTCGGCACGCGCCATCGGCGGCACCAGGTGGTCGACCAGCGTGGCGTGCGCCCGGCGCTTGGCCTGCGTGCCCTCGCCCGGGTCGTTGACCAGGAAGGGATAGACCAGCGGCAGATCGCCGAGCGCCGCGTCCGGTCCGCAGGCCGCGGACAGACCCGCGTTCTTGCCGGGCAGCCACTCCAGGTTGCCGTGCTTGCCGAGGTGGACCATGGCGTCCGCGCCGAAGCCGCCGTCCGCCTGCACGGCCGCGATCCAGCGGTAGGCCGCCAAGTAGTGGTGCGAGGGCGGCAGATCGGGGTCGTGGTAGATCGCGATCGGGTTCTCGCCGAAACCGCGCGGCGGCTGGATCAGGATCAGCAGATTGCCGCGGCGCAGGGCCGCGAGCACGATGTCGCCCTCGGGATTGCGGCTGCGGTCCACGAACATCTCGCCCGGCGCCGGCCCCCAGTGCTCCTCCACCTGCTCGCGCAGCTCGGACGGCAGCTCGGCGAACCACCGCCGGTAGTCGGCGGCCGGTATACGCACCGGATTACGGGCCAACTGCTCCTCGGTCAGCCAGTCCTGGTCGTGGCCGCCCGCCTCGATCAGGGCGCGGATCAGCTCGTCGCCGTCGCCGGACTCCAGGCCCGGCACCGGCTCGTCGCCGAAGTCGTAGCCCTCCGCGATCAGGCGGCGCAGCAGCGCCACCGCGCTTGCCGGGGTGTCCAGACCGACCGCGTTGCCGATCCGGGAGTGCTTGGTCGGGTACGCCGACAGGACCAGCGCCAGGCGCTTCTCGGCGTTCGGGATGTGGCGGAGACGGGCATGCCGTACGGCGATCCCGGCCACCCGGGCCGCGCGCTCCGCGTCGGCGACATAGGACGGCAGACCGTCCGCGTCGATCTCCTTGAAGGAGAACGGCACCGTGATCAGACGGCCGTCGAACTCCGGCACCGCGACCTGGCCGGCCGCGTCCAGCGGGGACAGGCCCTCGTCGTTCTCCTCCCACGCATCACGCGACGAGGTCAGGCACAGCGCCTGCAGCACCGGCACGTCCAGCGCGGCCAGCGCGCCCGCGTCCCACGCCTCGTCGTCACCACCGGCCGACGCCTCGGCCGGCTTGGTACCGCCCGCGGCGAGCACCGTGGTGACCAGCGCGTCCGCGCCGCGCAGCGCCTCGATCAGCTCCGGCTCCGGGGCGCGCAGCGAGGCCACGTACAGCGGCAGCGGGCGGCCCCCGGCGTCCTCGATCGCGCCGCACAGGACATCCACGAAGGCCGTGTTGCCGCTCATGTGATGGGCGCGGTAGTAGAGCACGGCCACCGTGGGGCCGTCGATGTCCTCGCGGGCGGCCCGCTCCAGCGGCCCCCACGCCGGCGCCGCGGCGGGCGGCTCGAAGCCGTGACCGGTCAGCAGCACCGTGTCGGACAGGAAACGCGCCAACTGCTCCAGGTTGGCGGGGCCACCGTGCGCGAGATAGGCGTGCGCCTCGGCCGCGATGCCGACGGGGACCGTCGAGGCCGCCATCAGCTGGGCGTCCGGCGCCTGTTCACCGGTGAGCACGACGACCGGCCGGTCCTGGGCGAGGAGCGTGTCCAGGCCCTCCTGCCAAGCCCGGATGCCGCCGAGGAGACGCACGACGACGAGGTCCGTGCCCTGAAGCAGGGCGGGCAGGTCGCCTACGTCGAGCCGCGACGGATTCGCGAACCGGTACTCCACCGGCCCTTCCGCCGCACGGGCGCTGAGCAGGTCGGTGTCGGAGGTAGACAGCAGCAGGATCATGCGAGCGCAGGCCTTCCTCGGGGTGTCCGCGCCCCGGGCGGTGGTGAGGACGGCGGGAGTTCCTGGCTCACCCGGCGTTGTGCCGGGCTCACAGTGGCGGGACCGCGCCGGACTCTCACCGGGCTTCCTCCCCTGTCGCCGTCACTGGCGAAGAGCGGGCCTGGTGGCCCGCGCGGGCAGCATACCGCTGGCGGCGTGCCGCGCTCCTGGGCCCACCGTCGGGTGGGCGTCTCCGTCCGTCCTCAGGCGCGACGCCCACCGAGGGGTGGGCGGCGCAGCGTTGGTACGCTCGCCGCCATGTCAGTCGTACGGGACCGTGGTGACGCCTGCCCCGGGGCACTGCGGCTGCACTCCGCAGATGACGGGGCGTTGGCCCGTATCCGCATCCCCGCGGGCTACCTCACCGTGAGCCAGGCCGAAGTCCTCGCCGACGCCGCCGAGTCGCTCGGCGACGGGCATCTGGACATCACCTCGCGCGGCAATGTGCAGCTGCGCGGGCTGGCCGGCGGCTGTGGCCGGGAGCTGGCGGACGTGCTGGACGGAGCGGGGTTGCTTCCCTCGCCCAGTCATGAGCGCGTTCGCAACATCGTGGCCTCGCCGCTGTCCGGTCTGGACGGCAACGGGCATGCCGATGTGCAGCCCTGGGTGCGGGAACTGGACCGGCTGCTGTGCGCGGATGGCAATGCCACCGCGCTGTCCGGCCGCTTTCTCTTCGGACTCGACGACGGGCGGGGAGACATCACCACCCTCCGGGCCGATGTGATGTTGATCGCAGAGCCGGACGGGTCCGCGGTCCTGCGCGTCGCAGGCGACCCCACCGCGCTGCGGCTGCGCGCCGAGGACGGTCCGCGGGCCGCGCTGGTCGCCGCCGGGGCGTTCCTCGACGCGGCCCGGGACAGTGGTACACGGGCCTGGCGGGTACGTGAACTTCCGCCGGAGCACGCCCTGCTCGCAAGGGATGTTGCCGCCCGCCTGGCCGCCGCGGGTATCGCGTGCGTACCCGCCGAGCAGCCTCTGCCCGAGGGCGCCCCGCCCGCGCCCGGACTCGTCGAGGGGCCCGGCGGCCGCAGTGCCCTTTCCGTGCTCGCCCCGCTCGGCAGGCTCACCGCCGCCCAGTGGAGACAACTCGCCGAAGGCGCAGGCGAACTGCGTGTGACACCCTGGCGCGGCGTGGTCGTCGCCGATCCCGGTGCCGACGCGGCTGTCGGCCTGGTCACGGACCCCGCGTCCCCTTGGGTGGGCGTCGGTGCGTGCACGGGCCGCCCCGGTTGTGCCAAGTCCCTTTCCGACGTACGGTCCGACGCCGCGGCCACCGTGGGGTCGGGACGGGGCGGACTGCCCGTGTACTGGTCGGGGTGCGAACGCCGTTGCGGGCACCCGCACGGCACCTGGGTGGACGTGGTGGCGACCGGCGCCGGCTACGACATCTCCGTACTCGGAGAGCCGGTCCGTACCGGCGTGACCGCAGCAGAACTCGCCGGCGCAATCGCGGCGGCGCGGGCAACGACAGCGACGAGATGAGCGAGAGCACAGTGTTCGAGTACGAGAAGGACGGCGCGGAGATCTACCGCCAGTCCTTTGCCACGATCCGCGCGGAGGCGGATCTCGCGGCCCTGCCCGCCGATGTCTCCCAGGTCGTGGTGCGCATGATCCACGCGTGCGGGATGACCGATCTCGTACGCGACCTCGGCTGGACCCCGGACGCGGTGGCCAACGCCCGCGCCGCGCTCCGGGCCGGCGCGCCCATCCTGTGCGACGCGCAGATGGTCGCGTCCGGTGTCACCCGCAAGCGGCTGCCCGCCGACAACGAGGTGATCTGCACACTTTCCGACCCGTCCGTGCCGGAACTCGCAGCGAAGATGGGCACCACGCGCAGCGCCGCCGCGCTGGAGCTGTGGCGCGACCGCATGGAGGGCTCCGTCGTCGCGGTCGGCAACGCGCCCACAGCCCTCTTCCGGCTGCTGGAGATGATCGAGGAGGGTGCTCCCCGCCCGGCCGCGGTCATCGGTGTGCCGGTGGGCTTCATCGGCGCCGCCGAGTCGAAGGACGCACTCGCCGCCCACCCCTCGAAGCTGGACCACCTGATCATCCGCGGTCGCCGTGGCGGCAGCGCCATGGCCGCGGCGGCGATCAACGCGATAGCGAGCGAGGCGGAGTGAGCACCCAGGACAAGGGCCGTCTGTACGGCGTGGGACTCGGCCCCGGTGACCCGTCGCTGATGACGGTACGGGCCGTCGAGGTCATCGCCGAGGCCGATGTGATCGCGTACCACAGCGCCCGGCACGGCCGTTCGATCGCCCGCTCCATCGCCGCGAAGCATCTGCGGGCCGACCACATCGAGGAGCCGCTGGTCTACCCGGTCACCACGGAGTCCACCGACCACCCCGGCGGCTACCGCGGCGCACTCGACGACTTCTACGAGGAATGCGCACAGCGTCTCGCCGCGCACCTCGACGCGGGCCGGACGGTCGCCGTGATCTCCGAGGGCGATCCGTTTTTCTACGGCTCGTACCAGCACATGCACAAGCGGCTCGCCCACCGTTACCCGACCGAGGTCATCCCCGGCGTCACCTCGGTGAGCGCCGCCGCGGCCCGGCTCGGCACTCCGCTCGTCGAGGCCGACGAGGTGCTGACGATCCTGCCCGGCACGCTGCCGGAGGAGGAACTGACGGCCCGTCTGGCGTCCACGGACGCGGCGGTCGTGATGAAGCTCGGCCGCACGTTCCCCGCAGTGCGCGGCGCCATGGAGGCATCCGGACGTCTCGCCGAGGCGCGGTACGTGGAACGTGCCACGATGACCGGCGAGCGCACGGACACCCTCGCCTCGGTCGACGCCGACTCCGTGCCGTACTTCGCGGTGGCCGTCGTACCGAGCCGTATCGCCAACCCGCCCGCCGAACCCGCGCGGGGCGAGGTCGTGGTCGTCGGCACCGGTCCCGCGGGCCCGCTCTGGCTCACGCCCGAGACGCGCGGCGCCCTCTCCTCCGCCACGGACCTGGTCGGCTACACCACCTACCTGGACCGCGTCCCGGTACGTCCCGGCCAGCTCCGGCACGGCTCCGACAACAAGGTCGAGTCCGAGCGCGCCGAGTTCGCCCTCGACCTCGCCCGGCGCGGCCGGCGCGTCGCCGTGGTGTCGGGCGGCGACCCGGGCGTCTTCGCCATGGCCACGGCGGTCCTGGAGGTCGCCTCCCAGGACGCCTACCGGGACGTGCCGGTGCGGGTGCTTCCGGGTGTCACCGCCGCCAACGCGGCCGCCGCGAAGGCGGGTGCGCCGCTCGGCCACGACTATGCCGTGATCTCGCTCTCCGACCGGCTCAAGCCCTGGGAGGTCATCGCGGAACGGCTGCGCGCCGCCGCGACCGCGGATCTCGTACTCGCCCTGTACAACCCCGGCTCACGCAGCCGCACCTGGCAGGTCGGCAAGGCCCGTGAACTGCTCTTGGAGCACCGGGCCCCCGACACCCCGGTCGTCCTCGGCCGGGACGTGGGCGGCCCGGAGGAGTCCGTGCGGATCGTCCGGCTGGCCGACCTGGACCCGGCGGAGGTCGACATGCGGACGATCCTGCTGATCGGCTCGTCGCAGACCCGGGCGGTACGACGAGGGGACGGCCAGGAGATCGTCTGGACGCCCCGCCGCTATCCGGAAGCCTGACGCCCGTCCGTCACCCGAAGATGTCCCGTACCCAGGCGGCCGCCTCCTCCGGGGTGGCCGCCACCGGGACGCCCTCCGGGGCCGGCGGGCGGCGTACCACCACCACAGGGATGCCCGCCTCGCGGGCCGCGGTCAGCTTGGGGGCCGTCGCGGCGCCGCCGCTGTCCTTCGTCACCACGACGTCGACTCCATGGCGGCGCAGCAGCTCCCGCTCACCCTCCAAGGTGAACGGCCCCCGGTCCAGCAGCACTTCCGTACGGGCCGGACACGGGGCCTCCGGCGCGTCCACGGACCGTACGAGAAACCACAGCTCGTCCAGGTGCGCGAAGGCAGCGAGCTCCATCCGCCCGGTGGTCAGGAACACCCGCCTTCCCAGCCCCGGCAGCACCTCCGCGGCCTCCGCCAGCGAGCCCACCGGACGCCAGTCGTCCCCGGCACCCGGCACCCAGCCGGGCCGTCGCAGCGCGAGCAGGGGAACATGGGCCGAGGCGGCCGCCCAGGCCGCATTGAAACTGATCGTCCCGGCGAAAGGATGGGTGGCGTCGATGAACGCGTCCACCTGGTGCTCGCGCAGCCAGCGGGCGAGGCCCTCGGCCCCGCCGAAACCGCCGACCCTGACCTCCCCGGCGGGCAGCCGCGGCTGTGCGACCCTCCCCGCCAGCGAGGACGTGACCCGTACCTGGCCGTGCAGCAGCTCGGCGAGCCGGCGCCCTTCCGTCGTCCCACCGAGGATCAGCACATGCCGTATGACGTTCATCGGGCCCTTCCATGACTGAGGCGACCGGCGGCCGCAGCGCCCAACTCAAACACACCGGCCTGCGCCACGGCTGGACGACCGGCGCCTGCGCGACCGCGGCCGCCACGGCCGCGTACACGGCCCTGCTGGCCGGGGACTTCCCCGACCCGGTGACCATCACCCTGCCCAAGGGCCAGACCCCGGCCTTCGCCCTGGCCGCAGAGTTGATGTCCGACGGGCGGGCCATGGCGGGCATCGTCAAGGACGCGGGCGACGATCCCGACGTCACGCACGGCGCGCTGGTACGGGCCACGGTACGGCTGCTGCCGCCCGGCACGGGTATCGTCTTCCGCGCCGGCCCGGGCGTCGGCACGGTCACCCGGCCCGGGCTGCCGCTCGACGTGGGCGAGCCGGCCATCAACCCCGTCCCGCGTCAGATGATCCGCGACCACATCGCGACGGTCGCCGCGCGGTACGAGGCCTCCGGCGACGCCGAGATCACCATCTCCATCGACAACGGCGAGGAAATCGCGCGCAGTACGTGGAACCCGCGCCTCGGCATCCTGGGCGGCCTGTCCGTCCTCGGCACGACCGGGATCGTCGTCCCCTACTCCTGCTCGGCCTGGATCGACTCGATCCGCCGAGGAGTGGACGTGGCCCGAGCGGCGGGCCGCACCCATGTGGCAGGCTGCACCGGCTCGACCTCCGAGAAGACGGTCGTCTCCGTCCACGGCCTCCCCGAGGACGCCCTCCTCGACATGGGCGACTTCGCGGGCGCGGTGCTGAAGTACGTACGCCGCCACCCGGTCGACCGCCTCACCATCTGCGGCGGCTTCGCGAAGCTCTCCAAACTGGCCGCCGGCCACATGGACCTGCACTCCGCGCGCTCCCAGGTCGACAAGGGCTTCCTCGCCGAACTGGCCCGCGAAGCCGGCGCGTCCGAATCGCTGGCCTCCGCCATCGCCAAGGCCAACACCGGCCTTGCCGCACTTCAGTTGTGCGCGGCGCAGGGCGTCCCCCTGGGCGACATGGTCGCCGCCACCGCCCGCGACCAGGCCCTGGCGGTCCTGCGCGGCGCGCCGGTCACGGTCGACGTGATCTGCATCGACCGCGCGGGCACGATCGTAGGTCGCACGACCCCGAAGGGCCCCGCCTGAAGGCGCGCCCCCCGGGCCGACGCCGGGGTCAGGGCTGCACCGTGGCGAGCGGTGAGCATTCGCGTTCGCGCTGGCTGGGGATGGCGCCGCAGATGGCGACCGTGTCGTGCGGGGCCTCGCGGGAGACGGCGAGCATGCGCGTGTAGGTGTCGGTGCCCACGCGGATCACCGCGGTCTGTTCCCGGCCGAACCTGTTCTTGATGGTGACCGTGTCCCCGACCGTGCCGTTCTCGATCCGGCCCCAGACCGCCTGGCAGCCGGGGCTGTACCGCAACTGGATGTGCATGCCGCGAAGCCAGGCCGTCCGGACGGTGACCGCGTCCCACTGGCAGTCCATCGACTGAGGCTCCCGGCCGATGCAGACGTCCCCGCGGCAGCCCGGATCCGCCTCGACCGCGGCGGCCGGATCGGAGGGGCGGCTCTGGGGCGGGTGGGACATCCGGGACGACTGTGACGGCTGGGGCGTCCGATGCGCGGCGGTCCAGCTGCTTTCGAGGTTCGGGCCTTGCGCGGAGCCGACCGTCAGCGCGGTGGCGGCTCCGCCCAGCAGTGCGCCGGCCGCGAGCAGGCCGACGGTACGGCCCGTACGCCGCCACTGTGGTTCGGTGCGCGGGCGCGACGGCCCGGCCGCGCCGGGCGGCTCGGGCTCGACCACGTCGGGTCCGGGATCGACCACCTCGGCCGGTGGCGCCGGGCGCGCCGGACCGGGCCCCGCCACCGGGAGCGGGGCCGCGGGCGCCTCCGGTTCCGTCGGATTGCCCTTCTGCCCCTGGGGCCTCTGCCCGCCGGCCGCCACCGCCCCCAGCAGCTCGAGCAATGGCGCGGGGTCCTCGCCCGCCGCGTCCGCGAACTGCTCCACGGCGACCCTGGTCGGCAGCTGTTTGCCGTTCAGGAAGCGCTCCCAGGAAGACCGGCTGTAGTGCGTGCGGTTCGCCAGTCGGCCGAAGCTGAGTCCCGATGCCTCCTTGATGCGGCGCATCTCCTCGGCAAGTGTCTCCCTCGGTTCGGCCGTCCCGTCCGTGTCGTCCGTCCCCCGCGTCATGGCCCACCCCCGTCCTGTTCCCAACAGGGCACATCATGAGTACCACTCGACACAGGGTCAACACCCGCTGGATGTACGAGGTTCAAACGGGTGAAGCGGTCGGGCCGCGGGCCGTCCCGGGATATCCCGCACCCCTCTGCGGGACATTCCACGGACGGCCGTGCGTGCCGATGATGGGGCCTTCTGCTCACCGCGACGACCGTCCCCAAGGAGCGAGACACCCATGACCTTGTTCGCCGCAAGAATTCCCCTGCCGTTACCACGACTTGTCGTCCTGCTGGCCACGACACTGGCCCTGCTGCTCGGTCTCGGCCGTCCGGCGGATGCCTTCGCCGGGGCTTTCTTCCCGACCCAGAGCACCGGGACCCGCGGGTCCGACGTCGTCGCGCTGCAGCATTTGCTGAACGCGCGCGGTCAGAGCCTCGCCACGGACGGGGTGTTCGGTTCGGGCACGGTGTCGGCCGTGAAGTCGTTCCAGGGCGCGAACGGTCTCGCGGCCGACGGCATCGTCGGCCCGGCCACCTGGGGCAAGGCGATCATTACCGTCCGCGAGGGCGACAGCGGTCCGGCGGTCAAGGCCGTCCAGTCACTGCTGAACGCCAAGCGCAGCGCGGGCCTCACCGTCGACGGCGTCTTCGGCTCCGGCACCGCCTCCGCGGTGCGTACCTTCCAGAGCCACGCGGGACTGGGCGCCGACGGCGTCGTCGGCGCCGACACCTGGCGCAATCTCCTGTGGCACTACGAGTCGGTGAACTTCGGTGCCGGAACGCTGTGCGACGAGAACCCGGACGGCAACACCAGCGCCAACTGGGGCACCGGTGCGGCGGTCGGCCAGCTGGAGGCCGCCGCGGCCACCTTCTCCTCGAACGGACGAGGCCGTGTGCCCGTCGGCGACCTCAGCTGGGAGCACGGCGGTGACATCAACGGGCACTCCAGCCACGAGGCCGGAATGGACGCCGATGTGTGGCCGATCCGCACGGACGCCGCGCAGTGCACCGCGAGCCGCATCACCTGGCAGTCCTCGACGTACGACCGTGCCGCCACCCGCAAGCTGGTGCAGGCGATCCGCGCGGCCGCACCCGGACACATCAAGGTCATCTGGTTCAACGACCCCGTCCTGATCGACGAGGGCCTGACCGAGCCGCTCACCAACCACGACAACCACCTGCACATCCGGTACTGCGAAGCGGTTCACCCGAACTCGCTGTACGACTGCTGACGGCTGGTGCCCCGACCGTCCCAAGGGGAACTCGGGACGGTACGCGGGCCGGGGCGCGGACGGGGGCGGTGCTCAGGCGACCAGACGGCTCCAGGTCCGGGCGTCCACCACACCGTCGGTGGGCAGCCCCCCGGAGCTCTGGAAGGCCGTCACCGCACTCCGGGTGGCGGTGCCGAACTGCCCGTCGACGACGAGACTGTGGCCGAGCGACACGAGCCGGCTCTGCACCGCCCGTACGGCGTCGCCGGAGTCCCCCGTCCGCACCGGCGCGACCAGCTGGTTCCAGGTCTGCCGCCCGGCGACGCCGTCCACCGCGGCCCGGGACACGGTCTGGAAGTCACGCACGGCGGCCTCCGTGAGCGGCCCGAACGAGCCGTCCACGGTGAGCGTGGTCCCATGCCGAACGAGCAGGTACTGCAGCGTCTTCACTCGTTCTCCGGTGTCACCGCCGCGCAGCGCGGGCCAGACCGGCGCGGTCGGATCGCCGCCGATCGCGGCGGCCACATCGGCGCGGAGCCGGTCCAGCAGCGCGTAGAGGCGGTCGCCCGGGCAGTCGGTGTTGTTGAAGTCGCGGTGTCCGTAGATCTGATAGGCGCGCAGCCCGTACTGCCGGCAGATATGGGTGCACAGCTGGACCAGCGCTGTGTACTGGGCCGGGCGTGGCTCCTGGGTGGTGAAGGTCCCCTCGGTCTCGATGCCGACGGCCACCGTGTTCTGTTCGGTGCAGTGGGCGGACTCGACGTACTGGGTGCCGGAGGCCAGCGCTGCCTCACTGCTGTGCCGGCCCTCCATGACGTGGGCGCCGGCGCTGATCGTGAAGTGCTGGCCGGTGTCGATGAAACCCCTGACGTCCATGTGGTGGTTCTGGATGGAGCGGGCGAGCGAGAAGGCGTGCGCCTGCGAGTAGTCCGTGCTGTTCGCGGTCGCCGTGTGGTGGACGATGATCTTGTGCGGGACGGTCTGGAGCACGTTCACCGGGCTGCTGGGCTTGCGGGCGCCCCACTCCGCACAGTCGTGGATCACCGGACCGGCGGCGTAGGCCCGTCCGGCGGAGTGCAACGGCAGAAAGGCTGCCGTGCCCAGCGCGAGGGCACCGCCGAGCACGGAGCGCCGGTGCAGGTGGGGACGGTCGATCGAAACCATCGTCAAGTCCTTACGGAGAAGGGTCCTGGGGTCACAGGCGTCGCGACACGGCGCCAGACTTCCCTGGTCACGCTTCCCTGTGCCGTCCGTCTCAGGAGCCCCGTATGCCGAGTACGGGACGCCCTCGGGACGTCTCCGCTCCCGTCCCAGCGTTCTCTGCTCATCCCGACTTCCCCGTGGGACACGCTGGTTCGTTGTTTCCGGGGCCACAATCGGTCCCGCAGCTGTGATCCATTCCGCGGGCGGGGGGACCGTCCGTCACCCCGCGGCACAGTCAAGGAGAATCATGCAGAGACGTTTCCCGGCACTTGTCGCCACGGTCCTCGCGGCGCTCGTCGCCGTACTGCTCGGCCCGGGCACCGCCCAGGCCGCCACCTGGCCGGTCATCGCCCGCGGCGACAGCGGCGCCCAGGTGACGACCGTTCAGCACCTGCTCACCCACCGGGGTTACGCCACCACGGCCGACGGCATCTTCGGCGCGGGCACCGAGACCAAGGTCAAGTCCTTCCAGAGCGCCAACGGGCTCGCCGCCGACGGCTCCGTCGGCCCGCTGACCTGGCCGAAGCTGGTCGTCACCGTGCAGAACGGCAGCTCGGGCAGCGCCGCCAAGGCGGCCCAGACCCAGCTCAACCGGTACGGCTACGGCCTTGCCGTCGACGGGGCCTTCGGTACGGCGTCGGTCAACGCGGCCAAGAACTTCCAGTCCAAGCACGGCCTCACGGCCGACGGCGTCGTCGGCGCCGCCACCTGGAACGCCCTGGTCGGCGGCTCCGGCAGCGGCGGGGGCGGCACCAGCCGCGCGCAGCTCGCCGCGTCCATCGACGCCAACTCCCGGATCTCGCTGCTGACCTACCACATCAGCGGCGTCTCCGACCCCGACTCCACGGCCCAGGCCAACATCACCGACACCAAGAACGGCACCACCGCCGAGACCAGCAACTACAGCGACGTCGGCGAGCGCGAGGTCTGGCTCTCCACCGCCATGCTCAACGGCATGCTCAAGCTGGCCACCGAGCGCGGCTACACCTTCCTGGTCACCGAGATCGCCGGCGGTGACCACTCGAGCACCTCCAACCACTACGAGGGCATCGCGTTCGACGCGGACAACATGTCGGTCAGCAACGCGACCTTCGTCAGCGCCTGCCGCGCCTACGGTGCCACCGAGGCCCTCGACGAGGGCAACCACGTCCACTGCGCCTGGGAGTGACAAGCCCGCCGCACTGATCGAGTGCCGGGGCTGCGCGACGGCCGCAGCCCCGGCACCATGTGTGTCAGGCGACGGGGGCGCCCGGGACGGGGGCGCAGGGCTCGTGGCGTTCGCGGTCCGCCGAGTACAGATGGCTGTCGCGGAACTGCGAAGCCCCCAGCGTCCGCCCCACCATGATGACCGCGGTCCGCAGGACCCCCGCCTCCTTCACCCGGTCCGCGATGTCCGCCAGCGTGCCCCGCAGCACCAGTTCGTCCGGGCGGCTGGCCATGGCCACCACCGCGGCGGGGCAGTCCGCGCCGTAGTGGGGGAGGAGTTCTCCGACGATCCGGTCGACGTAACGCGCCGCCAGGTGCAGCACCAGCAGCGCGCCGCTGCGGCCCAGCGTGGCGAGGTCCTCACCGGGTGGCATGGGCGTGGCCTGCTGGGCCACGCGCGTGAGGATCACCGTCTGGCCGACCGTGGGAACGGTCAGTTCACGCTTCAGCGCGGCCGCGGCAGCGGCGAAGGCGGGCACGCCGGGCACGACCTCGTAGGGCACGCCGGCTGCGTCCAGTCGCCGCATCTGTTCGGCGACGGCGCTGAAGACGGAGGGGTCGCCGGAGTGGAGGCGGGCCACGTCGTGCCCGGCCTCGTGCGCGCGGACGAGCTCCTCGGTGATCCGGTCGAGGTCGAGCTGCGCGGTGTCGACGAGCCGCGCGTCCGGCGGGCATTCGTCGAGGAGTTCGTGGGGCACCAGGCTGCCGGCGTACAGGCACACTCCGCAGCGCGCGAGCGTACGCGCGCCGCGCACCGTGATCAGGTCGGCGGCGCCGGGCCCGGCGCCGATGAAGTACACGGTCATCGTTCTTCTTCTCCTGCCTTGGTGACAGCCCATTGCGTGACCGGCATGGCCTGCCGCCACCCCGTGAATCCGCCGACCGGCACGGCGTGGGCGACCGCGAGCCGGACCAGGTCGCCCCCGTGCCGCCGGTACCACTCGGTCAGCAGCGCCTCGGATTCGAGGGTCACCGTGTTGGCGACCAGCCGGCCTCCGGTGGGCAGGGCGTCCCAGCAGGCGGCCAGCAGTCCGGGGGCGGTGAGTCCGCCGCCGATGAACACCGCGTCGGGCACGGGGAGTCCGGCGAGCGCGGCGGGGGCGCGGCCGGTCACGACGCGCAGTCCGGGGACACCGAGGGCCTGGGCGTTGCGTCCGATCCGTTCGGCCCGTACCGCGTCACGCTCGACGGAGACCGCGTGGCACGAGGGGTGTGCCCGCATCCATTCGATGGCGATCGAACCGGAGCCGCCGCCCACGTCCCAGAGCAGTTCGCCGGGGGCGGGCGCGAGTGCGGCCAGCGTGGCGGCGCGTACGTACCGCTTGGTGAGCTGGCCGTCGCTCTCGTACGCCTCGTCGGGAAGTCCCGGTACGGTGCCCAGCCGCAGGGCGCCAAGATCGCGTACGCAGTCCACGGCGATGACGTTGAGGGGATCGCCGGCCGGGTGCTCCCACGTGTCGGCGGTGCCGTCGAGCTGCCGCTCCCGTTCACCGCCCAGTTGTTCCAGGACGCGCATCCGGCTGGATCCGTAGCCCTGTTCGCGGAGGAGTGCCGCGACGGCCGCGGGGGTCGCGGCGCCGGCGCTGAGCACCAGGACGCGTCGTCCGTCGTGCAGTACGCGGGTCAGTCCGGCGGCCGGGCGTCCGACGAGGGTGACGACGTCCGTCTCCTCCACCGGCCAGCCGAGCCGGGCGCAGGCGTACGAGACGGACGAGGGGTGGGGGAGCACGCGCAGTGTGTCCGGCCCGGCGATCTCGCCGAGGGTGCGGCCGATGCCGTAGAACATGGGGTCCCCGCTGGCGAGTACGCAGACACGGCGTCCGGCGTGCGCCGCGAGGAGTCCGGGGACGGCGGCGCGCAGGGGAGTCGGCCAGGTCACGCGTTCGCCCGCGCAGTCGGCGGGCAGGAGGTCCAACTGCCGTGCTCCGCCGATGAGGACCTCGGCGCGCAGCAGGGCATCTCGCGACGCGGCCGGGAGTCCTGCCCAGCCGTCGGCGCCGATCCCGACGACGGTCACGGTGGGGGAGGCTGCGTTCACGTGCCCGAACTCTACCTGCTGGTCCGACCCGTTCGGATGGGCCGTGGATGTGAGGCATTCCATGGGCAGTCCGCGCTCACCAGCCGGTTTGCGGAGCATCGGTCCGGAGTGGTTTGCCGTGCCGACGGCGAGGGCAGCTGTGCCGGCACCGTGCTCAGCGGCTGCTGTTGAGGAACCCGATCAGCATGGCTCCCCACCAGCCGATCTGCGAGACCGTCGCGGTCGTGGCCCCCCAGGCCAGCAGCCCGGTGCCGAGCCGGGCGCCTGGGCGGAGGTCGCTCTGCCGCTGCTTCATCCGCCGGTTGAGCAGCCCGGCCTGGAGGCCGTTGACGGTGAGTACGGCGACCAGGGCCAGCTTGGTGAGCGTGAGCGGGGACGACAGGTCGGGGTGCAGCATCATCCCGGTCGTCACAAGTCCGGCCAGTCCGGCCCAGATCGGCGTGTGCAGCCGCGAGGTCGCGCCGAGCATGTCCTGCAGGCCGCACCGCCCGGACATCCACAGCAGACCGTAGTAGTCGGCCACCATCACGGCCCCGAAGCCGAGCACGAGCGAGGCGAGATGCAGAAAGAGGGCCACGGTGTGCAGGGCGGGATCGACCCGCAGATGTACGGACGTCCATATGCAGCAGGTCAGTGCGAGGCAAGCGAGCACGGCTGCCGCGGCCACGGTCCACCACGAGTCGTAGAGCCCCGGTTTTCGCTGCGGTCCGTCCGCGGACAGCGGAGCCGCCGACGGCAGTACGGACAGCGCGGGCTCCGGGGACAGAGCGGACACAGAGGCCTCCAGGACGACGAATCAGACAAGGTAAGGCTTACCTAAGATGTCTTTTCAGTCAATTCAGGACCGACATGCCGCCCGGTCGGGCGCACGGCGTGCTGCGGGCGGTCCCGGCAGAGATCTGCTGCTCACTGTGCGTCAGTCTCCGATGTCCTCGGACCAGAGTTCGGGGTTGGCCCGGATGAAGTCCCGCATCAGCGCCTTGCATTCGGCGTCGTCGAGCACGACGATCTCGACGCCGTGCTCCGCGAGCCAGTCGTGCCCGCCGTAGAAGGTGTCCGCCTCGCCGATGACGACCCGTGGGATGCCGAACTGCCGGACCAGCCCGCTGCAGTACCAGCAGGGGGAGAGCGTCGTCACCATCGTCGTACCGCGGTAGCCGCGCAGCCGTCCGGCGGCCCGGAACGCGGCCGTCTCCGCGTGCATGGACGGATCCCCGTCCTGCACGCGGCGGTTGTGCCCCCGCCCCAGCAGAGTGCCGTCGGGGCCGTACAGCGCGGCGCCGATCGGGACGCCGCCCTCGGCCAGCCCGGCGCACGCCTCCTCCACCGCGGCGGGGAGCAGGGCGCGCGCCGTGGCCGTGTCCATCAGTAGCGCAGGACGGCCGCGACCCGGCCGTGGGCCTCGAGACGGCCGTCGCCCACGAACATGACCTCGGCCCCGGTGCCGAGCGTGGTCTCGACGAGGGTGTCGACGACGTCCTCCTCGGCGCCGGGCACCTCGGGCGACTCGGCCGGGGCCAGATGCGTCCCCGTGGGCACCGCGGTGGCCTCGAAGCTCTCCTCGACCAGCAGCAGCTCGATGCGGCTCTCGTGCGCGGCCCGCCAGACCTCGTCCAGCCCGGCGGCGAACCGGCGCTGTCCCGGGGCCTTGTTCAGCCGGTCCAGGGCCTCCTGCTCCCGCCGGGCGGCGTACTCCTCGCGGGCCGGGTGCAGGATCTCGGCCAGCTCGTGGCCGGTCGCCTTGTCGCTGCCGCCGCGCGCCACGCGGGCGCCCAGGTGCTCGGTGTTGCGGGACAGCGCCTCGAACGCCTTGAGCGTCATCTCCAGCCCGACCAGGTGTACCGGCGCGGGATTGGAACGCACGGCGTCGGCGAGCTTGCCGTCGACCGCGCGCAGATACTGGCGTACCCGCTCGTCGTGGTGCATGTGGTGGGAGCCGCCGTAGTCGCCGAAGTTGGCGCCGGGCTGGGCGTCCTGGTGGTCGGGGATCTCCGGCCGGGCGGGGAAGCCGAAAGCGGTGACCTCCTCCAGGGTGTCCCCGGCGCCGTGCCACAGCCGGCTGCGGTCCTCGGAGATGACCAGTGCCCAGTACGGCTGCTCGTGCAGCCAGGAGGAGACCAGATCGCGGGTGAGGAAGGTGCCTGCGATGACCACCCGCTCGGCGGTCTCGGTCGGCAGGGCCCACACCTCGTGTTCACCGGGGGCGGCCAGGACCAGGGTGGTCTTGGCCGCGTTGCGCAGATCGACTTCGGCGGCGGCCGCGTCCAGCTGCTTCTCCACGTCCATCCGCTTCTCCCGGGCCAGGCCCGGATCGTCGGCGAGCTGCTTCTTCGCGCCGGCGATCATGTTGCGCAGGGTGATGGCGCTCTGCGTGTCCTGGGCCGCCTGCCGGTGCGTGGGCATGAGCAGCGAAATGGCGGGATACGGGCGGGGAGCCCGGAGCGCGGCGAGAACAGCCGGAGTGAGTTCGAAAGTATGGCGCACGGCGCAGCACTCCTTGCCCTGATGGATACGGACTATCCCAGCCTTCCACCGGCTCCGCCGCCCCGCATGTCCTGCGCTCCGATCGCGGAACCGGCGGCCGTCACGGGAGGTGGCTCGTGAACCACTCCCCGGCCAGGTCCGCAACCTGTTCCAGGGTTCCCGGCTCCTCGAAGAGGTGGGTGGCGCCGGGCACGACCGCCAGCTCGTTCTCGCAGCGCATACGGGCAGCGGCTTCGCGATTCAGTTCGAGTACTTGTGTGTCCAAGCTTCCCACGATGAGCAGTGTCGGCGCACGTACCTCACCGAGCACGGGAGCCGCCAGGTCGGGACGGCCGCCCCGGGAGACCACCGCGGCGATGTCCGCCCCCGGTTCGGCGGCGGACGTCAGCGCGGCCGCGGCGCCGGTGCTCGCCCCGAAGTAGCACACGGGAAGATCGAGTTCGGTGCGCAGCCAGGCGGTGGCCCCGGTGAGCCGGGTGCCCAGCAGCGGGATGTCGAAGACCTTGGCGCGGTCGATCTCCTCGGCCGGGGTGAGCAGATCGAAGAGCAGGGTGCCCAGGCCGGCCCGGTTCAGGGCGGTCGCCACGGCCCGGTTGCGCGGACTGTGGCGGCTGCTGCCGCTGCCGTGGGCGAAGACCACGACCGCCCGTGCGCCGTCGGGGAGCGCCAGACTCCCCGGCAGGGGGATCCCACCGACGTCCACGACCACTTCGGGGTCCGGGGCCGCGGGGCCCGGCTCGCCCGTGCCGGGTTCCCGCCCCGAGAGCAGCTCGCCGACCTCGTCGTCGCTGGTCTGCGAGAAGTCCAGATACCACTGGCCGACCGAGCCGAAGTCGGCCCGCTCGGAGACGCAGACCACGGCATCCGCCTCCTGCCGCAGCCAGGCCACCGAATCGGACGCCGCCACGGGCACCGCCAGCACCACCCGGCTCGCACCCTGCGCCCGCGCCACCTGGCAGGCGGCCGCCGCGGTGGAGCCGGTGGCGACACCGTCGTCGACGATGACGGCTGTACGTCCCGTGAGCGGCACGCGCGCACGTTCCCCGCGGTAGCGGGCCGCCTGCCGCTCCAGGGCCGCCCGCTCCGCCTGCTCCACCGCGGCGCGGTCCGCCATGGTCAGCCGGGCCATACGGACCACCTGCTCGTTGATGATCCGCACCCCGCCCTCCCCGACCGCGCCGAAGCCCAGCTCGGGCTGGTACGGCACACCCAGCTTGCGGACCACGATGATGTCGAGCGGCGCCCCGAGAGCCTTGGCCACCTGGTAGGCCACCGGCACCCCGCCGCGGGGCAGGCCCAGCACGACGGGATCCTCCAGCCCCAGCCGCCCGACCAGCTCGGCCAGCTGCGCCCCGGCCGACGTCCGATCCGTGAACAGCACGGCCCACCTCCGGTCCCAGATTGATCACTGTCCGTGACATCATGCACACGGTGTCGCGCGCGCACGGGACAGCGAAACGCTGGGCGTCAGCCGAACCGGTGCAGGACCTCCGCGATGTAGTCCTCCAGCCGCCCGGTGAGCACGTCCGGCGTCAGATCCGTACGCCCGAGCTCGCGCCACGCAACGGCGACCTTCTCCGCGTCCGGCGCGAAGGCGAGGGCGTCGAGCAGGCGCCAGTACAGCTGCGCCGCGGGGTCCGGTGACAGCCGGCCGCCCAGTGCCGCGTACCGCTCGCCGAACAGTATGGCGGCCCGCGTCCCGTGCAGCAGCGCCAGAGCGGTGGAGCAGTGGGCGACGTCCAGATCGGCCGGCCCCCACGAGGTCTCGACCCAGTCGACGACACCACTGACGCGGAGCGACTCGCCCGCCCCGGTGAACAGGACATTGGCGGGATGGAAGTCACGGTGCAGGAAGCAGCCCTCGTACCGCGGCTCCCGGCCGCGCAGCACGTCGACCGCCCGGGCCCAGAGCTCCGGACGTTCCGTGGCCTCCGGGATCCGTACGCGCTCGGGCGAGGTCCACGCCTGGTACGGGCGCGGGCGGGCGCCCTCCGGCACCTCGAGGGCGTGGATGCGCACCAGCTGCTCCGCCAGCAGGCCGATCCGCCGGTCCAGGTCCTCCTCGTCGGCGCGCACCCGGCCCGGAAGCCGGGACATCAGCAGCGAGGGATGCTCGCAGTGCTCGCCCTCGGCATCGACGGCGAGAAGGTCCGCCGCCGGAACGCCGCTGCCGGCCAGCAGGGTCAGAATGTCCGCCTCGCGCGTGAGCAGGCCGGGCGCATGACGCCGGAAGAAGGGTTTGACGAAGGACCGCAGCACCACGTCCCGTTGTGTGCCCGCCCCTTCGACGTGCAGGAGCCGCATCTGTGAGGTCCAGCCGCCCCGCAGCCTCCCCAGCCCGGTGATCCGCTGTCCCTCTGGCAGTTGCTTCTCCGCCCAGGCACGGGTCGCCGACAGGCCCTCGTCGAGCATGGCGTCGACGAACCGCTCCCGGTCGCCGGGGTGGTCCCGGAACCAGGCCGCCAGCTGATGGTCCGCCCCTGCGAAGTCCAGCCGCGTGAACCGTGAACCCGACGCCAGTGCGTCCGTCACGGACTCGGTGACCTCGGACGGGATCACCGCGTCCACCTCGGGCAGGGCGAGCACGGCCCGCCCCGGGAAGCCCCGGAAAACCTCCAGCGCCTTCGAGTCCCGCCAGCTGTCCGGGGTCCGGATGATCCCGGTGAAACCGCCACCGAAACGCACCGGCCAGGCCCGCGCGGCGTACACCGCGGGGGTGCCCAGCCCGACAGCGGCCACCCTGTCCCCGTAGTGATCCACCAGGTCGGCGACCGTCTGTCCGCTCATGCTGAAGCCGACCAGAATCAGCCGGCCCCCGGCGGGAGCGTATGCGTCGATGACGTTCCGGGCCTGCGTGAACCGGCGCTCCAGGCTCAACTCCCGTAGTTCGCCGGAGCTGTCGCCGTGCCCGGAGAAGTCGAAGGCGATGGTGCGGCAGCCGCGTGCCGCGAAGTCCCGGGCGAGCGGGGCCAGTCGCTCCTTGCTGCTGGTACCCGCTCCGTGCAACAGCACGACGGTTGTCGCCGGATCCGGGTCATCCGGTTCCGTCACGGAACAACTGAGCCGTTCACCGTCGCATTCGAAGATCGTCGCCATGGCCCCAGCATTGTCAGTGCAGTTGAGTAATGTCCATCGATGTGGGCACCCAGGAACTGATCGACCGCTTCTGCGAGGCGGACAAGGACAGCAAGAGCGCCGCGAGTGAAGCCCTGGTCGCCGCGGGCGCGGCCGTCGTGGCGCCCCTCATCGCCGTGTTGCTGGACGAGGACGCGCCGGTCGAGTGGCACGAACCGGCCTCCCTGCTGCGGGAGATCGGGGAGCCTGCCCTGCGGCCTCTCGCCGACGCGATCGCTGCGGCCGCCACCGACGAGGCCGCGCGCCGGGCCCGCTGGGCCTTCACGGGCCTGCGGGTGACCGACCTCGGTGCGTACATCCGCACCCGGGGGTCCGGGACGACGCCGCGTACGCGCTCCAATGCAAGGGGGAGGCCGCTCTCCCGTACGTCCCCAGCCTGTTTCCGCTCCTCACCGACCCGGACCCGGGTGCACGGCCACGGCCTGCTGGCCCTCACCCCCACCGGCCGCACCCACGGCCACCCCCGGGGCGCCCTGCGGATATGACCGGACCTGTGCGCCGGGGAACCGTCCCGGGTTCCGCCCGGCTGTCCGACTTGAGGGCGCGCGAGCGGTCGCTGGACGCGTCGCGCCAGGAGTCCCGCCGGAGGCGGGGATCCCGCGTCACTCGCGGAAACGGCCGCCGTCCGTGCCTTCCGGTGAGGGAAGAGCACGGCCAACGTTTGGCGTCGGCGGGCGGCAGCGAGAAAACACCTGGTCACGCGCCCATTCGCGCCCCGGCAGCGGAGTAGAGTGAAGGCACCGGGAGTTCTTCGCACACCGGCCCCCACGCGGGTGTCGTTCCCGGCGATCAACAACACCGGGCTGTGGCAGACGAGCCCGGGACAGGCCCGCGCCATGAACGTGACCATCGAACGTACGACACCGAGTGAGCGCGCACCCTCGCCGCCGGCCCGCCTGTCCCTGACACCGGCGAGCCCGGTTCCCGGTCGGCTGGACGGCGCCTGGTGGCCTCGCTCCCGCGACCTGAGCCGCGAGCTGACGGCCCTGGCAGCGGCACTGGACAGTGCCTGGGGGCGGATTACCCGCGTTGCGGTGAACCCGGCCCACTGGCCCGTCATCCCGCGCAAGGTGCCCGTCGACGGGCACACCATCCACGTGGGATGGTTCGCCGACGAGCAGGACCCGCACCAAATCATCATCCTCTCCTACACGTTCGGCCGCCTGGACCTGCTGGTGATCCCGCCGGAAACCAGCCCGGCTGCCGCCGCTCGGCTGATGTCCGCCGCGGCCACCGTGGGCGGTCTGCGCACCGCGAGCGAGCTCATGACGGACGAGGACACGATCGGCAACCTTCTCGACGCCCGAGGCCGAGAAGAAACCTGGGAGACCGACGGCGGCGCACAGGTGTCATCACGCCTCCCCCGGCACGTGGACCCGCCGGGGTATCTGCCCTCCGGCCGAGGGATGTGAGGTCATGGAGACCCTCCTCACCACGGTGGTGATCCTCGCCATGATCTGACTGGGGGCGGTGGGTGTGGCGCTGATGCGTCACGCCCAGCGACACGTGTGTCTCAGCCGCCTCCGGGAACTGCGCGCGGGCGGAGGAGGACGGCAGGCCATGGCATCGCTGAGCGAGCGGAAGACGTACCGCAAGAAGATCATGCGGGCCCTGTACGAAGCCACCGAAGGCAATCGCCTTCTGGGCCTCGACGGGGTGAAGCTCCGCGACGACCTCCGCATCTCCGACCAGGACCTGGCTGCCGCCTGCGCCTACCTGGCGGGCGAGGGGCTGGTCGTCGTCGACTGGGCGGCGGGCAACGCGCCCGCGATGGTCACGCTGACGCACCAGGGAATCCGGCGCATGGAAACCGAGGAGGAGCAACGCGGATAGCCGACCTGGGAAGGTCCTGCGTCGACTGCCGTGTGGCGTCGTGGGGGGCACCGAGGCAAGCTGGGCAGCACAGGGTGGCCGCCCCCATGGCCGGAACGCCGTTCCTTCCGCAGTCGGCTCGCCAAGCCAGGGGCTCCGGGAGCGGATCCTCCGGCGGGGGCAACGGCGCCGAGGTCTTCGGCCGCCGGTGGAGCAGCGTCACATGCCGCCGGCGGGCCGCGGCAGGATCAGGAGTTCATGTGCGCAGGCCAAGTGGCTCCCTGACACCGCTCCCGGCTGGTCCGCCGAGATGACGGAAGGCGAGCGGCTGAACGGCGTCCTCCTGGAGGCGCTCCTGGACCGTGCCCACGAGCTGCCACCTCATCTGATCGGCCCGCTGGTCGCGGAAGAGCTCGGCAGAATCGGTGGTCGCGAGGTGTCGCTCCTCCTGCAGGACTACGGTCAAGTACTGCTCGTGCCGCTACCCGGCGGCGGCCTGACGGCCGGCCCACCGCAGCGGATCGACGGCTCCGACGCCGGGCGCGCCTTCCTGGGCGCGACTCGCGTCGAAGTGCCACTCGCAGATGGTGTCCGGCTGTATCTGCCTCTGCTGGACGGTGGGGATCACGTCGGCGTCCTGGCCCTCACCCTGGACCGCGTCGACGACGCTGTCCGACGGCTGCTGCGCAGGGTGGCAGGGATCGTCGCCGACCTGCTGGTGACCAAGCAGGGCTACACCGATCTGTTCTTCCGGGCGCGGCGCCGAGAACCGATGAGCGTCGCCGCCGAGATCCAGTGGTCCTTGCTGCCGCCACTGGTGATGTCCATGCCGCACGTGGCGGTTGCCGGGATACTGGAACCCGCGTACGACGTGGCCGGCGACAGCTTCGACTACGCGCTCAACGACGACATCCTGCACGCGGCCATGATCGACGCGATGGGCCACGGTCTGGACGCCGCCACCATGGCCACGGTCGCCATCGGCGCGTACCGTCACGCCCGGCGCATCAGCATCGGCCTGTCCGAGATCTACGCGTTCATGGACCGGGCCATCGCGGAACAGTTCGGCCCCGACCACTTCGTCACCGCACAGATGATGCGCCTCAACACCACGACCGGCCACCTGCAGTGGGTCAACGCCGGCCACCCCGCACCCTTGCTGATCCGCGACCACGAGGTCGTGCAGGAACTGCACAGTCCGACCACCCTGCCGGTGGGCTTCGGCGGACAGGAGCCACAGATCAGCGAGCAGACACTCCGGCGCGGCGACCGCGTTCTGTGCTTCACCGATGGCTTGATCGAGGAGCACGACACCGGCGGCGAACAGTTCGGCGAGGAACAGCTCATCAGCTGGATCAACCACAACGAGCGGTCCGAGGCAGGAGTACGCGCAGTGGTGCGCTCCCTCTCCCACACCCTCAAGCGGCAACGAGGCGGCAGCACCACCGACGACGCGACCCTCTTCCTGATCGAATGGCGCGGGACGACGAATGAAGGCCGCCACCCCACGGGTGGCGGCCTTCACCGCTATGTCTGACGTTACGTCGGAGAAACCGGCGTCCGGTGCACACGCGGTGCACGACGGGGTGGAAACCAGCCGGGATCCGTGAGAACTCGCGCGACGCGTTTTCGCAGGTCACGGCTGGCTTCCGGGACTCCCTCGCAGGTCGCCCGAGCCCCCGGCTCAGATGTCGAAGTAGAGCTCGAACTCGTGCGGGTGCGGCCGCAGCTGGATCGGCGCGATTTCCTTGGTGCGCTTGTAGTCGATCCAGGTCTCGATCAGGTCGGAGGTGAAGACACCGCCGGCCTGCAGGTACTCGTTGTCCTCCTCCAGGGCGTCCAGCACCGCGGAGAGGTCGGTCGGGACCTGGGGGACGCCCGCGTGCTCCTCGGGGGCGAGCTCGTAGAGGTCCTTGTCGATCGGCTCGGCCGGCTCGATCTTGTTCTTGATGCCGTCGAGGCCCGCGAGGAGGAGGGCCGAGAAGGCGAGGTACGGGTTGGAGGACGGGTCCGGGGCGCGGAACTCGACGCGCTTGGCCTTCGGGTTGGAGCCCGTGATCGGGATGCGCATGGCCGCGGAGCGGTTGCGCTGCGAGTAGACCAGGTTGACCGGGGCCTCGAAGCCGGGGACCAGGCGGTGGTAGGAGTTCACCGTCGGGTTGGTGAAGGCCAGCAGCGACGGGGCGTGCTTGAGGATGCCGCCGATGTAGTAGCGGGCGACGTCGGAGAGGCCCGCGTAGCCCTGCTCGTCGTAGAAGAGGGGCTCGCCACCCTGCCACAGGGACTGGTGGACGTGCATGCCGGAGCCGTTGTCACCGAAGATCGGCTTGGGCATGAAGGTGGCGGTCTTGCCGTTGCGCCAGGCGACGTTCTTCACGATGTACTTGAAGAGCATCAGGTCGTCGGCCGCGGCGAGCAGTGTGTTGAACTTGTAGTTGATCTCGGCCTGGCCGGCGGTGCCGACCTCGTGGTGCTGGCGCTCGACCTTCAGGCCGGCCTTGTCCAGCTCCAGGGAGATCTCGGCGCGCAGGTCGGCGAAGTGGTCGACCGGCGGGACCGGGAAGTAGCCGCCCTTGTAGCGGACCTTGTAGCCGCGGTTGTCCTCGACCGCGCCGGTGTTCCAGGCGCCGGCCTCGGAGTCGATGTGGTAGAAGCCCTCGTTGGCCGTCGTGTTGAAGCGGACCGAGTCGAAGACGTAGAACTCGGCCTCGGGGCCGAAGAAGGCGGTGTCCGCGATGCCGGTGGAGGCGAGGTAGGCCTCGGCCTTCTTGGCGATGTTGCGCGGGTCACGGCTGTACTGCTCGCCCGTGATCGGGTCGTGGATGAAGAAGTTGACGTTCAGCGTCTTGTCGCGGCGGAACGGGTCGATCCGGGCCGTGGAGAGGTCCGCGCGCAGTGCCATGTCCGACTCGTGGATGGCCTGGAAGCCGCGGATCGACGAGCCGTCGAAGGCCTGCTCCTCGTCCGGGTCGAACGCCTCCGCGGGGATCGTGAAGTGCTGCATCACGCCCGGCAGGTCGCAGAAGCGGACATCGACGAACTTGACGTCCTCGTCCGAGATGAACTTCTTCGCTTCGTCGGCGTTCTGGAACATCCAACTCCTCCTACTCCCCACGAGGTGGGGCGGGGCGGTAGCTCGGTCGTGCGGCCAGTGCGGGGCCCACTCTCGAGCCGACCATAGGTACCGGGGATTTCTCAAGCATGACCCATCTGTTTCGTCGAAGTTAACCGGGCCGGGGCCATGCGCCCGGGGGCGCGCCCGGGGTACGAATCCGGGCACAGTACCGTTGGTCGGGTGGACAAGAGGCAAGCAATCGGATCGTGGCTGTCCGGGCCGCGCGCGGCAGCCGAGCAGATGGGCGCCGACTTCGGCTACCGGGGCGAGCGGCTCGGTCTGCCGGAGAACGGGCCGGGCTCCATCGCCCCGCTCGGACGGCGCTTCGGCGCCATTTTCATCGACTGGGCGCTGTGCATGCTGATCGCAGCCGGGCCGTTCGCCCAGGATGACCGGCAGACGCAGGGCAACCTGGCGCTCGGGATCTTCTTCGTGATGAGTGTGCTGACCGTGGGCACGCTCGGCTCCACCCCCGGCAAGCGGATCCTCGGGCTGCGGGTCGTGGCGGAGGACGGCGGGCGGCCCGGCCTGGTGTGGGTCCTGGTCCGCTCCGTGCTGCTGTGCCTCGCGCTTCCCGCGCTGATCTGGGACCGCGACGGACGCGGCCTGCACGACCGGCTCAGCCGGTCGGTGCAGGTGAGGATCTGACGCACGGGGCCCGCGTACGGGACACGAGCTGTGAGATACGCGAAAGGGCGCCCGGAGTGGATCCGGGCGCCCTTTCGCGTACGTACGGGACGACGGGACGGGTCAGCGCATCTTTCCGCCGCGCGGCATCCGCATGCCCTTCGGCATCGGGCCCTTCGGCAGCGGCATGTTGCTCATCAGGTCGCCCAGCGCGCGCAGCCGGTCGTTGGCCGCCGTGACCTGGGCGCCGGTGAGGACGCGGGGCAGCTTCACCAGGGTGGTGCGGAGCTTCTTCAGCGGCACCTCGCCCTCGCCGTTGCCGACGATGAAGTCGTGCACCGGCACGTCCACGACGACGCGGGCCATCTTCTTCTTCTCGGCCGCCAGCAGGGTGCGCAGCCGGTTCGGGTTGCCCTCGGCCACCAGCACGATGCCGGCCTTGCCGACGGCGCGGTGGACGACGTCCTGGCTGCGGTTCATCGCGACCGCGGGAGTGGTGGTCCAGCCGCGGCCGATGTTCTGCAGTACGGCGGCGGCCGCGCCCGGCTGGCCTTCCAGCTGCCCGAAGGCGGCCCGCTCGGCACGGCGTCCGAAGACGATCGCCATCGCGAGGAAGGCCAGGATGAAGCCCAGGATGCCCAGGTAGACCGGGTGATCGATCAGAAAACCGATCGCGAGGAGGACACCGAAGGTGACGATTCCCACGCCTGCGACCACGAGACCGACCTTGGGATCGGCCTTCCGGGTCATCTTGTACGTCAGGGCGATCTGCTTGAGCCGCCCGGGTGTCGCGGCGCTGTCCGCGCCGCCGTTGTTTGCCTTCCTCGCCATGTCCTGAAGTTTACGTGGCTCAGGAACGGCGGACAGCCGCGGCCTCCAGTACGTGCTGGGCCTCGACCCGGTCCTTCGCGCGGCGCCGGTCCTCCAGGACGGCGGTCCAGGCGTTCCGGCGGGCGGTGCGCTGACCGGCGGCCATGAGGAGGGACTCGACGGCGCGCAGTGCGCCGGTGAGTGACGGGATGGTGGTGGCGCGGACGGTCGTCGCGACCTGCATGGCGGAATGCCTCCCTGTGGACGGATGAGAGGTGTGCGCGGTGCGTGAACCCAAGGTCACTGATTGGTGTTACCAGGGGGTGACCGAGGGGTCAAACAACAATGAAACATTCACCCGCGCCGGACAAAACGGCAACGCGGCCCGTAAACCCCTCCGACCTGCGAAGGGTGTACGGGCCGCGTCGAATCGGTCATTACCTGGCGGTAGCTATTTGTGAGTGGTTTCACACAGTCGCGGCGTCGCGGCGCCTCTCCGCCCTGTCGGTCGAGCTCCGCCTCGCTTCCGCTGCGGCCGAGTGCCCGCCCCCAGGCGGCGGAGCCGCACGGAGCCCTCGGGCGGACCCTCAACCTACGCTGCAGCTCGGCTGCGCTTCTCCGCCCTGTTGGTCGAGCTCCGCCTCGCTTCCGCTGCGGCCGAGTGCCCGCCCCCAGGCGGCGGAGCCGCACGGAGCCCTCGGGCGGACCCTCAACCGGGCGGACCCTCAACCTACGCTGCAGCTCGGCTGCGCTTCTCCATCGCCTGCTGGTACAGCCGTCCCGCACGGTACGAAGAGCGGACCAGCGGCCCGGACATCACACCGGAGAAGCCGATCTCGTCGGCCTCCTCCTTCAGCTCCACGAACTCCTGCGGCTTGACCCAGCGCTCCACCGGGTGGTGCCGCACGGACGGACGCAGGTACTGGGTGATGGTGATCAGCTCGCAGCCCGCGTCGTGCAGGTCCTGCAGCGCCTCGCTGACCTCCTCGCGGGTCTCGCCCATGCCGAGGATCAGGTTCGACTTGGTCACCAGGCCGTACTCGCGGGCCTTGGTGATGACCTCGAGGGAGCGCTCGTAACGGAAGCCGGGGCGGATCCGCTTGAAGATGCTCGGGACCGTCTCGATGTTGTGCGCGAACACCTCGGGGCGGGAGGCGAAGACCTCCTCGAGCAGCTCCGGCACCGCGTTGAAGTCCGGGGCGAGCAGCTCGACCTTGGTGTGGCCGCCCTCGCGGCCGGCGGTCTGCTGGTGGATCTGGCGCACGGTCTCCGCGTACAGCCAGGCGCCGCCGTCCTCCAGGTCGTCGCGCGCGACGCCGGTGATGGTGGCGTAGTTCAGGTCCATCGTGACGACCGACTCGCCGACCCGGCGGGGCTCGTCACGGTCCAGCGCCTGCGGCTTGCCGGTGTCGATCTGGCAGAAGTCGCAGCGCCGGGTGCACTGGTCGCCGCCGATGAGGAAGGTCGCCTCGCGGTCCTCCCAGCATTCGAAGATGTTCGGACAGCCCGCCTCCTGACACACCGTGTGCAGGCCCTCGCTCTTGACGAGCTTCTGGAGGGCGTTGTACTCGGGGCCCATCTTCGCCCGGGTTTTGATCCACTCGGGCTTGCGCTCGATGGGGGTCTGACTGTTCCGGACCTCCAGGCGCAGCATCTTGCGTCCGTCGGGGGTGACTGCGGACACGACGTGCTCCCTACGACTTCGATTCTTCGGCGGACACCAGGGTACGCCCGTGTTTCGGATGCCTTACGTCCAGCCAACCCGTGGCCAGAGGTGCGCATTCCCGATGGGGGCCCCTGCTCGAGCGGAGCCGAGAGCTAGGGGGAGGTGGTGCGCTCGCGAGGCGCCAGGACCGCGTTCCGCAGTACGTCCTCCAGGTGCTTCTGCACCACCGGCAGCACCTCGGTGACGGCGATGTCGCGCCCCAGCTCGTTCGCGAGTGAGGTGACGCCCGCGTCCCGGATGCCGCACGGCACGATCCGGTCGAACCAGGTGTTGTCCGGGTTCACGTTGAACGAGAAGCCGTGCATCGTGACGCCCTTGGCGACCCGGATGCCGATCGCGGCGAGCTTGCGGTCCTCGCGACGCTGGCCGGCGTTGGAGGGGGCGTACTCCGGGCCGTTCAGACGCGGGTCGAACTCCTCGTCGTGCAGCCGCGGGTCGAGGTCGAGGGAGAGCCCGCCGATCTGCGGGCGCTGCTCGACCGGGTCGCCCAGCACCCACACGCCGCTGCGGCCCTCGACCCGGGTGGTCTCCAGGCCGAACTCCGCTGCCGTACGGATCAGCGCCTCCTCCAGGCGTCGGACGTGGGCGACCACGTCCACCGGGCGGGGCAGCTTCTGGATCGGGTAGCCGACGATCTGGCCCGGGCCGTGCCAGGTGATCTTTCCGCCGCGGTCGACGTCCACGACCGGGGTGCCGTCCAGGGGGCGCTCACTGTCCTCGGTGCGCCGTCCCGCGGTGTAGACGGGCGGGTGCTCCAGCAGAAGACAGGTGTCCGGAATCTCGTCCGCGAACCGTGCCGCGTGCACGCGCCGCTGCTCCTGCCACGCTTCCTGGTAGTCGACGGCGTCCTCGCCGAAGCCCAGATGGACGAACCGCAGCTCAGTCACGGCAATGCCTCCTTAGCGCCTGCATTGTGCACGTATCCGCGCCCCGCCACTGTACGACCCAGGATCGAAGAACCGGCCGGGCGGATCCTGTCACCAACCTCTGGCCAATCCTCACACGATCGGATGAATGTGGGGCGAAGGTGGCGGTCCGGGTGGTGAGGGCAGCTAAATTCACGCCGTTCCATGAGGGCTGGCCCCGGCCCGGAAGGCAGGAGACCTTAGAGCTGATGACGGAACGACCCTCGCAGCGCACCAACCGCCAGCTCGCCGCGCTCATCGCCGAGGCCGGATTCTCCAATGCGGGGCTCGCCCGCCGGGTGGACCAGCTGGGTCTGGAGCACGGCCTCGACCTGCGGTACGACAAGACATCGGTGACCCGCTGGCTGCGCGGCCAGCAGCCGCGCGGCACCACCCCCGCTCTGATCGCCGAAGTCTTCACCCGGCGGCTCGGACGCCGCCTCTCCGCGCAGGACCTGGGGCTCGACGCCTGCGCCCCCGTGTACGCGGGACTGGAGTTCGCCGCCACCCCGGAGGAGGCCGTCGACATCGTCAGCGGGCTGTGGCGCAAGGACTCCGGCAACCATGTCGAGATGCGCAAGATCGCCTTCACCCCGGCGGGACTGGTCGTCCCCAGCCGGGACTGGCTGATCGGCCGCGCCGACGAATGCGTCGGCCGCGGAGAGCCGACGACCGGAGCGCACGGCGCCTCCCGTGTCCCGTCGCCGGGACGGGTCGTCCTGCCGCGACAGCGTGGCGCCGACCGGACCCCCGGGCAGCGGGTGACCGGCGGGGACATCGCCGCACTGCGGTCGGTCGGGGAGCTGTTCCGGGCACTCGACCACGCCTACGGCGGTGGGCACGCCCGGCAGGCCCTCGTGCGCTACCTCGAGCACGAGGCCGAGCCGATGCTGCGCGGCACCTACGGGGAGGCCACCGGGCGACGCCTGTTCGCGGCCGCCGCGGATCTGACGAGGCTGGCCGGCTGGACCTCGTACGACGTCGCCGCCCACGGCCTCGCCCAGCGGTACTTCGTCCAGGCCCTGCGACTCGCCCAGGCGGCCGGCGACCGGGCCTACGGCTCCTATGTACTGGTCACCATGAGCCGCCAGGCCGTCTACCTGGGCCACGGGCGCGAGGCCGTCCAGCTGGCCCGGGTCGCCCAGCAGGGCGTCGGCTCGGCCGCCCCGCCCGTCGTACAGGCGCTGCTGCACGCCGTCGAGGCGCGCGGGCACGGGGTGCTCGGCGACGTGCGGGCCTGCACCGCGTCCCTCGTACGGGCCGAGCGGGCGCTCGAGACCGCCCGGCCCGGGGACGACACGCCGTACTGGGTGCGCTTCTTCGACGACGCGCAGCTGGCGGACGAGTTCGCGCACTGCCACCGTGATCTGCACCAGTACCGCACGGCGGCGCAGCACGCGGAGCGCTCGCTGCAACTGCGCGCGCCGGGCTTCGCGCGCAGCCGGCTGTTCTGCCGCGTCGTGCTGGCCACGGCCCGGCTGGGCCTGGGCGAGCTGGACCAGGCGTGCGCGCTGGGCGCGGAGGCTGCGCAGCAGGCGTCGGAGATGCGGTCGGCGCGTGCGCTGGAGTACGTCAGCGAGTTCGAGCGCCGCTTGGAGCCGTACCGCGATGCCTCGGCGGTGCGCACCTACCGCGACCGCGTGGCCGCGCTGGGGTGACGCGCGCCGCGCGCTGGTTGCTGCTTTCCGTCCGGGTCGGCCCGTGCGTCCGTCCTCAAACGCCGGACAGGCTGGAACCTGACGCCCACCGTTCAGTTGGCCGGAGTGTCCGTCCTCAAACACCGGACGGGCTTGATTGGGTGCGGCCCGGTGGTCCGGTTGTGCCCGCCGTTCTGCCCCCGCGGAACGACTGCCCTACCGGTGCGTGTGAAGGGGGCCGTGCAGGGGGTGCCGTCCGGGCCGTAAAACGTGATGTGTGCCGCGCGAACGTGCCGGTCAATCAATCCCACGACGAGATCGTGGACTCTGCTGCTCAATTCGGCCGAGCAGCAGAGACCGGCTACGAGGGCAGCACCGACGGCCTCGTAGCCGCAGGTCACGGTCCGCGCGTCGGAACCATCCGGGAATTGCGCAGCAGAGTCATCGTGCGGCGTAAATCATGCCCGGCCCGGACGGTATCCCCCGGAGCGGCATCCGGCGACCGGCAGCAACCCCCCGAGCCTGTCCGGCGTTTGACGACGGACACGCCGGCCGCCTGGACGGAGGGCGTCAGCCCTACGCCGCCGCCGGGAGAGGCACCTTCTTGTCCGCCTGGGGGCGGATGCCGAAGTCCGTCAGGATCGCCCGGGCCGCCCGGCGGCCCGAGAACAGCGCGCCCTGCACCGTGCTCGTGTCGCGGTGGTCGCCGCAGACGTACAGCCCGCACAGCAGACGGACCGGGCGGCGCAGGTCGTGCGGGGGCGGCATCGCCGGGACCGCGTCCGGGTCGTGGTGGACGGCGAGCAGGTCCCAGCCGGATGTCGACGTGCCGTAGAGCGCGGCGAGGTGGCGCAGAACCCGGCGGTCCAGGCCGCGCCCGGGAGGCCCGAGCACCGTGGAGGAGATCAGCACCCGGCCGCGTGGGGCGCGCGAGGGGTCGACCTCGCTCATGACGGCCGTGTGCGCGACGGGTCCGCCGCGGTCGGCGTCCAGCAGCAGCGCCGGCTCGGCGAGCGGCGCGACGGGCGCGGTGTGGTGAAACGCCGTCACCGGGTGGAAGGACGGCACCCGCAGGCCGGGAAGGAGCTCCGCCGCGGAGCGCGCGCCGGTTGCCAGGAGCATGGAGCGGCACCGTACTTCGCCGTGTTCCGCGGTGACGACCGACGTGGTGGAGACGGAGACCGCGCGTACCCCCGTCCGTACCGTTCCCGGCGGGAGTGACGCTGTGAGCAGGTCGGTGAGGGCCGATGCGCCGCCGGCCGGCGCGCACAGCCCGCCCCGGAGGTATGCGCGCAGCGCGAGGTCGGCGCACCGGCTGGAGGTGGTGAGTTCGGGGTCGCACAGCAGCGCGGCGAGCAGTGGGCGGAGGAAGCCGCGCACGGTACGGGACGGCAGTCCGCGGCGCAGCAGTGCCGTGCCCGTGGGCAGTTCGGGGCGGGCCAGCAGTCGTGGGGCCGGGGTGGCCGCGAGCCGGGTGAGGGCGGCGCCGAGCCGGGCCTGGTCGAGCGCGTTGCCGAGCAGGGTCGAGGCGCGGGGGGCGCTCGCCAGGGCGCGTGCCGCGGTCAGTGCTCCCCCTACGCCCTGGGGGGACCCCCATCGCGCGCTCCCGGGCTCCCCGGCCCGGTAACGGCGGCCTTCGCTGTGCACGAGTACACCGGGCGAGAAGGGCCGGAGTTCGAGCCCGTCGAGCCCCGGCGTGCGCCGTAGTTCGGGGTACGAGGAACTGAGCAGGCGTCCGATCCGGTCGAGCCGGAATCCGTCGAGCCGCTCGGTGGACATCCGGCCGCCGACTTCGGGGGCGGCCTCCAGCACGCAGATTGTCAGTCCCGCGCTGGTCAGCCGATGGGCCGCGGACAGGCCTGCGAGTCCTGCCCCGACGATGACGACGTCCGCATGATGAGCGGGTGCGATCACGTGCCCCTCCCCGAGGTCGGCGCGGCATGGTGGAGACGTTGTGCCCCCAACGGGCCCGGGGAATTCCCGAGTTCTGGTCGAGATTAGGAACGGATCCGGACAGATACAGTCGCGCACCGGACGGGCACGGGAGCACGCGGGCGCACAACGGCAGGAAACGGTCAGCGCAGTGCTGCGCGCAGAGCCTCGTCGATGCGGGGGAAGGCGAAGGAGAAGCCGGAGTCGAGGAGCTTCCTCGGCAGCACCCGCTGGCTGCTCAGCACATCGCCGGCGAACTCGCCGATCGCGAGCCGCAGGACGGAGGCGGGCACCGGGAAGGGGGTCGGACGGCGCAGCACCCGGCCCATCGCGGCGGTCACCTCACGGTTGGTGACCGGTTCGGGAGCCGTGAGGTTGCACGGCCCCGACAGGGTTTCCATGTCGATGATGTGACGGATCGCCGCGATGTGGTCGTGCAGCGCGATGAAGCTCCAGTACTGCTTCCCTCCACCGAGCCGCCCGCCGAGGCCCGTTTTGAAGAGGGGGAAGAGCCTGTCCCAGGCGCCACCCCCGCGGGCGATCACCAGACCGGTGCGCAAGAAGGCCGTGCGCACACCCGCCTCGGCGGCGGGGGCGGTGGCCTCCTCCCACTCGACGCACACCGAGGCGAGGAAGCCGTCACCGGGCGGGGCGCCCTCGTCGACCGCACGGTCGCCGGTGTCCCCGTAGTAGCCGACCGCCGAACCGCTCACCAGCACCTTCGGCGGTACGTCCAGGGAGGCGAGCGCCTTGGCGACGGCGGCCGTGCCGAGCACCCGGCTGTTCCGGATCTCGCGCATGTACTCCTCGCTCCACCGCCGGTCGCCCAGACCGGCGCCGGCAAGATGCACGACGGCCTCGCAGCCGACCAGCCCGGCCGTGTCGACGTACTGCCGGCCGGGCGCCCACTCGACCTCGTCGCCGGTACGCGCCGGGCGGCGCACCAGGCGTACCACCTGGTGTCCGTCCGCGCGCAGGGAGCGTACGAGCGCCGAGCCGATGAGTCCGGAGGAGCCGGAGACCGCGATCCGCATGGGCTCATCCTGCCCTGTGGGTCGGCATTTGTCCGGCGGAGAAAAACGGCTGCGGAGCGAGCGAGGCGCCGGGCAGAGTGACACCCATGAACGATCACCGGATACGCCCCGCGACCCTTGCCGACGACGCAGTCCTCACCGAACTCGACGCGATCACGTGGTCACCGCTGTTCGCGGTGACCCCGAAGCCGCAGCCGCCGTACGGCCCGTTCTTCACCGAGCGCAACCCACGCGAGGAGATCCTGGTCGCGGAGTCGGACGACCGGAGCATCGCGGGGTACATCCGACTGGGCCGGCCGAGCCCGCTCGCCTCGAACGCCCATGTGCGCCAGATCCAGGGCCTGGTCGTGGCCGAGTGGGCCCGCGGGCTGGGTACGGCACGCGCCCTGCTGCGCGCCGCGGCAGACGAAGCACGGCGACAGGGCGCGATCCGGATATGGCTGCGCGTCCTGGCCCACAACACCCCGGCGCGCAAGCTGTACGAGTCCGAAGGCTATGCCGTCGAAGGCATCCTCCCGGGGGAGCTCCTGCTCGACGGCGAGTACGTCGACGACGTGCTCATGGGTCGCAGCGTGTAGGGGTACGGCCCCGGGGGACCGCCCTGCGGGCGGTGGGCCCGCGAGCGCCGGACGCCGGTTGCCGTTCTCCGCACGACGGGCCGGAGTGTCCGTCCTCAAGCGCCGGACGGGCTGGAGCTTGCCGCCCCGCACGGGCCCGCCTGGCGGTGCGCGCCGCCAATCGTTCGGTCAGCCCGGGCATCGGCCAGGGCTTCGCCGGCCCCGAGACCGTCGCGGGTGCGGTCGCCATGCTGGGCTCCGAGGACGGCGCCTTCATCACGGGCACCGAGATCGCATCGACGGCGGTACGCACTACTGATCCCGGCACTACTGGTCCCGGGCGGGATTCACCCGTCCGGCCCCGCCGGATCGTGCGGGGGGCTCGTGCCAGCGAACGTGGACCGTATGAACGGTCAGTACACTCAGCCGGCGTCGAGTCCCCCGAACGAGGAGGGCCCGCTGCACTTCCTGTCCCGCTGGGCCTGGCAGGCGATCCTGATCGCCGGCCTCGCCTCCCTGGTCCTGGGCGTCCTGGTCCTGGTGTGGCCGGAAAAGACGCTGCTGGTCGTCGGTGTGCTTTTCGGTCTCTATCTGCTGATCATCGGGATCGTGCAGATCGTCGCCGCGTTCGGCACCCATGTCTCCACCGGGCTGAGGGTGCTGGGCTTCATCAGCGGCGCCCTGTGCATCCTGCTGGGGCTGTTCTGCCTGCGCGACGAGCTGCAGTCCGTACTGCTGCTGGCCCTGTGGATCGGCATCGGCTGGCTGATCCGCGGCATCCTCCACCTCGTCGCCGCGGTCTCCGACCGGGCGATGCCCGCCCGTGGCTGGCAGATCTTCTTCGGCGTCGTCAGCGTCCTCGGTGGGGTCGTGCTGATCGCCGCGCCCCTCACGTCGATCTCGCTGCTGACCATCGTCGGTGGCATTTGGCTGATCGCGCTGGGCGTGGTCGAGATCGTCACCTCGTTCGCCATCCGCAAGCAGGCCCAGCAGATCCCGCGGACCGTTTGACATCCTTCGCCCCTCGTGTACGAGGGCGATTCCCGCCTACCGGGCCGTTGAGGGCTGTGGTGTCGGGATCAAGGACGTCTCCTCACGCAGACCCCGCCAGGAGTCCCCAACCTCGACCGCCACTACCGGCGGGCACAACGCATGTCGTCCGGGCCCTACTTCGCCGGGTCCGCCGGCAGCGCGCCCCTCAGCATCGTGATACATCGAGCAGCAGAACCGGCCGCTCTGACCCGGGCCGAGGCCAACAGTGCAGACCTGTGCACACAGCTGAGGTCAGAGCAGTTCTCAGATTCGCTTCACCACCGGGCTGAAGCCCGGTGCACTGCGAATAAACCCGGTAGCACAGACCTATGGCCGCGGCCGGAAGCGTTCCCAGAGCCTGGGGAAACGTTCCGCCAGGGCCGTGTCGTCCTCCAGGCCGACCGGCTCGCCCTCCGGCTCCGGGGCCGGTTCCGGCAGCCCCAATTCCGGTGTCTCGATGCCGGTGAGCTCCTCGTACGCCTCGTCCGCCGCGAAACCCAGCTCCAGACCGTCCCCGTCGATCTCCTCGTCGAAATCGTCCAGGAGATCGGCGAGAGCGTCCGCGTCGTGCACGGACCCCTCGAAGACATGGCGGCCTTGCCCGATCAGCCAGCACCGGAAGGAGTCGAAGGCATCGTCGGTCGCCCCGCCGAGCACCACCGCAGCGGCGCCCCACAGATCCCATTGGTACGCGCGGTTGTAGCGGGACTCGAAATGTCTCGCGAAGTCGACCACGGATTCAGGGTCCAGCTGGAGCAGCCGTTCGACGAGCAGGTCGGCATGTTCGTCGGGGTCGCCCCCGGCGGCCTCCCGGGTGCTGTCGACGATCTCCCAGAACTCCGACTCTTCCATCACGGGACAAGCATCGGGGTTGGCGGCACGGCTCGCACGCGGAAAAGCCGGACAGAAGATGTCGTGTTTACGTGCGACGGTCGTTCCATGACTCAGGACAAGCCACTGAACGGAAGGGTCGCCCTCGTCGCGGGCGCCACACGCGGCGCCGGCCGGGCCATCGCCGTACAACTCGGTGCCGCGGGCGCCACCGTCTTCGTCACCGGACGCACCACCCGGGAGAGGACCAGCGAGGTCGGCCGGACGACGGAGACGATCGAGGAGACCGCCGAGCTCGTCACGGCGGCGGGAGGTGTCGGTATCGCCGTCCCGACGGACCATCTGGTGCCGGACGAGGTCAAGGCCCTGATCGAGCGCATCGACCGCACGCACGGCCGGCTCGACATCCTCGTCAACGACCTCTGGGGCGGCGAACACCTGGTCGTCTTCGGCAAGAAGATGTGGGAGACCGAACTCGGGCACGGACTGCGCATGCTGGAGCTCGGCGTGAAGTCCCACATCATCACCAGCAGCTGCGCACTGCCCCTGCTGGTACGGCACCCGGGCGGGCTCGTCGTCGAGATCACGGACGGTACGTCCGAGTCCAACAAGGGCTTCCGCGAGAACTTCTACTACGACCTCACCAAGAACGCCCCGATCCGGATGGCGTTCGCGCTGGGCGAGGACCTCAAGAGCGAGGGCTGCACGGCGGTGTCCGTGACCCCCGGCTGGCTGCGCTCCGAGCAGATGCTGGACCACTTCGGGGTCCAGGAGGAGAACTGGCGCGACGCGATCGCCGAGCAGCCGGATTTCGCGATCTCCGAATCGCCGGTGTTCGTCGGCCGCGCGGTCGCCGCGCTCGCGGCCGACCCGGAACGGCACCGGTGGAACGGGCAGTCGCTGAGCAGCGGTCAGCTGGCCGGGGAGTACGGCTTCACCGACGCGGACGGAAGCCGGCCGGACGCGTGGGCGTACATCCGTGACGTCGTGAACGGTGGCGCGGACCGCACGGCGGAGGAGTACCGGTAGGCGCGGAACCGTCCGGGGAAGCCGATTCAGGCATACAGCTCGCGCAGCCGGGTGGCCGCCTCCCGGAAGCGGGCACGGAGGGCCGTGGGTTCGAGGATCTCCAGCTCGGGGCCCAGCGTGATCAGCTGGGTGTACGCGACCTCCAGGGACTCGACCAGGAGGGTCAGTGTGATCCGCCCCGCGGGGTCCGGCGGGCCCGCGGCGGCCAGGGCCTCGTGCGCGGCCGCACGGTCCGTGACGTGCGGAAGCCGTTCGGCGCCGGCCGGCGACACACGTATCACCACCTCCTCGCGCAGGATCGAGCGGGCGAACTGCGCCGCCCGCTCCTCCCAGAAGCCCGGAAGGTCGAAGTCCTCGTCCCGTACGAAACGGTCCCCGGCGACGGCCACCGCCGTGAAACGTTCGACCCGGTACACCCGGAAGTCCCCGTCCGTACGGGCACACAGATACCAGACGCCCGCCTTGAGGACGAGCCCGTGAGGATCGAGCGAGCGCTCGACCTCGCCGCCCCCGCGCCGGTAGCGCGCGCGGACCGGACGGTCGTCCCACACCGCCTCCGCCAGCGCGGGCAGCAGTTCCGGCGTCCCGGGCTCCTGGTACCAGCCCGGCGCGTCCAGATGGAAGCGCTGCGCCGCCGAGTCGGAGGCGTCCCGCAGGGACGGGAGCAACGCCGCGGAGACCTTCAGCCGGGCTGCCGAAGCGGCGTCCTCCAGGCCCATCTCCCGCAGGGCGGAGGGCACTCCGGAGAGGAAGAGCGCCTCGGCCTCGCTGCGCGCCAGGCCCGTCAGACGGGTGCGGTACCCGCCTATGAGCCGGTACCCGCCGGCCCTGCCCCGGTCCGCATACACAGGAACCCCCGCCTCCGAGAGGGCGAGGGCATCCCGGGCGACCGTGCGCTCGGACACTTCGAGCTCCTGCGCCAGTTCGCCCGCCGTCATCGACGGGCGGGACTGGAGCAGAAGCACCATCTTGATCAGCCGGGCAGCGCGCATGAGGACATCATGCGCGCCGCCACTGACAACCGGGTTCTGGTCCGCCCACGCCGCCCAGGGGCGCCGGACGGGGTCCGGCCGGGAGTCCCGAAGCCCGCGAAGCGGTGCGAGGGCGATCACGAAACCACGTCCGAAGCCCGCGAAGCGGTGCGAGGGCGACCGTCGAAACTACATCCCGTAGCGGGCGCGGGCCTCGGCGACCGACTCCGGCTTCACCTCGCCGCGGCGGGCCAGCTGGGCCAGTGCGGCGACCACGACTGACCGGGCGTCGACACCGAAGTGGCGGCGGGCCGCGTCGCGGGTGTCGGAGATGCCGAAGCCGTCCGTGCCGAGCGAGGAGTAGTCCTGCGGCACCCACTGGGCGATCTGGTCCGGGACCTGGCGCATCCAGTCGCTGACGGCGAGGACCGGGCCCGGAGCACCCTCCAGGGCACGGGTGACGTACGGGACACGCTGCTCACCGCGGAGCAGGGCCTCGTCGCACTCCAGGGCGTCGCGGCGCAGCTCGCCCCACGAGGTCGCGGACCAGACGTCCGCGGCCACGCCCCACTCCTCGGCGAGGATCTGCTGGGCCTCCAGGGCCCAGTGGATGGCCGTACCGGAGGCCAGCAGCTGCAGACCGGGCGCGTCGGCCGTCAGGCCCTCCGCCTCCTTGAAGCGGTACAGGCCCTTGACGATGCCCTCCTCGACACCCTCCGGCATGGCGGGCTGCGGCTTGGGCTCGTTGTAGACGGTGAGGTAGTAGAAGACGTCCTCAGGGTTCTCGCCGTACATGCGGCGCAGACCGTCCTTGACGATGACCGCGATCTCGTACGCGAAGGCCGGGTCGTAGTTGAGTGACGCCGGGTTCGTGGCCGCGATCAGGTGCGAGTGGCCGTCCGCGTGCTGGAGGCCCTCACCGGTGAGGGTGGTGCGGCCCGCCGTGGCGCCCACGATGAAGCCCTTGCCGAGCTGGTCGGCGAGCTGCCACATCTGGTCGCCGGTGCGCTGCCAGCCGAACATCGAGTAGAAGATGTAGAAGGGGATCATCGTCTCGCCGTGCGTCGCGTACGACGTCGCGGCGGCGATGAAGTCGGCCATGGCGCCGGCCTCGGTGATCCCCTCGTTGAGGACCTGGCCGTCCTTGGCCTCCTTGTAGTACATCAGCTGGTCGCGGTCGACCGGCTCGTACGTCTGGCCCAGCGGCGAGTAGATACCGGCCGACGGGAACAGCGACTCCATACCGAAGGTACGGGCCTCGTCGGGGACGATCGGCACCCAGCGCCTGCCGGTCTCCTTGTCCCGCATCAGGTCCTTGACGAGCCGGACGAAGGCCATGGTGGTGGCCATCTCCTGCTTGCCGGAGCCCTTGAGGAGCGGGGCGAAGGGCTTGTCGGCCGGCTGCGGCAGCGGGGCCACCGGGTGCACACGGCGGGCCGGGGCGGGGCCGCCGAGGGCCGCGCGGCGCTCCTGGAGGTAACGGACCTCGGGGGAGTCGGCGCCGGGGTGGCCGTAGGGGACCAGGTCCTCGTTGAGCTCGGCGTCCGGGATCGGAAGGTCGAGCAGGTCGCGCATGGCGCGGAACTCCTGGCCCGAGAGCTTCTTCATCTGGTGGTTGGCGTTCTTCGACTCGAAGCCGGGGCCGAGCGTGTAGCCCTTCACCGTCTGGGCGAGGATCACGGTCGGCGCGCCCTTGAACTCGAGGGCCGCCTTGTACGCCGCGTAGACCTTGCGGGCCTCGTGGCCGCCGCGGGAGGTCTGGAAGCACTCGAGGATCTTGGCGTCGGTCAGCACCTGCGCCATCTGCACGAGGGCGGGGTCGGCGCCGAAGAAGTGCTCACGGATGTAGGCGGCGTCGCGGGTCTGGTACGTCTGGAACTGTGCGTCCGGCACCTCACGGAGCCGGCGGACCAGGGCACCGTTGGTGTCGAGCTGGAACAGCTCGTCCCAGGCGTTGCCCCACAGCGTCTTGACGACGTTCCAGCCGGCGCCGCGGAAACGGGCCTCCAGCTCCTGCACGATCTTGAAGTTGGCGCGGACCGGTCCGTCGAGGCGCTGCAGGTTGCAGTTGATGACGAAGGTCAGGTTGTCGAGCCGCTCGCGCGACGCGAGGGTGAGGGCCGCGGTCGACTCGGGCTCGTCCATCTCGCCGTCGCCGAGGAACGCCCAGACGTGGGACTGCGAGGTGTCCTTGATACCGCGGTTCTGCAGGTAGTGGTTGAAGCGCGCCTGGTAGATCGCGGAGAGCGGGCCGAGGCCCATGGAGACGGTGGGGAACTCCCACAGCCAGGGCAGGCGCCGCGGGTGCGGGTAGGAGGGCAGGCCGTTGCCGCCGGCCTCCTGGCGGAAGTTGTCGAGCTGCTGCTCGCTGATGCGGCCGTCGAGGAAGGCGCGGGCGTAGATGCCGGGGGAGGCGTGGCCCTGGATGTAGAGCTGGTCGCCGGAGCCGTCACCCTCCTTGCCGCGGAAGAAGTGGTTGAAGCCGGTCTCGTAGAGCCAGGCGGCAGAGGCGAAGGTGGCGATGTGGCCGCCGACGCCGAAGCGCGAGCCGCGGGTCACCATGGCGGCCGCGTTCCAGCGGTTCCACGCGGTGATGCGGGCTTCGATCTCCGCGTCGCCGTCGAAGGACGGCTCGGCGGAGGTGGGGATGGTGTTGACGTAGTCCGTCTCCAGCAGCTTGGGCAGGGCCAGGCCCGCGCCCTCGGCGTGCTGAAGGGTGCGGCGCATCAGGTACGCGGCCCGGTGCGGGCCGGCGGCCTTGGTGACGGCGTCCAGGGAGGCCGCCCACTCGGCGGTCTCCTCGGTGTCACGGTCCGGGAGCTGGTCGAGCTCGCTCGGAAGCTTGCCTACGGGGTCGGTCATGATCGCCGCCTTCCGGACTGGGAGGGGGTGTAGAGGGGTGCCGTTGTCTGGCAGGACAAGGCGGTGGGTTGGTGAACCCGCGGAAGACTGTAAGCGCCTGATCGATGATCGATCAAAGCCTGAGGGTATAAATCTGCCCAGAATTGCGAAATTGGCATTCCGTGCCGTGAAAACGGGCACGGGGTGTCAACGCAAACCGGGCGATTCGGGCGCTCGGGCCGCGGAGGCGGCAGGGCGCGCCGGACCGCTCAGGGGTGCGGCGCGCAGCCCAGGACGTGGGCCTTCACGAGCGCGCCGATCTCGGGATCGCGTCGCTTGAACGCCTCGACGAGCGTGTCGTGCTCTTCCGCGTACGACTGCTGGCGCGTCCCCAGCCAGCGGATCGACAGCGCCGTGAAGACCTCGATGCCCAGGCCCTCCCAGGTGTGCAGCAGCACGCTGTTGCCCGCCGCCCGCACCAGCTCCCGGTGAAAGCCCACGGTGTGCCGCACCTGCGCCTCGCCGTCGGCCCTGCGGTCCGCCTCGTACAGCGCCGCCACATGCGGCTCCAGAGCCGAGCAGTCCTCGGCGAGCCGCTGCACGGCCAGCTCCGCCGCGATCTGCTCCAGGCCGGCTCGTACCGGGTAGATCTCCTCCAGGTCGGCCGCGGAGAGATTGCGGACGCGTACGCCCTTGTTCGGTGCCGACTCGATCAGGCGCAGCGTCTCCAGCTCACGCAGGGCCTCCCGTACGGGCGTCTGGCTGACCTGCAGCTCGGTCGCGATACGCCGCTCGACGATCCGTTCCCCCGGCTTCCAGCGCCCGCTCACGATCCCTTCCACGATGTGCTCGCGGATGTGCTCGCGCAACGAGTGGACGACTGGCGGGTGGGTCATAAATGCTCCTTCGCGGCCATGGTTGACGAGGGACATTATCCCTTTCGCGTGGAGTCGGAGCGGGACGGATGCGGGGAGACGTCCACAACAGCGGCGCCCCCACCCGGGAGAAAGTCCCGAGTGGGGGCGCCGCTGGTTACACGCCGGATCCGGCTCGGAGGCCGAGACCGACCTCGTTGTTGAGATCCCCGGCCGCCGGGCCTGTGCCCGACGGCCGCCACGGTCACAGGCCGAGGTCGACCTCGAACTCGCCGGCCTCCAGGATCGCCTTGACGGCCGTCAGGTAACGGGCGGCGTCGGCGCCGTCCACCAGACGGTGGTCGTAGGAGAGCGCGACGTACGTCATGTCGCGGACGGCGATGGTCTCGCCCAGCTCCGGGTGGTTGATGACCACCGGGCGCCGGACGGTGGCGCCGATGCCCAGGATCGCGACCTGGTTCGGCGGCACGATGATCGTGTCGAACAGCGCACCGCGCGAGCCGGTGTTGCTGATCGTGAACGTCGCGCCCGCCAGGTCGTCCGGGGTGATCCTGCTGGCGCGCACGGCGCCCGCGAGCTCCGCGGTCCTCTTGGCGATACCGGCCAGGTTGAGGTCGCCCGCACCCTTGATGACCGGGGTCATCAGGCCCTTCTCGGAGTCGACGGCGATGCCGATGTTCTCCGAGTCGAAGTAGGTGATGGTGCCCTCGTCCTCGTTGATCCGGGCGTTGATGACCGGGTGGGCCTTCAGCGCCTGGGCCGCGGCCTTGACGAAGAACGGCATCGGGGACAGCTTCACGCCCTCGCGGGCCAGGAAGGCGTCCTTGGCCTTGCCGCGCAGCTTCATGATCTTGGTGATGTCCACCTCGACCACGGAGGTCAGCTGAGCCTGGCCGTGCAGGGCCTTCATCATGTTGTCGCCGATGACCTTGCGCATCCGGGTCATCTTGACCGTCTGGCCGCGCAGCGGCGAGACCTCCAGCACCGGGGCCTTCGGGGCGGCGGCCGGGGCGGCCGCGACCGGGGCCGGGGCAGCGGCGGCCTTGGCGGCCTCGGCTGCGGCGAGGACGTCCTGCTTGCGGATACGGCCACCGACACCGGTGCCCTTGACCGAGGACAGGGCCACGCCGTGCTCGGCGGCGAGCTTACGGACCAGCGGGGTCACGTACGCACCCTCGTCGACGACCAGACCGGCCTTCGGCGACGGGATGACCGGTTCCGGAGCGGGCTCGGCGACCGGCGCCGGAGCCGGCACGGCAGGCGCGACCGGCGCCGGTGCGGGCGCCGGAGCGGCGACCGGGGCCGGGGCGGCGACCGGGGCCGGAGCGGCAGCCGGAGCCGGGGCCGGAGCGGCGCCCTCGGCGCCGATGACGGCAAGCTTGGCGCCGACCTCGGCGGTCTCGTCCTCGCCGACGACGATCTCCAGCAGCACGCCGGAGGCGGGCGACGGGATCTCGGTGTCGACCTTGTCGGTGGAGACCTCGAGCAGCGGCTCGTCGGCCTCGACCGTCTCGCCGACGGCCTTCAGCCAGCGGGTGACGGTGCCCTCGGTGACGGACTCGCCGAGCGCCGGGAGGACCACGTCGGTGCCCTGGGCGGCACCGGCCGGGGCGGCGGCCGGAGCCGGAGCGGCAGCCGGAGCCGGGGCGGCGGGAGCCTCGGCCACGGGGGCCGGAGCGGCGACCGGGGCCGGAGCCTCGGCGGCGGCCGGGGCAGGGGCAGCGGCGGGGGCGCCGGTGCCGTCGTCGATGATGGCCAGCTCGGCGCCGACCTCGACCGTCTCGTCCTCGGCGACCTTGATGGACGCGAGGATGCCGGCCGCGGGGGAGGGGATCTCGGTGTCGACCTTGTCGGTGGAGACCTCGAGCAGCGGCTCGTCGAGCTCGACGCGCTCGCCCTCGGCCTTCAGCCAGCGGGTGACAGTGCCCTCGGTGACGCTCTCACCGAGCGCCGGAAGGGTTACGGAAACCGCCATGGTTTCGGTTGCTCCTAACGATGGGTCTCCCCTGCTCGAGCGGAGTCGAGAGCCAGGGGAAGTGCGGAAGTGGTCGCGCCCGGGACTTAGTCGTGGGAGTGCAGGGGCTTGCCGGCCAGGGCCAGGTGCGCCTCGCCCAGGGCCTCGTTCTGGGTCGGGTGCGCGTGGATGAGCTGCGCGACCTCGGCGGGGAGTGCCTCCCAGTTGTAGATCAGCTGCGCTTCGCCGACCTGCTCGCCCATGCGGTCACCGACCATGTGGACGCCGACCACCGCACCGTCCTTGACCTGGACGAGCTTGATCTCGCCCGCGGTCTTCAGGATCTTGCTCTTGCCGTTGCCCGCCAGGTTGTACTTCAGAGCGACGACCTTGTCCGCGCCGTAGATCTCCTTGGCCTTGGCCTCGGTGATGCCGACGGAGGCGACCTCCGGGTGGCAGTAGGTCACGCGCGGCACACCGTTGTAGTCGATCGGGACCGGGTTGAGACCGGCCAGACGCTCCGCCACCAGGATGCCCTCGGCGAAGCCGACGTGCGCGAGCTGGAGGGTCGGGACGAGGTCACCGACGGCCGAGACGGTCGGCACGTTCGTGCGCATGTACTCGTCGACCAGGACGTAGCCGCGGTCCATCGCGATGCCCTGCTCCTCGTAGCCGAGGCCCTCGGAGACCGGGCCGCGGCCGACGGCGACCAGCAGGACCTCGGCCTCGAACTCCTTGCCGTCGGCCAGGGTGACCTTGACACCGGTCTCGGTGTACTCGGCCTTCTGGAAGAAGGTGCCCAGGTTGAACTTGATGCCGCGCTTGCGGAAGGCGCGCTCCAGCAGCTTGGAGCTGTTCTCGTCCTCGACCGGGACGAGGTGCTTCATGCCCTCGATGACCGTGACCTCGGTGCCGAAGGACTTCCAGGCGGAGGCGAACTCGACGCCGATGACGCCGCCGCCGAGGACGATGGCGGACTTCGGGACGCGGTCCAGGACCAGGGCGTGGTCCGAGGAGATGATGCGGTTGCCGTCGATCGTCAGACCCGGCAGCGACTTCGGCACGGAGCCGGTCGCGAGGAGGATGTGGCGGCCCTGGATGCGCTGGCCGTTCACGTCCACGGAGGTGGGGGAGGACAGCCGGCCCTCACCCTCGATGTACGTCACCTTGCGGGAGGCGACGAGGCCCTGCAGGCCCTTGTACAGGCCGGAGATCACGTCGTCCTTGTACTTGTGGACGCCCGCGATGTCGATGCCCTCGAAAGAGGTCTTCACACCGAACTGCTCGGCCTCACGGGCCTGATCGGCGATCTCGCCGGCGTGCAGCAGGGCCTTGGTGGGGATGCAGCCGTTGTGCAGGCAGGTGCCGCCGAGCTTGTTCTTCTCGATCAGGGCGACGTCCAGGCCCAGCTGAGAAGCGCGCAGGGCCGCGGCGTAGCCGCCACTGCCACCGCCGAGGATCACTAGGTCGAAAACGGTGCTGGCGTCGTTCGCCACGTCACGTCCTCCAAGCGTGTGCGCCGGTCGCCGGTCCTCGATGACCGGGCGGCGGCTGGTGTTCGGCCGCTTTTCTTCGGCCCTGTGGTGGGGGCCCTGTCCTGCCGAGGACCCATCTTCGCACTTGTTCGTTGAAGACGGGACGCAGGGCCGGGGGGTGAGACGGCGGATCGACCGCCTTTGGGGACAACCCGACCGTATGAAACTACGGATTTCGTCGTCGGCGAAATCGCACCGGGCCCCGGACCAGGTGCGATGGTCCGGGGCCCGATGACGAAGGGAACTAGCCGAGGTCGCCGTCGGCGGTGCGCTCGGCGAGGCGGACCAGGGTGCGGACCGCGGAGCCGGTGCCGCCCTTGGGGGTGTAGCCCCACGGGCCGGACTCGTTGAAGGCCGGGCCGGCGATGTCCAGGTGGGCCCAGGTGATGCCCTCGCCGATGAACTCCTGCAGGAACAGACCGGCGACCAGGCCGCCGCCCATCCGCTCGCCCATGTTCGCGATGTCGGCGGTCGGGGAGTCCATGCCCTTGCGCAGGTCGGCCGGGAGCGGCATCGGCCAGGAGTCCTCGCCGGCCTCCTCCGCGATCTCGTGGATCGAGGTGCGGAAGGCGTCGTCGTTGGCCATGATGCCGAAGCGGCGGTGACCCAGCGCCAGCACCATCGCGCCGGTCAGGGTCGCCACGTCGACGATGGCGTCCGGGTTCTCCTCGGAGGCCTTGGTCAGGGCGTCGGCCAGCACCAGACGGCCCTCGGCGTCGGTGTTGAGGACCTCGACGGTCTTGCCGCTGTACATGCGCAGCACGTCACCGGGCCGGGTGGCGGAGCCGGACGGCATGTTCTCGGCGAGTGCCAGCCAGCCGGTGACATTGACCTTCAGGCCGAGACGGGCGGCGGCGACGACCGTGGAGAACACGGCGGCGGCGCCGCTCATGTCGCACTTCATCGTCTCGTTGTGGCCGGCCGGCTTCAGGGAGATGCCGCCCGAGTCGTAGGTGATGCCCTTGCCGACCAGGGCCAGGTGCTTCTCCGCCTTGGGGTGGGTGTAGGCGATCTTCACCAGGCGCGGCGGGTTGGTGGAGCCGACGCCGACGCCGAGGATGCCGCCGTAGCCGCCCTTGGTGAGCGCCTTCTCGTCGAGCACCTGCACCTTGAGGCCGTACTCCTTGCCGGCCGCGGTCGCGTGGTCGGCGAAGATCTCGGGGGTGAGGTCGTTCGGCGGGGTGTTGATCAGGTCGCGGGCGCGGTTGACCTCCTCGGCCAGGGCGAGCGCGCGCTCGGTGGCGGCCTTGTAGGCCTTGTCGCGCGGCTTGCCGCCGAGCAGGACGACCTCGGCCAGCGGCTGCTTGCCGTTGCCGTTGCCCTTGGCGTTCTTCTTCTCGCCGCCCTGGTACGCGGTGAAGGCGTACGCACCGAGCAGTGCGCCCTCGGCGACGGCCTGGGCGTCCTCGACGGTTCCGACCGGCAGCGCGAACGTGGCCTTCTTCGAACCGGCGAGCGCACGGGAGGCGGAGCCGGCCGCGCGGCGCAGCGCCTCGGCGCCGTAGGTGTCGTCCTTCTCCGGGGCCTTGCCCAGGCCGGCGGCGAGGACGACCGGGGCCTTCAGACCGGCGGGGGAGGGCAGCTTGGTCACCTCACCCTCGGCACCGGTGGCACCGAGGGTCTCCAGGACGGCGGCGAGCTTTCCGTCGAATGCCTTGTCCACGGCCTCGGCGCCGGGCGCGACGACCGGGCCCTTGGCGCCCTTCGCGACGCCGACGACGATGGCGTCGGCGCGCAGCGTCGCCGCGCCGGCAGTGCTGAGAGTAAGAGCAGTCACGGTGGTGAGGTCTCGCTTCCGTTGAGAGTTCGTGGGCCGATGGGTGGCTCGGCCGGGCCCGGCGCATCGTAGAACGGGCCGGGTACGAGCCGACGACGAGCCTACGCGCGGGGCCATTTTCGCTCATGACGGCACCAATTCACTCATCCGTGGCGTCTCTTTCACGTTTACGCCTCGGAACGTGAACCCTCAGTCACACTCGGCTCATTCCTGCAAGGGGCGAACCCGTCCCTTCGCGTCATCTCCACAGATCCCCCCGATCGCGGGCGGGTCCGGTGAGGGGGGCTCACATGAGTACACGGGGCACAGGCGTGCGCAGAGCGGCCGCCGCGGCACTGCTGACGACGGGTCTGCTGACCGTCGGCCCGCCGGCGCAGGCCGCGGCGGCACCGCGGATCGACCTGAAGGTGCTGGTCGTCGACGACGGCGGGGGCGCGGTGGAGGCCATCACCGCGGAGCTGAGGGGGACCGGTGTCCCGTACCAGGTGGTGCGCCTCGGTGCGGCGGGCCGGCCGGCGATCGACGCCGCGTTCCTCAGCGACACCGTCGACGGGCGGCCGCGCGCGAAGTACCAGGGCGTGGTGCTGCCCAACGAGAATCCGTTCGGGGAGGGATCCGCGGAACTGGCCGCCCTCGCCGCGTACGAGCAGACCTACGGCATTCCGCAGGTCGACGCGTACACCTGGGCGCATCCCGGCGTCGGCCTCGACTACACCAGCGAGGGCGGTTACTCGGGCGTGCTCGACGGCGCCGCGACCGCGGTGACCCCCGCGGGGGCCGCGGGCCCCTTCCGATACCTCGACGGACCGGTGGCCTTCGAGGACAACTCTCCCGGGGTCGACGAGAGCTACGGCTACGCGGGCCGCCCCCGCGCGGGCTACACCAGCTACCTCGACATGCCCGTCCCCGGCGGCGGACGCGCGAGCCTGATAGGCGAGTACGCCCACGACGGCCGCCGCGAGCTGGTGGTGACCTTCGCCTACAACCAGTACCAGCGGCAGTTCCGGGCGCTGTCCCGCGGCATCGTCGAGTGGCTCACCCGGGGCGTCCACCTCGGCCGCAGCCGCAACTACTTCGCCGTCCACATCGACGACGTCTTCGCGCCCGACGCCCGCTGGGACACCGTGCGCAACTGCACCCCTGGCGACTTCGACTGCGCCGGCGGCGACGGAGAGGGCACCACGCCCGTCCGGATGACCGCGGCCGACGCGCAGTACGTCGCCCAGTGGCAGCAGTCCGCCGGCTTCACCCTCGACATGGTCTACAACGCGGGCTCGGGCGAGGAGTGGAAGACCGAGCACGGCGGCAGCGATCCGCTGGCCGACCGGCTGGTGGCCGACCGGGCGAAGTACCGCTGGGTCAACCACACCTACAGCCACCCCTTCCTGGGCTGCGTCCAGGACACCTCGACCGTGCCCTGGCAGTGCGCCAAGGACGCCGGAGGCAACATCCGGTGGATGTCCCGCGCCGAGATCGCCGCGCAGATCCGCGACAACCACAACTGGGCCGTCCTCAAGGGCCTCTCCGTCGACCGCGCCGAGCTCGTCACCGGTGAGCACTCCGGCCTGAAGACCCTGCCGCAGCAGCCCGTGGACAACCCGAACCTCGCCGGCGCGCTCTCCGACACCGGTGTGAAGTGGCTGGCCAGCGACAACTCCCGCGAGCCCGCGCAGCGCCAGGCGGGGCCGGCCAGGACCGTGCCGCGCCACCCGATGAACGTGTACTACAACGTCGGCACCGCCGCCGAGATGACCGACGAGTACAACTGGATCTACACCGACACGGCGGACGGCGGCAGCGGAGTCTGCGCCGTCAATCCCGCCTCCACCTGCCTGCCCGGACCACTGGACGTCACCACCGGCTACGCGACGTACATCGTGCCGCAGGAGGCTCGTATCGCCCTCGGCCATGTCATGGCCAACGATCCGCGCCCGCACTACGTCCACCAGTCCAACCTCGCCGAGGAGCGCATCCTCTATCCCGTCCTCGACCGGATCCTCGCGGACTACCGGGCCCTGTTCGCCGACAACACTCCGGTCGTCAACCTGCGCCAGCGCGACATCGGCACCGAACTCGCCCGCCGCGCCGCCTGGGACAGGGCCCTCGCGGACGGCACCGTCACGGCGTACCGGATCGGGGACACCGTCACCGTCAAGGCCCCGTCGGGAGTCCTCGCCGCGGTCACCGCACCCGAAGGCACCCGCAAGCAACTCCTGCTCGGCATCACCGCGTTCGGCACCCCGTACGCCGGGCAGCGCTCCGACTGGACCGCGCCCGAGCTGCTGCAGTCGGCCGTCACGCTGAAGCTCCCGGTCGCCTGACCGAGCACCGGGAACACCACGTTCTGGGGGGACACCACGATGACGAGCAGTGGCCGTCACGTCACCATGCTCACCGAAGGCACCTATCCGCACGTTCACGGAGGCGTCAGCACCTGGTGCGACCAACTGGTCCGCGGCATGCCCGAGGTCGACTTCAATGTCGTCGCCCTCACCGGCAGCGGCCGTGAACCGGTCACCTGGGAACTGCCGCCCAATGTCTACCGGCACACGGCGTTCCCCCTCTGGGGGCCCGCCGACGGCAGTTGCGCGCACCGGCCGCCGCTCGGCCGGGAGCGCCGCCGCTTCATCGACACATACGAACGCTTTCTGCTGGCTCTGCTCGACCCCTCCGCCGGCTGCGACTTCGGCGAGAGCCTGTACGCCCTCGCCGAACTGGCCCGCGCCGGACGGCTCTCGGCGGCCCTGCGCTCCGAAGCCGTCGTACGGTCGCTGATGTGGATATGGACCATGCCGCATCTGCAGATATCCGCGGCCGGACCCACCGTGCACGACGCGCTCACCGCCACCGACCTGCTGGAACACGCCCTGCGCCCGCTGGCCCTGCGGATTCCCGGTGACTGCGTCGCACACGCCGTCAGCAGCGGACTCGCCACCCTGCCCGCGCTCGCCGCGCGGCGGCTGGACGGCGTGCCCTTTCTCCTCACCGAACACGGCATCTATCTGCGCGAGCGCTACCTCGGCTATCGCAGCGAGGCCCAGCGCTGGCCCGTCAAGGCCCTGATGCTGGGCTTCTACCGAGAGCTCAACTCGCTCGGCTACCGCGAAGCCGACCTCATCACCCCGTGCAACCAGTACAACCGCCGCTGGGAGGAGCGGGGCGGCGCGGACCCCGACCGCATCCGCACCGTCTACAACGGCGTCGATCCGCACGCCTTCCCGCTCGCCGGTCCCGAACCCGAAGTGCCCACGCTCACCTGGTGCGGCCGGATCGACCCCATCAAGGACCTGGAGACCCTGATCCGGGCCTACGCCCTGGTCCGTGACCGGCTCCCGGAGACACGGCTGCGGCTGTTCGGCCCGGTGCCGGCGGGCAACGAGGACTACCGGACGAGGCTGGAGAAGCTCGCCGCCGAGCTCGGCGTCACCGACGGCATCACCTACGAAGGCCGGATCAGCGAGGTCGCCCTCGCCTACGCGGCGGGCAGCGTGGTGATGCTCTCCAGCATCAGCGAGGGCTTCCCCTTCAGCATCATCGAGGCCATGTCCTGCGGCCGCACCACCGTCTCGACGGATGTGGGCGGGGTCAGGGAGGCGGTCGGCGACACCGGCCTCGTCGTACCGCCGCGCGAGCCCGAGCTGATGGCCGAGGCGACCCTGGCCCTGCTGCGGGACGGGGAGTGGCGGGCCGAACTCGGCCGGCTGTCCCGGCAGCGGGTCGTCGAACAGTTCACCCTGCGCCGCTCGGTGGACGGCTTCCGGCGGATCTACCGGGAGCTGGCCGGCTTCCCGGAGCCCGCGCCGGTCGACTCCGGGGACTGGACCGTACAGCTCACCGACCCCTGGTCATCGGGGCTCGCGGCATGGGGGTACTCCCGGACGGAGTCCGGGGGAGGATCCGTGTGGTGAGCGGCTCACTCTGGCTCGAGCCGGGCAGTACGGGCCGGGACACCCTGCCCCGCATTCCCCGCCAGGGGCCCGGCAGGGCCGCCGCCGACCCGGTCGAGGAACTCGCCGAACGGCTGGAGGAGCTGATAGCGGCGGCCGTCCACCCGGACGAGGTCGCCGCGATCCTCGAATCCGACGGCATGACGGACGATCACATAAGGCTCACCTACGGCCGGGAGGACTCCTTCGCGCTCGCCGCGGACCTGTACGCCCAGGTTCCGCGCCGCTTCCCGGAGCCTCCCCCCGGATCTGCCGGGGGGACCCCCGGGCGCACTTCCGCGCTGCTCGGCTGCCTGCTGCGCGGGATCGTCTTCGCGCTGCCGGGTCTGGCGTACGTCCTGGCCGCCCCGCTGCTCGCCCCCATCGCCGTCGGCCCGCTGCTGGCGGCCGCGCTCGTCGGCTGGGTCTGGAACCAGACCCTCTCCCACCGCGCCCACTCCTGGCTCGGCCTCGGCGACCGTACGGCGGCGGGCCGCGCCCTCCTCGTCGGCGCCCCGGCCGGCGCACTGCTCGGAGCCGCCGCGGGGGCGGCGTTCACCGGCCCGGGTCAGTGGCCGTCCGCCGCGTTCGCCGCGGGCCAGGCCCTCTACCTGGGCGCAGCCACGGTGCTGCTGGTCCTGGGCCGCGAACGTGCCCTGTTCTGCGCCCTGCTGCCGATGGCGGCGGGCGCGGCCTGGACGACGGTGTACGACGCCCCGCCGACGGCCCGGACCTTCCTGCTGTCGGGCTCCCTGCTGGCGGTGACCTGTCTGGCGGGCGCGGCGATCCGGCACGTCCTGGGGGCACCGCTGGGGGCACCCCCAGCGGTAGCCGGGGGAGGCAGCCGGGTGAGACCGAGGACGGACACTCCGGTTGAACCGGCAGGGGGCGTCACGTTCATGCCCGTCCGGCGTTCGAGGACGGACACTCCGGCCCGCCGAACGTGGCGCGGCAGCGCCGGCCGCGCGCAACAGCCGAGGCTCGCCGCATCCGTGCCGTACGGCCTCTTCGGCCTCGGCAGCGGTGTACTCGTCCTGCACACCGCCCTCGGCGACGTGTTCGCGAACGGCGCGGGCGCGGCCGTGAGCGCGCCCTCGGCCGTCGCGCTCACCCTCGCCATGGGCCCCGCCGAGTGGCTGCTGCACCGTTTCCGCAGCGAGAGCCTCGCCGGGCTGCGGGCCAGCACCACACCGCGCGCCTTCTGGCGGGCCACCACGGCGACGATCGCCCAGTGCCTCGCCGGCTTCCTGGCCGTCCTGCTGCTCCTCGCCCTCGCGGGGACGCTGCTCCGGCCGGACGCGCCGAGCCTGAGCGGCATCCGCCTGGCCACGCTTCTGCTCATCGGCATGGTGCTGTGGACGGGGCTGCTGCTCCAGTCCTTCGGCGCGGTGCTGAGCGCAGCCATCGTGTGCGGTGCCGCGGCGGCCGCCCAGACCCTGGCCGCGCTGACGGGCACGGGCAGCCCGGCCGTGGTCGGGCTCACGGTGGCGGGCGCCGCGGCGGTCGTACTGGCCGTGCTCGTCTGTGTTCTGTTGGGCCGGGCCACCGCCCACCGCGTGTGAGGACCGATTTCGTGAAGACTCTGCTGGTGCCGTTCTACGAGCATCCGGACGTCCGCCCCGAAGCCTGGGCGGCCGTGCTCGCGGCCGCCCCCCGGCTCTACGGCGTCGTACTCAACCCCGCGGACGGTCCGGGCGCCGTCCCCGACCCGGGCTTCGCGACGGTCGCGGAACGGCTGCGCACGGCCGGGGTGCGGGTGCTCGGCTACACGGACACCGGCTACGGCCGGCGCCCGCACGGCGCCGTCGTGGCGGACCTGCTGCGGCACCGCGACTGGTACGGCGCGGACGGGGCGTTCCTCGACCAGGTGGCCGCCGGTCCCGGTCTCCTGCCCCACTACCGGCGGCTCGCGGTGGCGGCCCGCGCGGCGGGCGCCGCCACCCTGGTGCTCAACCACGGGGTCCATCCGCACCCCGGGTACGCCGGACTCGCCGAGGTCCTGGTCACCTTCGAGGGCACCTGGGACGCGTACCGGAGCATCGTGGTCCCGCGCTGGACGACGGCGCACCCGCCGAACCGTTTCTGTCATCTCGTCTACGCCGCGCCGCCCGACGCCCACGTCGCGACCCCGGTGCACTGCGCGGTTCCGGGCGACGCACCGCACCCCTGGGGCACCCTGCCGCACACCCTGGAGCCCGCCCGATGAGACGCGTCCTGCTGCTCGTCCTGCTGCTGCTCGCGACGGGCTGCGCGACCACCCCCGAACCGGACCACGGTCCCTCCGCCTCCCGCGCCCGCTGGCAGCCCCGGCCCGGCCTCGCCTGGCAGTGGCAGCTCAGCGGCCGCCTCGACCCGGCCGTGGACGTGCCGGTCTACGACATCGACGGCTTCGACCATCCGAAGTCCACGATCGAGGACCTGCACCGGCGCGGCCGGAAGGTCATCTGCTATCTCTCCACCGGAGCCTGGGAGGACTTCCGCCCGGACGCCGCCGAGTTCCCCCGGTCCGTGCTGGGCCGCTCCAACGGCTGGCGGGGCGAGCGCTGGCTCGACATCCGCCGTACGGACGTCCTGGAACCACTGATGGCCGAGCGCCTCGACATGTGCCGGGCCAAGGGCTTCGACGCGGTCGAGCCCGACAACATGGACGGCTACCTCAACCGCACCGGATTCCCCCTCACCGCCGCCGACCAGCTGCGCTACAACCGCCTGATCGCCCGCCTCGCCCACGCCCGCGGCCTGACGGTCGGCCTCAAGAACGACCTGCCCCAGATCCCGCAGCTGGTGCGGGACTTCGACTTCGCGGTCAACGAGCAGTGCGCGCAGTACGACGAGTGTGCGGAGCTCACCCCGTTCATCCGCGCGGGCAAGGCGGTCTTCCACGTCGAGTACGAGTTGTCGACGGGCCGCTTCTGCCCGCAGTCCCGCACGCTCGGGCTGAGTTCGATGCTGAAGAAGTACGAACTGGGCGCCTGGCGCCGCCCTTGCTGACGCGGAGCACTCGCTCAGGACACGGCGGGCCACAGTGACACGGGTCAGCCCGCGCGCCAGTCCTGGGCGGGCAGCCGGCTGGCCCGGTGTCGTTCAGCTTCACCCTGGATGCGCCGGGCCTGACCCCGAAGGTGCGTACTTCGCGACCCCGCAGAACGTCTTCACCCTCCCGGCCCCGCCGGCCGCGGGGAAGCGAGCGAGATCCAGGTCATGGGAAAGGCTGGTCCCGGCAGCCGTACGGCTGCCGGGACCAGGTAGGAGTGAACTAGTTGTAGCTGCTGAACAGACGCGTGTGGGCGTACGACCAGGCGCTGGTATTGGTAGCCCAGCCGGCTACGGCCGCGTTGAATGTGCCGTCGCTCTTCGTGGTCATCGTCCACGTTTTTACGCTGCCATCGGCGTAGTTGTACATCGCACCGAGGTCGCTTCGGCCGTCACCGTTGTAGTCACCGACCACCAGGCGGCTCTGGGACACGTCCCACCCACCGACAGGGGAGGTCAGTGCGACACCGGCCGTACCGAAGGTTCCCGACCCGGTGGAGGGAGTGATGAAGACCTTGTCGCTGCCGTCGGCGTAGTCGTACCAGATGGCGATGTCGTCGAGACGGTCGCCGTTGAAATCGCCGGCGTGTACCTGCGCACGCTTCCAGTCCAAGGTGGTGCTGGTCCACCAGGTCTTCGGCGTTCCGAAGGCACCGGTCGGCGCGGTGGCGAAGACCCACGTCTTGGTGGTGGTGCCGCCGTAGCCGTACAGGGCCGCGAGGTCGTCACGCCCGTCGCCGTTGAAGTCGCCCGCCTCCAGGGTGGTGGCCGAGGCATTCCAGTTGCTCTGTGGTCTCCTGGGGGGCAACCCGACACACTGTTCAGACGTCGCCATCGATGAATACGAACCGTATGCTGCGGGGATTATAGCGATTAGCGGATTCGTCGGGGGATTTATGTGCGGCGCCTCTGTGGTCTGCGGTGCTGCCGTAGGAGCCTCAGCAGCTGCCGTCGGGTACTACACCACGTACCACGGCGACGATATGTACAGCGAGCCGACCTTCTGGGCAATGACCGCGAGCGGGGGCATCGGGGCAGGTGTGGCGGCTAAGTTGACGGGCCGAGCGGCAGAAGGCGGGGCGAGAGCTGTCACAAGTGCCGCTGTAGACGATGCAGCAGTCCGGCTGGAATTGCAGCTAGGAAAAACAGAAATGGCTCTTGCTAAACTTCGCGCTGAGCTGGCAAAACTCGACTGAGTGGAATCGGAATGATTAATCCCATGAAGGCGTTCTACGCTTTGAGTTTCGGCATGAGAATGTCCATCGGATTCGCAGTCACCCTCATTGTGGCCATCATTTTGATGGCGACCATTCCGATGCAGTACGCGGCGCCAATATCGGCAATCCTAGGTGTCATACTTGGGATCGTTGTGCGTAATGCTGAGTCGCTTTGACCCATGGCTTTACCCTCGGCTCGACGGAGAAGTTCTGATTTTCGGCATCCGGCATAAAGCCCGGAAGCCCGGACAGAGGTGGTCGCTTTGTAGCAACACGTCGTCATGCTGATCAGGCTGCGAGCAGTTTATGCAGGCGCTCGGCCGGGGTTTCCCAGCCGAGCGTTTTGCGTGGGGCGGGCATCGGCGGGGTCTGCTTCAACAGTTCCCGGATGGCCGGCTCGACCGCGTCCACCGCCGAGCCCTTCGGCGCCCGCTGGTAGGCCGGCGGCCGGTCCGAGGCCACCGCCCGCAGCACCGTACTTCTGGAGATCCCCAGCTGCCGGGCCACCGCCCGGGCCGACAGCCCCTCGGTCCGGTGCAGCCGACGGATCTCGGCCCAGTCCTCCACGTGGATCACCCTCGCTTCCTCCTGACTCCAGTCCAGTGAAGTCAGGATGATCAAGAGATCCGGGAGTGGCCCGCTTTTGATCCGCCGTCCGTGGCCCTCATTTCACCTGTTGCCGACAGCCGTCGCTTTCGGCGGTTCTCGATCTCTTCTTCAAGACGTCTGACCGGGCGGTCGAGGAGATTCGAAGGCGAGTGTCGGAAGCCCCTGCTTCGCGGCAAAAGGCCAACCTCGTGCAACGCACGATCGTTCGTCGGTGCTGGTCTGCCGACATTGCTCTGGTCCTGGCAGTACTTGCGCTGGGCATTGGATGATTACTGCCTGATGACTCGGCAGGCGTGAGAACAAGACCGCCCCCGGCAGCCACGCGTCTGCCGGGGGCGGTCCTTGTCGTGCCTTTGTCGAGGCGGCTGTCAGGGGCCGGGCTTGCGGCCCCAGATGTAGACGTCGTCACTGTTGTGGAGGAGGTCCCAGTACTGCGCAGCAGCAGGGCTGGTCACGCCGGGTGTCGAGGCCGCGGGTGCAGCACTGGCAGGTTATGCGGAGCTGGTTGAGCCAGGTGCGGACGTCCTTGGCAGTGAGCTTGGTGAGCTTCTTCTCGCCGAACGCAGGCGGTGTAGCGGTGTGGGTGTTCTCGCTCAGGTGGTGGGCGGCGACGTTCTCTAGCCAGTACTTCAGGTAGGCATGCAAAGCCATAAGCGATTGTGGTGGGAATCAGGTCCGTGGCCGTCCTGATGATCAGTGCGGGATGCTCGTGACTGAGGGGCTCGGCCCGAGTCTCTCCGAGGCAAGAGCGGCGATGAGTGCGCGCAGTGCGTGGGGCGTGGTGGTGACGGTGGTCTCGGGGGCCTTGCTGTCGCGGAGGAGGACAGTTCCGTCAGGGGAGACGGCGACGCAGACGCAGTTGGAGCCGTCGCCGCTGTAGGAGGACTTCCGCCACTGGAGCGTGGACACTTCGCACTGCCTCTCAGATCTCTTGCGCGAGCTGATGGATGAAGTTGCGTGACTCGGCCGGCCGGAGGGCTGCTGCCTCCATGCGGTCGAGCACGGACCGGAACTTGACGAGCTGAGCCTCGGCATCGAGGAACTCGCAGCCGAAGTGGGTGTCGAGTTGCACGGTGTCGAGTTGTGGCACCGGCCCGGATGCGTAGTCGATGGACTGCCCTGTCCCTGGGAACGGGCTGCTTCCGAAGGGAAGCAGCCTCACGGTGATGTTGTCGTGCTCGCTCATGTCGATGAGGTGCCGGAGCTGGGCTCTGGCGATCTTCGGGCCACCGAAGCCCATGCGCAGAGCTGCCTCGTGGATTACTGCGGTGTACTGGATCGGGTGGTCCCCGTAGAGGATCCCCTGGCGCTTGACGCGGTGGGACAGGCGGTGCTCCACCTCGTAGGGCAGCAGGGGTGGCGCCACCTCGCTGAACAGAGTCCGCGCATGGTCGGTCGTTTGTAGCAGCGCTGGGATGTGGATGACGAGGGCGACCCGCAATTCACTGGCGTGGTACTCGAGTTCGGCCAGATTGACGAGGGCGGCGGGGAGATATTCGCGGTAATCGTCCCACCAGCCCCGGGAGCGTCCCCCGGTCATGGCGCACAGGGCCTCGATAAGTGCGTGGTCGGCGCAGTCGTAGCTACGGGCGAAGGCCCGTACACGTTCGGCGCTTACCGGATAGCGACCCGACTCGATGCTGCTGATGCGTGCTTGGCTGATGCCGAGCAGGGATGCGGCGCTGGTTGACGTCAGACCGGCATGCTCCCGGAGCTTTCGCAGCTCGATGCCGAGCCGTTGCTGGCGAAGGGTGGGGGTTGTGCTGGGGGGCACGGCTCTCCGTTCTGCGTGCACATACGTGCGGATGCATCGCCCACAGGAGGTCACTTTGGGTAGTTCTCTATGAACTGGTAGCAAGTATCCCAGTGGCTCGCCTACGGTGTGACTCAGGCCACTCAACTGGCTTGATTGGTAAGCCGGAAGCGCACCGCGTCATATCGGAGTCGCGGCACTGCCACCGCGCAGTCTTGTCGCCAGTGATCCAACTCCACCTCCTTGAAGGAGACTTCCGTGGACACCGTATCCCCGCACGCACCCTGGTCGTACAGTCTCCAGCTCCCTCACGATCCACGCGCCCCGCGCGTGGCACGGATGACCCTGCGGGCCGTGCTCGGCGGGCACGACATGGGAGAACTACTCGACACTGCGGAGCTGTTGGTCTGCGAGCTGGTCACCAATGCCTACCGGCACTCCGACGGGCCTGCCGCTCTGCGGCTGCGGTCCATGGAGGGCGGATGGCTGCGGGTCGGCGTGTGGGACACCAACCCCGTCATTCCGGCGCCGTTCGACAAGCCGCCCGGGGCTGCGGTGCCCGGCGTGGGCACGGTTGACTCCGACGGCGGGCGTGGGCTGCTGCTGGTGCAGCTCTGTGCCGACAACTGGGGTGGACACCTGCTGGGCGACGACCTCTTCGGGCGGGGCGGCAAGCTGTTGTGGTTCGAGCTCGCGCCGACGTCCGACCTGGCCCGGGCTGCCTGAGCAGAGGGCGCCGGGGGCAGGTCGTCCACTTCTCAGCCCCGGCGTCGGCGGCGCCAGGCGCCGGCCAGCTGTCCGGCCACGTACAGCACCTTGAGCCACCCGCCCGGCGCGGGACCCGCACCGCCCGACGCCCGTGTCGCGACCCCGGGCGGCGCCCCGCCCCCTGAGGCACCCTGCCGCACGCCCGGGAGCGCGCCCCATGAGACGCGTGGGCGCCTGGCGCAGGGCCTGCTGAGCGAACGGCGCGCTCAGTAGCTGGAGGTGAGGCCCTTGGATCGGTCCGCGCGGAAACCTGCCTGAAAGACCGTGAATGAGCATTCCTCGCCATTGGGGTGCGACTCCTTCAGCCGGGCGTTCGCCCGCGCGTCGAGGACGGCCTGCCCGCCGGCGATCGGGGTGACCGTGAAGCGCACCGGTACTGTGACGGCACCGATGTCGTCCGGCAGTCGCAGCGTCAGGAACCCTTCCTCGTTCTGGCTGACGTCCAAGGTGTGCTCCTCGCATGTGTCCCGGACGCACAGCCGGAAGGTGGCCGGACCGGCGTCGGCGAAGTCCGCGGAACGCCAGCGCACCGTGACCCCGGAGTCCGCCCCGATCAGGGTGCATACCCGGGGTTGGCTGCAGCCCGCCAGGCCCAGGGCCAGCGGGATGAGAAGAGGCGATAACAGTCGTCGCGGCATACGGAGAGTCTGTACCACAGTCCAACGAGTCGTCATGTCCGGGTCAGCCCAGCGTCAGAATGACCAACGCGGTGGTCGCCGCGGTCTCGGCGAGCCCGCCGAAGACATCGCCGGTCACCCCGCCGAAGCGGCGCACACAGTGGCGCAGCAACACCTGCGCGGCGCCCAGGGCGGCCGCCACCGCGGCGCCATGACGCAGCGCCCCGTACCCACCGAACAGCGCGCCCGCGCCCGCGCAGGCCACTGTGACCAGCACGGCGACGGCCACGGCCGCACGAAGCGGGACCGTCCCTGCGACCGCCGCGCCCAGGCCCTCGGGGCGGGCCGGGGGGACGCCAGGGCGGCAGGCGAGGGTGAGGGCGAGCCGGGCGGCGACCGCGGCGAGCACGGCGGCGACGGCGCCGCGCGTCCAGCCGTCGGCGTAGAGCTCGGCCAGTGCCGCCACCTGGGCCAGCAGGACCAGGGCCAGCGTGATGACCCCGAACGGGCCGATGTCCGACTGCTTCATGATGCGCAGCGCGTCCTCGGCGGGTTTGCCGCTGCCGAGCCCGTCGGCGGTGTCCGCGAGTCCGTCGAGATGCAGTCCGCGGGTGAGGGCGGCGGGCACGGCCGCCGTGGCCACCGCGGCGAGCAGCGGCCCCGAGCCCAGGAACAGCAGCAGCCCGCCGGCCGCCGCCGCGAGAAGACCGACGACCAGACCGGCCAGTGGGGCTGCCAGCATTCCGGCGCGGGCCGCCTCGCGGTCCCAGCGCGTCACCCGTACAGGGAGCACGGTCAGGGTGCCGAAGGCGAAACGTATGCCGTCCATGGGATTCATCGCGCGCAGGCTATCCGGCTCCGTGGCACCGTGAGTCGCGTGGGTTGGTTCTACCGCAACATCCTCGAGCCGGGGAAGCTGCCGCTGCTTCTCGCCCTGGCCTCCTTCGTGCTGACCTTTGTGGTGACGCGGGCGATCACCCGGATGATCCGGGCCGGCAGGGGGCCGTTCCGCAATGTCGTGTCGGGCGGGGTGCACATCCACCATGTGGTGCCGGGCGTGCTGCTGACCGTCGCGGGCGGCTTCGGGGCGGTGGCGGCTTTCGAGAGTGATGTGGGCCTGGCGGTGTCCGCGGTGGTGTTCGGTATCGGCGCGGGGCTGCTGCTCGACGAGTTCGCGCTGATCCTGCATCTCGACGACGTGTACTGGAGCGATCAGGGCCGCCAGAGCGTGGAGACGGTCGTCATGACGGTGGCTCTGGTGCTGCTGCTTCTGTGCGGTTTCGCGCCGTTCGGGGTGAACGACATGACCGCCGAGGAGCAGACCGACCGGCGCCTGGTGATCGTCGTACTGCTGCTCAATTTCTGCTTCGCCGTCGTCACGCTGTTCAAGGGCAAGCTGCGGATGGGGCTGATCGGCTGCCTGGTGCCGCTGGTCGCGGTGTTCGGCGCGGTCCGGCTGGCCCGGCCCGGCTCCCCGTGGGCGAGACGGCTGTACGCCCGGCGCCCGAAGGCCCGCGCCAGGGCGCGGCTGCGGGCCTACCGGCACGACCGCCGCTGGGCCGGCCCCCGGCGCAGATTCCAGGATCTGATCGGCGGCTTTCAGGAGAAGGTCTCGGCCCAGGACCGTGATCCCCGGTCCGGGCCCGGCACCGGGCGCTGAGCCGGCCGGCCGGCCCGTACCGCCGAGACCGCGCACAGCACCAGGACCGCGGCGACGGCCGTCAGATGCTCCTTGCCCGCGAGGTTGTTCTTGATCAGCACCTCGACGACCATCGCCACGATCACCAGCGCCCCGGTCCACCGGGCCCGGCGCAGCCAGCAGACGTAGAGCGCCAGCCCCACGACCGCCGCGGACGGACCGGTGTCGACGACGACCGCGTCGGACGCGGGCAGGCCCAGCGGGCTCTCCGGGCCCAGTGCGAGGCCGATCCGCGCGTACAACGTCCCGGCCAGCGTCGACACATACGCGATCACCAGGGTGCGTCGGCGCCCGAGACAGATCTCGGCGATGCCGAACACCAGCAGGATCTGTGCGAGCGCGCCCCACACCGGCAGATCGAGCGCGGGCACGAACAGCGACAGCGGGGTGCGCAGCAGCGACTCCCACAGGGGGTCCTGTGCCTGTACGGAACCGACGGTCTGCACCGGACCGAAGCCCCATGGCTGGTTCTGCACCAGCTGGAACAGCGCCGTCAGACAGACCGCCCCGAGCGTCATCGGGACGGCCCGCCAACGCCGGGCGGCCAGCGCGGTGCGTACGGTCGTGTACAGCGACGCCCATTCACCGAGCACCGGACCATCCCCTCGTAGCACGATCGTGTCGGGGCACCGCGCTCCACGGGCCGGTCAGTCCGTGTCGCCGGAATCGCTCTCCGCGCGCTCCGGCAGCTCCGCGGCCAGGGCGGCCGCGGCCTGCACGAGGGGAAGGGCGAGCAGTGCACCAGTTCCTTCGCCGACAGAGACGCCCTGGTCGAGCAGGGGGTTCATCGCCAGCCGGTCCAGTGCTTTCGCCTGGCCGGGCTCACCGCTCAGCTGACCCGCCAGCCACCAGTCCGGCGCCCGGAACGCGGCCCGCTGGCCGACCAGCGCACACGCCGCCGACACCACACCGTCCAGGATCACCGGCAGCCGGCGCACCGCGCACTGCAACAGGAATCCGGTCGCCGCGGCCAGATCGGCGCCGCCGACCGTGGCCAGCAGCTCCAGCTGGTCGCCGAGCACCGGCCGGGCCCGGCGCAGCGAGTCCCGGATCGCCGCGCACTTGCGCATCCAGGCCAGGTCGTCGATGCCCGCGCCGCCACGCCCCGTCACCACGGAGGCGTCCGTGCCGCACAGCGCGGCGATCAGCACGGCCGCGGCCGTCGTGCCGCCGACGCTCAGATCGCCGAGCACGACGAGATCCGTGCCGGAGTCGGCCTCCTCGTCGGCGATCGCCATCCCGAGGCGTACGGCCTGTTCGGCCTCCTCCGTGGTGAGGGCGTTCTCTACGTCGATACGTCCGCTGCCGCGGCGCACCCGGTGACGCACCACCTCGTCCGGCAACAGCGAGGGGTCGCAGTCCAGGCCCGCGTCGACGATCCGCACCGATGCGCCGAGGCGCCGCGCGAGCACGGCGGCGGCGCTCTCCCCGTCCAGCGTGGCCCGCACCAGCTGGTGCGCGGTCCCGGCCGCCCGGCCGGACACCCCGAGCTCCGCCACCCCGTGATCACCGGCGAACAGCACCACCCGCGGCCGTTCGATGGGCTTGACCGGTACGGACGCCTGCGCGGCCGACAGCCACTCGCCCAGCTCGTCCAGCCGCCCGAGCGCCCGGGGTGGCACGACCAGCCGCTCCCGGCGTTCCTCGGCATCGCGCCGCACACCGCTGTCGGGGCGCTGGATCAGGTCGGAGAAGTCGTCGAGGTTCAGCACAGGGTGATCCTAGGCCCCGGACCTCGCAACGGACCTCAGCGCAGTGGCAGCGCCTGGCCGGCGACGACCAGGAGCACATGCTCGCACTCCTCCGCGAACGCCGCGTTGAGCCGCCCCAGCTCGTCGCGGAACCGCCGCCCGGACGCGGTGGCCGGAACCACCCCGGACCCCACCTCGTTCGTCACCGCGACGACCGTACGCCGTGTCGCCCGCACCGCGGCGACGAGCTCCGCCACCCGGGCGCGCAGTGTTTCCTCGCCGCCCGCCTCCCATGCCGCCTCGTCCCAGGCGCCGACCTGGTCCATCGCGTCCGTCAGCCACAGCGACAGGCAGTCGATCAGCAGCGGCGGACCCTCCTCCGCCAGCAGTGGCACGACCTCGCAGGTCTCGAGGGTGCGCCAGGAGCTGGGCCGCCGCTCGCGGTGCGCGGCGATCCGCGCCGCCCACTCGGCGTCGCCGGCCCGGCCGCCGCCCGTCGCCACGTACAGCACGTCGGGGAAGGCCTCCAGCCGCCGCTCGGCCTCGTACGACTTGCCGGAGCGCGCCCCGCCGGTCACCAGTGTGCGCCGCGGCACATCGGGCACCGCGTGGTACTCGCCGGCGTACAGCGTGGTGCCGTCGGGCACCGCCCGCGCGCCCGCGGCCGCCAGCTGCCGGTGCAGTTCGGCGCTGGGCGGCACGTCGTGGTCGATGTGCACGGCCACGACATCGGTGGTCGGACCGACCGCCCCGGACGCCCGCAGCCGGGCCAGCGCATCGGGCCGGCCGATGACATCGGCGACCACGATGTCGTACGCCTGGAGGTGACCGTTGGAGTCCAGGCCGGCCGGGCCGCCGCCGGGCGGCAGATACAGCAGCCGCTCCCCGTCCGGTGCCGCGACCTCGTACCCCGTGCCGGGCGCGTCCAGGGCGACGGCCCGCACCCTGTGCCCGCTGATCAGCGTCAGCTCCCGGCCGTCCGGCACCCGTCCCGCCGTGGGCAGCCCCGGCGGCAGCTCGACGGCGGGCCCCCCGTGCGGATGCGTCAGCAGGACCTGCCGTACACCGGTCAGCGAGTGCCCGGCACGGGCGGCGGCCAGGGCGGCGCCCGGCGTGAGGTCGAGCAGCAGCGCGTCGTCCACGAGCAGCGCGGTCGCGGCACGTGCCTGTTCACCACGCGCCGAGGCGCAGGCGGCGCAGGGGCAGTCGGGGCGCGGCAGCCCGCTGGGGGCTCCGGTGCCGAGCAGAGTCAGTTCCACGATGACGATCCTCCCGTGTCGGCGCAGTCGGTGCGCGCCCGGCTACGCTGCGGGCAGGAAACCGGACCCTGGAGGCGGACATGGCGTGGACGTGGCGGTTCGAGAAGGCGGACGGTACGGAGGTTCAGCCGGCGGTGCAGCCGGAGGAGTTCACCACGCAGGGAGACGCGGAGTCCTGGATCGGCGAGGTCTGGAAGGCCCTGACGGAGGGCGGCGCGGACCAGGTCCGGCTGTTCGAGGACAGCACGGAGATCTACGGTCCGATGAGCCTCCACGCGGAAGAGGCCTGACACAACCCGCTGTCCGGGGTGCCGGGGTACGTCCCCGGCACCCCCGGCCGGCACTCGCGGATCCTGTCCGGCCTCTCGGGCCGGGCTCGCGGCGCCTCGGTGACACCAGCCGCTCCGCGGCGGGCGCTCCCTGACCCACCGGGCAGGGCCTGGATCTCGCCCAGCGTGACCTCGGCGGTCCGCTTCTTGCCGTCCCTCGGATACGTCACCCGCACCTTCTGGCCCGGTCGGTCCGCGGCCAGGGCCTCGGCGAGGCTGGTGATCGTGGTGATCCCGGTGTCGTCGATCCGATGATGACGTCCCCCGGGCCTGATGCCCGCCTTGTCCGCGGCGCGGACCAGCTTGACCTCGGCCACCGCGACGCCCGCCGGCTGATAGCGGGCGTTGTGCGGGCCGTGATGAGCTTGCGGACGGACCTTCCGGCCCGCCAGGTGGAGAACGGCAACCGGCTCCCCCGCAGAGGGTCTAGCCGCGCACCCCGCACAGGTGCAGCAGTGCCGCGACCCGCCGGTACGGCTCGGTCCGCGCCGCGCGGTCCTCCGCGGCGAGCAGCTGTTCCAGCTCCTGCGCGGGCGGCAGCTCCTCCTTGTTGCTCACGTTGTCCGTGAACACACGCACCCCGTACCAGGCGTGCAGCGGTGCCGCGATCCCGTCGAGGGTGCGGGTGAGCTGCTCCAGCCGGTCGGCCCGCACCGGCAGCCCGAGCCGGTTGGTGTACGCGTCGGTGTCGAAGGCGGTGAGGGCCGCCGGCCAGTCCCCGGCGAGCCCGGGCCGCATCGCGAGCGCGTCGGCGTTCCGTACGAGCAGCGACAGCAGACCGCCGGGTGCCAGCATCCGGGCCAGGCCCGCCAGCATCGCGTCCGGCTCCTCGACGTACATGAGCACGCCGTGGCAGAGCACCACGTCGAAGCTGCCCGGCAGGAAGTGCGCCCCGGTTTCCCGGCCGTCGCCCTCGATCAGCCGGACACGCTCACGGATGCCTTCCGGCTCGCCGGTCAGTGCCTCGCGGGCCACCTTGAGCATCTGGGGGTCGGACTCCAGGCCGGTCACCGTGTGCCCGGCCCGGGCCAGCCGCAGCGCCTGCGTGCCCTGGCCCATACCGACGTCCAGGACCCTCAGTCGCTGGCCCACCGGGAAACGGGCCGCTATCTGCTCGTCGATCTGGCGGGCGACCAGTTCCTGGCGGACCGTGTTGCGCAAGCCCCCGAGTCCGCTCAGCCAGGCGGCCGATCCGCCCTCGAAGCCTTGCACGGTCAGGGCCGCTCTCCCCGCTTGACCTGCGGCTTCGGCAGCCGCAGCCGGCGCATCTGGAGCGAACGCATCAGGGCGTAGGCGACGGCACCGCGCTTGGGCTCGTTCGGGAAGCGCTCCTTCAGCTGCTTCTTCAGCCGGAACGCGATTCCGATCGAGTCGACGACGATCATCACGATCACGCCGAGCCAGAGCAGCAGGGCGATGGTCTGGATGTTGGTCACGCGGATCATGCTCAGCACGAGGATGATCACCGCGAGCGGCAGGAAGAACTCCGCCACACAGAAGCGCGAGTCGATGAAGTCGCGCGCGAAACGGCGGACGGGGCCCTTGTCGCGCACCGGCAGATAGCGCTCATCACCGGAGGCCAGCGCTTCGCGCTGCCTGGCCATGTCCACACGGCGGGCCTCGCGCTGGCGGCGGGCGGCCTCCTTACGGTCGATCGGACCGCTCGTCGCACGGCGGCGCTGGGACTGCGCCTCACTGCGCTTGGGCGTCGGGCGGCCCTTGGGGGCCTGCGGGTCACGGGGCTGCTTGGAGAGGTCCGCCGTCACCGCGTCGGTGGGGGACTTCTCTTCCTTGGAACGGCTACGGAACACAAAACCCAAGCGTACGGGGTGCCGCGCACGGACCCCAGCCCCGTGGGGAACGATCCGGCAACGGCGGGCGTCATGACAGTTGCTTCCTCCCGTCACGGGCACCTACTCCTTGAGCCGGATCGGGGCAGGGCGCAGGTCGTCCTTGGGGAGGAGCGTATCCGCGCTCGAACAGTGCGGTAATAGAGGCAGGGCCCGTACTGTGGGTTCTGTTGGAGAGCTGCAGCCGAGTTCCGTCAGAAGGGGGCGCGCGAAGCCCATGAGCGGTGTCATGAAGCGTATGGGGATGATCTTCCGCGCGAAGGCGAACCAGGCCCTTGATCGGGCCGAGGACCCGCGCGAGACCCTCGATTACTCGTACCAGAAGCAACTGGAGCTGCTGCAGAAGGTGCGCCGCGGAGTCGCCGACGTGGCGACGTCCCGCAAGCGACTCGAGCTCCAGCTCAACCAGCTGCAGGGCCAGTCCGCCAAGCTCGAGGACCAGGGCCGCAAGGCGCTCGCGCTGGGGCGCGAGGACCTCGCCCGTGAGGCGCTCTCCCGTCGTGCCGCGCTCCAGCAGCAGGTCACCGACCTGGAGACGCAGCACCAGACCCTCCAGGGCGAGGAGGAGAAGCTCACGCTGGCGGCGCAGCGGCTCCAGGCCAAGGTCGACGCCTTCCGTACGAAGAAGGAGACCATCAAGGCCACGTACACGGCGGCCCAGGCACAGACCCGGATCGGCGAGGCGTTCTCCGGTATCTCGGAGGAGATGGGCGACGTCGGTCTGGCCATCCAGCGGGCCGAGGACAAGACCGCCCAGCTCCAGGCACGAGCCGGCGCGATCGACGAGCTGCTCGCCTCCGGCGCCCTGGACGACCCGTCCGGAATGGCCAAGGATGACATCCAGGCAGAGCTGGACCGGCTCTCCGGCGGTACGGACGTGGAGCTGGAGCTCCAGCGCATGAAGGCCGAGCTGGCAGGTGGCCCGGCGCCGCAGGCCATCGAGGGTGGCGCGGGCCAGAACCAGAACCACCAGCAGCAGGACACTCCGCGCTTCGACAAGCAGTAGCCACCGGCTCCCGAGGAGAGCGTCATGATCGTACGGATCATGGGGGAGGGCCAGGTGAGGCTGGCCGACAGCCACTTCGCCGAACTGAACAAGCTCGACGACGAGCTGCTCGCCGAGATGGAGAGCGGCGACGAGGACGGCTTCCGGCGGACGCTGCACGCCCTGCTCGACAAGGTCCGGGAGCTGGGCACGCCGCTGCCGGACGACTCCCTCGAACCGTCCGAGCTGATCCTGCCCACCCCTGACGCGACCCTCGAGGAGGTCCGCCACCTGCTCACCGACGAGGGCCTCATCCCCGGCTGAGGCCCAGCCGGGGCAAGCCCATCCCGTCCGGCGCCGGAGAACGGACACTCCGGCTCACCCGACGGGGGGCGTCGCATCCGGTCCGTCCGGCGTTCGAGGACGGACACTTCCGGCAGGTATTCCCATGCCGCCGCAGCGGAGGGCGGCACGCTCAGCCTGTCCTGGGGGAGCTTGAGGGCGGACACTTCCCCGGCTACCGCTGGGAGGTGCCCCCAGACCGCCGCAGCGGGGGCGGCAACACCGAGCTCGGGGAGGGACGCGCGTGCGCATCCGCCGCTTGCCGAACTGGCTGCGCACGCACCCATACGCGCTGGACGCCCTGCTCGCGCTGGGTGTCCTGGTGTGCATGGTGGCCGGGTCCTTCGTCGAGCCGCACGGCATCGACGGCCCCGCCTTCGGCGACCGGACCCCGGGAGCCCGCAGCGCCGCCCTGATGGTGGTCGGCGCCGCCGCGCTGGTACTCCGGCGCCGTAACGCCCTCGCCGTGCTGGCCTTCACCGGCACGGTCTCCGTCGTCGAGCTCATCACCACGGACCCGCCGGCACCCGTCGCCATGAGTGCCGTGGTCGCGCTGTACACGGTCGCGTCCCGCACCGACCGGCCCACCACCTGGCGGGTCGGCCTGGTGACGATGACCGCGTTGACGGCCGCCGCGATGGGGTTCGGGGCCACGCCCTGGTACGCCCAGGAGAACCTCGGGGTCTTCGCCTGGTCGGGCATGGCGGCCGCGGCCGGTGACGCCGTGCGCAGCCGGCGGGCCTTCGTCGACGCGATACGGGAGCGCGCCGAGCGGGCGGAACGCACCCGGGAGGAGGAGGCCCGCCGCCGGGTCGCCGAGGAGCGGCTGCGGATAGCCCGCGACCTCCATGATGTGGTCGCCCATCACATCGCGCTGGTCAATGTCCAGGCCGGAGTGGCCGCACATGTCATGGACCGGCGCCCGGACCAGGCCAAGGAGGCCCTCTCGCACGTACGGGAGGCCAGCCGCTCGGCCCTCGACGAACTCCGCGCCACCGTCGGTCTGCTCCGCCAGTCCGGAGACCCGACGGCCCCGACCGAGCCCGCGCCGGGGCTGGCCAGGCTGGACGACCTGGTGGACACCTTCCGGCACGCGGGACTCCCGGTCGAGGTGGCCCGTGCCGACGACGAGTGTCTGCCCTCGGCGGTGGACCTGGCGGCGTACCGGATCATCCAGGAGGCGCTGACGAATGTGCGGAAGCACGCGGGCCCGGAGGCGAAGGCCGAGGTGAGCGTCGTACGGGTCGGCAGATCGCTGGAGATCACGGTGATCGACAACGGCAAGGGCGGCGAGGCCGGCCACACGGACGGCGGCGGCCACGGCCTGCTCGGCATGCGCGAGCGCGTCAGCGCGCTCGGCGGAAGCTGCACCGCGGCCCCGCGCTACGGCGGCGGCTTCCGCGTCCAGGCGATACTGCCGGTCGTGGCGCGTACGGGGGAGGACGACGCATGACGATCAGGGTGCTGCTCGCGGACGACCAGGCGCTGCTGCGCAGCGCGTTCCGGGTGCTGGTGGACTCCGAGCCCGATATGGCGGTCGTGGGGGAGGCCGCCGACGGCGCCGAGGCGGTGGCGCTGGCCCGCAGTGAGAAGGCGGATGTCGTCCTGATGGACATCCGTATGCCGGGTACGGACGGACTGGCCGCCACCCGCATGATCAGCGCCGACCCGGAGCTCGCGGACGTACGGGTCGTCATGCTGACGACCTTCGAGGTCGACGAGTACGTGGTGCAGTCACTGCGCGCGGGCGCCTCCGGCTTCCTCGGCAAGGGCGCGGAACCGGAGGAGCTGCTGGGCGCCATCAGGGTCGCGGCGGGGGGCGAGGCACTGCTCTCCCCAGCTGCGACGAAAGGGCTGATCGCGAAGTTCCTGGCTCAGGGCGGCGACCGGGCACCGACGGAGTACTCCGAGCGCCTGTCCGCCCTGACCGGCCGCGAACGCGAGGTCCTCACCCTGGTCGCGGGCGGCCACTCCAACGACGAGATCGCGGAACGCCTGGCGGTCAGCCCGCTCACCGTCAAGACCCATGTGAACCGGGCGATGTCGAAACTCGGCGCACGGGACAGGGCCCAGTTGGTGGTGCACGCGTACGAATCTGGCCTGGTCCGCCCGGGAGCGGACTGACGGGCTCAGCTGTCGTCGCGGAGCAGGTCGTCCACGCTGGTCGCGCCGATGGCCCGCTCGAACCACTTGTCGAGTGTCTGCCGGTCCTGGCACGAGGATCAGCTCCCTCACGGACTGCGGCAACTGGATGCCCCGGCGCTCGATGAGCGTCAGGACAAGCTCGGCCTGGTGCCGCGAGCCTCGGCCTGCGCTTCGGCTCGGCCTCTGGCGTGTGCGCTGTCTTGCAGTTCCTCGAAGTAGGTGCGAGAGGTAGCGTGTGTAGCAGTCATCAGGTCCCTTTCGGTCGCGTACGCTCGTGAGCTGCTCCAGCCGATCTTGAGGACGGCGATGGCCCTGGGCTTGGGTAGGGGCGTTCCGAGCAGGCGCTCGAAGACGCGAGTGAAGAGCTCCGGATCCTCCGGGAAGATCCGATGCATCGTTTCGTGCCGCGCAGTGACCATGGGCAGAACGCTATGGAGTGAGCGGCAGTTGTCGTGCTGATCAGGCTCCGCATCACACCATCGGATGGCCTGCGCAGGAACGGCCCCGCGAGGCTTATGCCTGCGCTTTGAGCGACTCGATGAAGGGTGCCCAGGCGGTGCTGGGGATGATGAGGGCGGGCCCCTCGGGGTGCTTGCTGTCGCGCACGGGGACGACGCCGGGGAAGTCCTCGGCGATCTCCACGCATTCGCCCCCGTTGGTGTTGCTGTGACTGCTCCTGCGCCAGTGAGCGGCGCTCAACTCGGGGGTGAGCCGCATGTCTTGTAGTCCTCCATCGTCTTGCCGATCAGCTGCGCCGACTCAGGGAGCGTGAGAGCGTTGGCGCGCAGAACCTCGTACTGCCGTCGCCACTTCTTCACTTCGTCCGGGTCCTCGTAGAGGTGACCGGCCTTGATGCCCTCTTCGTATGCCGCTGCCGAGCCGTTGGCGAGTGTCAGCAGAGTCAGTGCGCCGCCCATCAGCGAGTGCGGACCCGCGCTGAACGGCATCACTTGAACCTTACTGACCGGAGTATCCACTTGGTCGAGCAGCGAAGCCAGTTGCTCGTACATACACGCCTGGCCGCCGACCTGTCGGCGTAGTACGGATTCATCGATGACCGCCCACCGGAGCGGAGGGGCTTCCGAACGCTGCCTCTCCTGACGCGACATCCTGGCGGCGACACGTTCTTCGACCTGCTCTTCAGCCAGGTCCTCCTGGCAGCGCAGCAGCGCGTGGGCATACGCCTTGGTCTGCAACAGTCCGGGCAGGACTTGGGCCCCGTACTGCTCGATGGTCTCGGCTCGCGCCTCGAAGTCCATGTACCGGCGGTACTGGTCGGGATGGGCCTCACGCTTGGCCAGTTGGTACAGCCCGTGGAAGTGCTTGTCCGTGCCGAATGCGGCGTCGAGCCTGGCCGGCAGATCCGGCGGCGGCATCAGCTCCGCTGCCTCGATGCGCGCGAGTGTGCTTTTGCTGGAGTTCAGGATGTTTGCCAACTGCACCAACGACAGGTTCGCACGCTCGCGGTGGCGGCGCTGCTCCGAGCCGAAGTAGTGCCGAGCGGACAGGTACGGGGTCAGAGCCTGGGGCTTGAAAGTCATCGTTTTGCCTCTCTCGTGTCCCACTCCCAACGCTGGGACACGGCACCCCTATTGAAGCCACGCCTCTCAGGGTGACGATGTGAGCACACACGGTAGCTGCCCGGTGTTCGTGAACACCAGAGGGCCAGGGTCGGAGGTAGCGAGGCAATGATGCGTAACGGAAACGGCACCCGACTACGGTTGCTCCCGTGGACCACGCCGGAGGGCGCGCCCTGTTACCTGAGCACGGACGACTCCGGCAGTCGACTATCCCGGCTGGCCGACGAGTTGGAGGCCGAGCTGCTCGACTCCGCCGAGTGCGTCCTGACTGCGGCCAAGCCGCTGCTCGCTGATTCGGGTGCGGGGGAGCGGGAGTTGCGCTTCACCGGTGCACGGCTCGCTGAGGCGCTGGGGGACGTGTTGCGGATTGCCGTGAGTCGAGGCGCGCGGTTGTCGGAGGACTGAATGGTTTCCCTGTCAAGGCTGCCGTTTGGACGTCAGCGCGGCTGGGAGCGACCGGAGCCACGAAAAAATGGACCAGATCAGGACCAAAGTGCTGTTCACAGGCGTCACGAAGGTCACATTGTCATCGCGACGTGTTCAGTGGACCTCCCGTATGGCGAAGCTTGCGCCCGGCACATGCCATGTCTTGGTCGTGAATCCGGAGTGGGGGCGTGAGGATCAGGCGCAGGCGTCGCGCTGACGGCGCGTTGGGTAGACGGACGCGAGCCTGGTGGCGACCAGCCCATGACTGTCGGAGATGTGCTCTTCTGGCCCTCGGGTAAGGAGGAGCTCAAGAACAGGTTGAATGACGAGGAAGACGTGTGAAATGTGATAGAAGCTCAGGAGGGAAAGAAGAAGGCGGATAAATTCGGCCCCGATCTCCTCAGGCATGAAGCCGTGCACTCCGAGCAGTGGGCGCAATACGGAGACGCTCGTGCATGCATCCGTGACTACACGCGAGCCTCGACATCCTCGTGGTGGAATACCGACACGCCTTGGGCGGCGAACAAGTTTGAAGTCGAGGCTAACCTGTGGTGGGGAGGTTATCTCAATTGTGGCCCGCCGACGTTGGGGCCGGTTTCGTGACCAGGAAACTGGCTGGGGGAGGTATCGCCGTGGGCAAGGGCGAGGTGGATTCCAATGGTCACCCCGAGAGGAAAGGCGGACGGCTCTTCTCGTTCGGCAGGGCGTCTCTGATGGCGTTCGTGCTGGTATGGGGGACTTCCTCATGCTCCCCCGCCCCGGAGCCTGTGGTTGCGGTCGAGTCACTGGACGGAGCAACCGTGCGACTGCTGACCATGACCTGTGATGAATTCATCGTAGAGAGATTCAGCGTGCATCAAAATGGAAACTATAAGGGTCCACTGCGAAAGTGGGCGGTGAGTCGCGACTTTACGGGGCCTGACCTGAAATCCGTTCAGGTATTTCGTGAACCCGAAGGGTGGCGCACGTACGGGTCGGGCATCACAAGATTTGAGCGAGGTGCCACTTATGTGGCAAGTGTTCGATGGGGTTAACTCCAGAGGGATAATGGGGGATGCGACGTTCAGTCTCAAGCAACTGAGCAGTCCTTCCCGTGGCGAGGTGCTGACAGACGACGGGGACGGAAACGCCGTGACGATGAGCCGCAAGGACTTCTTGAACCAGGCCAACGAGTACTGCAGTGAGCCGGCCTCGTGACCGTGATACGCGATTACCGGCACGGAGGTCGTTGATTTCGGGCTGTACCGAGTCGGCTACGCCGAAGGGGGCGCCCGGTCACGGGGCGCACCCTTCGGCACGTCAGACTGGGCCGCGGGCTACGGCAGTGCCGGCATCCGCTCCAGCGCGAGCTTCGCGAAGATCTCGGTCTCCTTGTCGACCTCGATGCGGTTGACCAGGTTGCCCTCGGCCAGGGACTCCAGGGCCCACACCAGGTGCGGGAGGGTCGATGCGGTTCATGGTGGAGCAGAAGCGCCTGACGCCCTCCACCCTGCTGGATACTCTGGCCGGGGCACCCATCGGAGGGAGAACACCACCGTGAGCGCACAACCTGAGCATCCCTGTCAGCCGTCACGCATTCCGTGCACCCAGGACGCCGTAGCCGCAGCACTGCCGCCGGTACAGCGCATGGACTTCTACCGGGAGATGGGGCAGGCCGGCGCGGACGAGATTGGAGACATCCTCAAGAACTGGTGGCTCCTCGTGCAGATCGCCGGCGACCCCCGTACCTCCCGTACCGCCGCTGCGGTGAAGGCGGGTACGGCCACCGGCCGCCCGGCCTCGGCGATCATGCGCGAGCTGCGGAAGCGCAGCCAGTGAGTGACTGGCACGACCTGTACGACGGTCCCGAGGACGAGGACCCGATCAGTATGTCGCCCGAGGTCGAAGAGATCCTTCTCGGCCCTGATACGCCCCTGGACATCGTGGGGGCGGTATCCGTCGTCATGGTCGAGATGCGCGAGGCGCTGGGACTCGGAGTTCTTCCTCTCAGCGCCCGGCCGGTTCCCGGCGTAGACGACGTCTACACCTCCTTCATGCCCCACGGACTCGGCTTGATCGAGTACCACCGCAGCGTGACGCCGAAGGGAGCGCCCGGCTTCTACATAGCCCGCGTGGTCCGCTTCGACGACTACCCGACCGGCTTCTGACCCCGCAACACCACGAAGACCTCTGCCCATCCGAACTTGGTGGCCCCTCCTGCTGACCAGGAGATTTCACACCAGCCGCAACTCCGCCCCGTACAGGAGCGTGGTGGCGATGCGCGTAACTGAGAACGGGGGAGGCTGGTGCCCTTGGTCGAACCCCATGGGCCGACAGCGCCGAGGGGCGCCCATTCGGGGCGCCTCTCGGCGTCGGTGTGGTGCGGGCTACGGCAGCGCCAGCATCCGCTCCAGCGCGAGCTTCGCGAAGCTCTCGGTCTCCTTGTCGACCTCGATGCGGTTGACCAGGTTGCCCTCGGCGAGGGACTCCAGGGCCCACACCAGATGCGGCAGGTCGATGCGGTTCATCGTGGAGCAGAAGCAGACCGTCTTGTCGAGGAAGACGATCTCCTTGTCCTCGGCCGCGAAGCGGTTCGCCAGGCGGCGGACCAGGTTCAGCTCCGTGCCGATGGCCCACTTGGAGCCGGCCGGGGCGGCCTCCAGGGCCTTGATGATGTACTCCGTCGAGCCGACGTAGTCGGCCGCGGCCACGACCTCGTGCTTGCACTCGGGGTGCACCAGGACGTTGACGCCCGGGATGCGCTCGCGCACGTCGTTGACGGAGTCCAGCGAGAAGCGGCCGTGCACGGAGCAGTGGCCGCGCCACAGGATCATCTTGGCGTTGCGCAGCTGCTCGACGGTCAGTCCGCCGTTCGGCTTGTGCGGGTTGTAGATGACGCAGTCGTCGAGCGACATGCCCATGTCGCGGACCGCGGTGTTGCGCCCGAGGTGCTGGTCCGGCAGGAAAAGGACCTTCTCGCCCTGCTCGAAGGCCCAGTCCAGCGCGCGCCTGGCGTTGGACGAGGTACAGATCAGGCCGCCGTGCTTGCCGGTGAAGGCCTTGATGTCGGCGGAGGAGTTCATGTACGAGACGGGCACGACCTGCTCGGCGATGCCGGCCTCGGTCAGTACGTCCCAGCATTCCGCGACCTGCTCGGCGGTGGCCATGTCGGCCATCGAGCAGCCGGCCGCCAGGTCGGGCAGGACGACCTTCTGGTCGTCCGTGGTCAGGATGTCCGCGGACTCGGCCATGAAGTGCACACCGCAGAAGACGATGTACTCGGCCTCCGGGCGGGCGGCCGCGTCCCTGGCGAGCTTGAAGGAGTCCCCGGTGACATCGGCGAACTGGATGACCTCGTCGCGCTGGTAGTGGTGGCCGAGGATGAAGACCTTGTCCCCGAGCTTCTCCTTGGCCGCGCGGGCGCGCTCCACCAGGTCCGGGTCGGACGGGGAGGGCAGGTCACCCGGACAGTCCACGCCGCGCTCGCTCTTCGGGTCGGCCTCGCGGCCGAGCAGCAGGAGAGCGAGGGGCGTCGGCTGGACGTCCAGGGGCTGGGCGGTGGTCACGACACGCACCCTTTCTGTTCCGAATTTCGCGGCGGCGCAGCCGCCTCCAGTGGAGCCGGTGCTTGCACCGGGGGCTTTTCGTCTAAATGACACTATCTATCATAACTGGTTCACGTCACTTTGACGATGGCCATAGTGTCGATGTGACGCATTCCCCCACGACAAGCCGGTATCCGGCCTGCGACGCGTGTGCGAGCATGAAGAGGAAAGACTAGGGCTCGCCCGGAATGAATCCGGGACCCCGCCGGTTGCAAGCACCGTCGGCAAGCAGTCTCCGTACAACCCGGGAGAGAAGCAGATGTCCGTATCGGACGAGACCACCACTGTGAGCGACGGCATCATCCTGTCGGACGCTGCCGCGGCCAAGGTCAAGGCCCTGCTCGACCAGGAAGGCCGCGACGACCTGGCCCTGCGCGTCGCCGTTCAGCCCGGCGGCTGCTCCGGCCTGCGCTACCAGCTCTTCTTCGACGAGCGTTCGCTCGACGGTGACGTTGTCAAGGACTTCGACGGCGTCAAGGTCGTGACCGACCGTATGAGCGCTCCGTACCTGGGCGGCGCGTCGATCGACTTCGTGGACACCATCGAGAAGCAGGGCTTCACGATCGACAACCCGAACGCGACCGGCTCCTGCGCCTGCGGCGACTCCTTCAGCTGAAGCGCTGTGTGAAGGCGGCGGCCCTGGATGTCCAGGGACCGCCGCCTTCGTCGTACGCGGGGCTGTGCCCGTCCCGGGGCACCGGACGGGCTCAGGCGCCGGACGGGTCCGGAACGCGTGGGACCGTCTGGCCCGAGGCCGCGTCCACGACCTCGCGGTCGCCCAGGGGCTTGTCGAGCGTGACCTTCGTGGTGAGTTCCTTGGCGATCAGGATGCAGACCCTGCCGGGCTCGATCGGCTTCTCGGTGATCTCGACGCGTACCGCGTCCGCGCTCTCCGTCGCCCGCGCACCGTATTCGCTGCACACCCCACCCCAGAAGCGCAGTGTCAGCGTCCGCCCGGACGCGTCCACGTCGTACGACTGCACGCGCCGGTCCGACGCGGCCGGCGGGGTGTCCTTCCCCGGGGGAGCCGGCTCGGTCAGATAGTCCGGGTGCACCGCGGGCTGGGTGATGGTGAACGGCTGCGCCGCACCCTGCGGCTTCACCTCGAACAGCCACGACGGTACGAGCAGCTGCCGGCCGTTCATGTAGTGGGAGGCGAGACCGAAGACCGCCCCGGTCACCGGCACCGGATCCGATGCCGGCCCTTGGTGCCCCGGCTTGCAGGGCGCGACCGGCTGGTCCTGCTCGGTCGGCACGGGGACGGCGCAGCCGCCGATGCCTCCCGAGCCCCGGCCCGCCTCGTTGAGCCGCTCGAGCGCCGCCTTCGCGCCGATCACCGGATACTCGTCGCCCTTGACCGGAGGCTTCAGCTGTCCGCTGCCGCCGACCACATGTCCCTCCGGGCCGACCTGGATCCCGGTCGCCCAGCCGTATGTGGGCAACCCACCGATCACCGGGTCGGCGTTCACGACCCGTACCGAGCCCATGAGCTGCCGGGCGTCGAGCTTGACGTCGTCCTGGCCGATTGCCTTCAGCACGGGCGTGGCGGCGGCTTTCGCCACCTGCTCGCTCACCGCGGGGCCGCGGTCCGGCTTGTCGCCCGGGTCGGGGCAACGCTCCTGGTCCTTGCGGCAGAAGTCGCTGCCCCGCGGCCCGTACTCGATGAACGACCAGGTCCCCGGCGCCTGCTTGTTGACCGTCAGGACCGGACCCTCACCGTCCGGTGCGCCCCCGGCCCGCCAGGCCGTGCCGACGAGCCGCGGAGTGTCCGGCAGCCCCAGGGCCCTGGCGAGCCGCGTCGCCTCGGCCTGGGTCACCGTGCCCTGCGGCCGGTACACCGGGGCTTTGTCCGGGCCGTCCGGCAGTGGGCCGGCGGCCTTGTAGCTCACGCCGCCCGGGTCCGGCTCGCCGGGTGCGATGCCCTCCGTGGGCCCGTCGAGCGTCAGCCGCGGCGGCCGCTCGCTGCTGCTCTCCGTATTGCTGCCGCGTTCGTCGCTGCCGGCGGCTGTGGAGGCCCAATAGGCGCCACCGCCACCGGCGAGCAGTACCGCGGCCGCCACGGAGACCAGGGCGACCCTGGAGCGCCGCCGGCGGCGGGGGCTGTCAGTGCTGGTGTCGGGCCGATCGCTCACCGCATTGCTCCTTCGACTGCGCTGCCGTCCGGTTACGTGGGACACGGATGGGACGGAGCGGGGGAGCGAGCGGTTCCCTCACGCGCGGATGGGGGTCCCCCCTGCTCATGGGGGTCCCCCCTGCTCATGGGGGTCCCCCCTGCTCGAGCGAAGCCGAGAGCTTGGGGGAGGAGCCGAGAGCTTGGGGGAGGAGCCGAGAGCTTGGGGGAGTGCGCCGGTCAGTCGCCGTACTCGGACATCCCGGCGATCAGCTGTACGGAGGCAGGCGGAACCGAGATCGCGTGGATCAGCGAGGGCGGAACGGGCGCGGGCAAGGCCGTCGCGGGTACCACCCAGTGCGGGGCCATCCGGGCGCAGTCGCTGCGCAGTGCCTCCAGACCTCCGTCGAGCTCGAGCGGGCCGGAATCCGGAACGGTGTACTCGGCCATGCGATTGCTCCCGTGTCTCGCGGGGCCCGGTCGGGCACGAACCCCTGACATGGGCACCGTACGCCCTACGAGCGGGTAGCGTGGGCTGTCAACGTCGTCCCTCGCAGGAGCAGCCTCGCCGTGCGTATCGCAGTCACCGGCTCCATCGCCACCGACCACCTCATGACCTTCCCCGGCCGATTCGCCGACCAGCTGGTCGCCGATCAGCTGCACACGGTCTCCCTCTCCTTCCTGGTCGACACCCTCGACGTACGCAGGGGAGGGGTTGCCGCGAACATCTGCTTCGGCATGGGCCAGCTCGGCACCAACCCCATCCTGGTCGGCGCGGCGGGCTCGGACTTCGACGAGTACCGCGCCTGGCTCGACCGGCACGGCGTCGACACGCGCCATGTCCGCATCTCCGAGGTGCTGCACACCGCTCGCTTCGTCTGCACCACCGACGCCGACCACAACCAGATCGGCTCCTTCTACACGGGTGCGATGAGCGAGGCCCGGCTGATCGAGCTCAAGGCCGTCGCCGACCGTGTCGGCGGGCTCGACCTGGTGCTGATCGGCGCCGACGACCCCGAGGCGATGCTCCGGCACACGGAGGAGTGCCGTACGCGCGGTATCCCGTTCGCGGCCGACTTCTCGCAGCAGATCGCCCGGATGAACGGCGACGAGATCCGGATACTGCTGGAGGGCGCGGCGTATCTCTTCTCGAACGAGTACGAGAAGGGGCTCATCGAGTCCAAGACCGGCTGGACCGACGAGGACATCCTCGCCAAGGTCGGCCACCGGGTCACCACGCTGGGCTCGCAGGGCGTCCGCATCGAGCGGGTCGGCGAGGAGCCGATCCTGGTGGGCTGCCCGGAGGAGCAGGGCAAGGTCGACCCGACCGGTGTCGGCGACGCCTTCCGGGCCGGCTTCCTCGCGGGCCTGGGCTGGGGCGTCGGCCTGGAGCGCGCGGCCCAGGTCGGCTGCATGCTCGCCACGCTGGTGATCGAGACGCTGGGCACCCAGGAGTACACCCTGAGCCGCGAGCCCTTCATGGAGCGCTTCACCAAGGCGTACGGCCACGAGGCGGCGGCAGAGGTCCAGGCACACCTGCTCTGACGCGCCGGCGACACGTCCGGGGCCCTGCCCCGGACCCTCCCCAGCTGACGCCGGGAGGCGCCCCCAGCCCTCGAGCGCCGGACGGGATGCATTCCCCGGCCCGTCCGGCCAGGTCTCCGGGAGTGCGCTCCGGCCAGTCCGGCTCAGTCTCACCTGATGTGCGGGGGGCGTCCCCTTGCGGCCCGTCCTGGGGGCACCCCCAGCGGTTAGCTGGAGGAGGCAGCCGGGGGAGCTTTAAGGAGGGGGACACTCAGGCCAAGCGCACGGTGGTCGTCTGGTTTCAGGTCGTCCGGCCCGCCTGGGCCCGGGCCCAGGCGGGGTGCGGCGGCACATCACAGCCGACGCTCCAGTCGGCCTGACAGTGGACGTGGGGCTACAGCTCGACCGGCCCGGGCGGGCCCGGCTCCCTACGCGGGGGTGGCGAATTCCAGCACGTCCTGGGGGAGTTTGAGGACGGACACTCCGGTCAGCCTGACGGTGGGCGTCGCGCTCGGCTCGGCGGACCCGTCGTCATGCCACGCGTCGGACCTCGTACGCCGTGCCGCCCTCCACCGGGCGCTCGCCCACGTACTCCTGGCCGCGCATCTCGCACCACGCCGGGATGTCGAGCCGCGCGGCCTCGTCGTCTGACAGCACCGTCACGATCCCGCCCACCGGCACGTCACCGAAGACCTTCGCGAGCTCGATCACCGGGATCGGGCACCGCTTGCCCAGAGCGTCGACGATCAGCGAGTCGTCCGCGGCCCGGACGGGCGAGGCCGCGGGTGCGCCCAGGCGCTCGCGCACCCCGGCGACGACCCCCGGTAGTACCTCGAGGAAGCGGTCCACGTCCTCCTCGCCCGTGCCCAGCGGCAGCGACACCCGCACATTGCCCTCGGACAGCACACCCATCGCGCGCAGCACATGGCTCGGGGTCAGCGTGCTGCTCGTACAGGATGAACCGGATGAAACGGAGAAACCGGCGCGGTCCAGCTCGTGCAGCACGGTCTCTCCGTCGGCATAGAGACACGAGAAGGTCACCAGGTGGGGCAGCCTCCGCACCGCGTCTCCCACGACCTCGACATCCGGCACGGCCTCGGGAACCCGCGCCCGGATACGGTCCACCAGGCCGCGCAGCCGGAGCGCCTCCGTCTCCGCCTCCGCGCGTACCGCCCGCAGGGAGGCCGCGGCGGCGACGATGGCCGGGATGTTCTCGAAGCCGGCCGCCCGCCCCGACTCCCGCTCGTCCGCGGGGCCTTGCGGCGCGTACCGGACCCCCTTCCGCACGGCCAGCAGTCCGACCCCCGACGGCCCGCCCCACTTGTGGGCGCTCGCGGTGAGCAGCGACCAGCCGCCCGGCACCGGCCCCCAGCCCAGCGACTGCGCCGCGTCGACCAGCAACGGCACCCCAGCCGCCCGGCATGCGTCCGCCACTTCGGCGACCGGCTGTTCCGTGCCCACTTCGTGGTTGGCGGACTGGAGGCAGGCCAGCGCGGTGTCGGGGCGGAGTGCTTCCGCGTACCCGGTGACGGACACGCGCCCGGTGCGCTCCACCGGCACCTCGGTCACCTTGCCGCCCTCCGCTTCATGCGTACCGGCGGCATGAAGTACGGAGGAGTGCTCCACGGAGGACACGATCAGGTGACGTCCGACCCGCCGTCGCCCGGCCAGCGCACCGGCCATCCCGGAGTGCACCGCCCGCGTGCCGGACGTGGTGAACACCAGCTCGTCGGGCCGGCAGCCCACCGCCTCTGCGGCCGCTTCGCGGGCCGCGTCCAGCAGCAGCCGGGCCCGCCGCCCTTCGCGGTAGAGCCGGGCGGGGTCGGCCCAGCCCTCGTCGAGGGCGGCCTGGAGGGCCTGCCGCGCGACGGGGTGCAGTGGAGCGGAGGATGCGGCGTCGAAGTAAGGCACACAGCCACGCTAGCGCCGTCCTTTCGGGCGGTTCGCCTCCGGGGCGGGCCGGTCACTGCTGACGGCCGACCCCGCCAGGGGGCCGGCGGAGCCGGATGCCGGCACAGCGCTGGTGACCTGCGCTTCCCGAGCTACCTCCCCGAGCTACCTCCCCGAGCTACCTCCCCCAGCTACCTCCCCCAGCTACCTCCCCCAGCTACCTCCCCCAGCTACCTCCCCCAGCTACCTCCCCCAGCTACCTCCCCCAGCTACCTCCCCCAGCTACCTCCCCCAGCTACCGCTGGGGGTGCCCCCAGGGGTGCCCCTGCTTCTTCCCGGTGGTGGCGTGCCCGTCCGGCCCAAGCCCGCCCCCCTCGTCGGGGAAAGGCCGTCAGATGACTGCTGAACGAGGCGATTCCGCCGTGTTTCTACCGCCTTTTCCCCGGTGTTCCACCCCTTCGGGGAGTCGGGCGGCGCGTTGGGCACCCTCCCCGCGCGCCCCCAAATAGCGTCCAGTAGGGTTTGGTCCGCATAAACATCCAAACCCCTGCCCGCGTCAGGGCCGGCGACCGACCAGCGAGACGGCCGCAGCCGACCTGCGGGCGAGACTCTCGGGAAGGCGCTACGTGAGTCCCAACGGCTCCGACCGCTCGCCGCGGCGCCCGATGCGGCGGAAGCTGCTGCAGGCGCTGACTGCGGGCCTGGTCCTGGCGACCGCTACTGGTTGCTCGTATAACTGGGAAGACTTCCCCCGCCTCGGAATGCCCACCCCCGTCACCGAGGAGGCGCCGGTCATCCTCTCCCTCTGGCAGGGTTCGTGGGCGGCCGCACTTGCGACAGGCTTCCTGGTCTGGGGCCTGATCCTGTGGAGTGTGTTCTTCCACCGGCGCAGTCGCACCAAGGTCGAGGTCCCTCGGCAGACCCGGTACAACATGCCCATCGAGGCCCTGTACACGGTGGTTCCGCTCATCATCGTCTCGGTGCTGTTCTACTTCACCGCACGTGACGAGGCGAAGCTGATCGCCCTCTCTCCCAAGCCGGCCCACACCATCAACGTGGTCGGCTACCAGTGGAGCTGGGGCTTCAACTACATCGAGAACGTCCCCGGTGCCGGCACCGAGAACGCGAAGACGAGCAAGGAGCTCGCCGCGATTCCGGACCGGCTCAAGAAGGAGTTCCCGCCCAACGCCAACGGCGTGTACGAGGTGGGCATCCCCGGCACCAAGAACCCGCAGACCGGCAACCCGGGCCCGACCCTGGTGCTGCCCAAGGGTGAGAAGGTCCGCTTCGTCCTGACGTCCCGCGATGTCATCCACTCCTTCTGGGTGGTTCCGTTCCTGTTCAAGCAGGACGTCATCCCGGGCCACACCAACGCCTTCGAGGTGACTGCGACCCAGGAGGGCACCTTCCTGGGCAAGTGCGCAGAGCTCTGCGGCGTCGACCACTCCCGAATGCTCTTCAACGTGAAGGTCGTCTCCCCGGAGCGCTACCAGGAGTACCTCAAGGAGCTGGCGGACAAGGGCCAGACCGGCTTCGTGCCGGCGGGTATTCCGCAGTCCGAGCCCGCCAAGAACCACGAGACGAGCAAACTGTGAGCATCCTCAACGAACCTCAGGGTGCCGCGGCAGTGGAGGCCTCGTACGAGGACGAACTGCCGGTACGGCGCAGGCAGCCGGGTAACGTCGTCGTGAAGTGGCTGACCACCACCGACCACAAGACGATCGGCACGCTCTATCTGGTCACGTCGTTCGCGTTCTTCTGCATCGGCGGCCTGATGGCGCTCTTCATGCGCGCCGAGCTGGCCCGTCCGGGCACGCAGATCATGTCGAACGAGCAGTTCAACCAGGCGTTCACGATGCACGGCACGATCATGCTGCTGATGTTCGCGACGCCGCTGTTCGCCGGATTCGCGAACTGGATCATGCCGCTGCAGATCGGCGCGCCCGATGTGGCGTTCCCGCGGCTGAACATGTTCGCGTACTGGCTGTACCTCTTCGGCTCGCTGATCGCGGTGGCCGGCTTCCTCACCCCGCAGGGTGCGGCCGACTTCGGCTGGTTCGCCTACTCCCCGCTGTCGGACGCGGTCCGCTCGCCGGGTGTCGGCGCCGACATGTGGATCATGGGTCTGGCCTTCTCCGGCTTCGGTACGATCCTCGGCTCGGTCAACTTCATCACCACGATCATCTGCATGCGCGCTCCGGGCATGACGATGTTCCGCATGCCGATCTTCGTGTGGAACGTGCTGCTGACCGGTGTGCTGGTCCTGCTGGCCTTCCCGGTGCTGGCCGCCGCGCTCTTCGCGCTGGAGGCGGACCGCAAGTTCGGTGCGCACGTCTTCGACGCGTCCAACGGTGGCGCCCTGCTGTGGCAGCACCTCTTCTGGTTCTTCGGACACCCAGAGGTGTACATCATCGCCCTGCCGTTCTTCGGCATCATCTCGGAGATCATCCCGGTCTTCAGCCGTAAGCCGATGTTCGGTTACATGGGCCTGGTCGGCGCGACCATCGCGATCGCCGGTCTGTCCGTGACGGTGTGGGCGCACCACATGTACGTCACCGGCGGTGTGCTGTTGCCGTTCTTCTCCTTCATGACCTTCCTGATCGCGGTACCGACCGGTGTGAAGTTCTTCAACTGGATCGGCACCATGTGGAAGGGGTCACTGTCCTTCGAGACCCCGATGCTGTGGACCATCGGCTTCCTGATCACCTTCACCTTCGGTGGTCTGACCGGTGTCATCCTGGCCGCGCCCCCGCTGGACTTCCACGTCTCCGACTCGTACTTCGTGGTCGCGCACTTCCACTACGTCGTCTTCGGCACCGTGGTCTTCGCGATGTTCGCCGGATTCCACTTCTGGTGGCCGAAGTTCACGGGCAAGATGCTGGACGAGCGCCTCGGCAAGATCACCTTCTGGACGCTGTTCGTCGGCTTCCACGGCACGTTCCTGGTGCAGCACTGGCTGGGTGCCGAGGGCATGCCGCGCCGTTACGCGGACTACCTCGCCGCCGACGGCTTCACTGCGCTGAACACGGTCTCGACGATCAGCTCGTTCCTGCTCGGCATGTCGATGCTGCCGTTCTTCTACAACATCTGGAAGACCGCCAGGTACGGCAAGAAGATCGAGGTCGACGACCCGTGGGGCTACGGCCGTTCGCTCGAGTGGGCGACGTCCTGCCCGCCGCCGCGGCACAACTTCCTCACCCTGCCGCGGATCCGTTCGGAATCCCCGGCGTTCGACCTGCACCACCCGGAGATCGCCGCGCTCGACGAGCTCGTCGCCGGTCACGGTGACAAGGTCCTGTCCGGTGGCAAGGAGGCCGGCAAGTGAAGATCCAGGGCAAGATGTTCATCTGGCTGAGCATCTTCATCCTCGCCATCGCGGTTACCTATGGCGTGTGGGCGAAGGAGCCGGCCGGTACCACGGCACTCTTCCTGGCCTTCGGTCTGTGCATCATGGTCGGCTACTACCTGGCCTTCACGGCCCGGCGGGTCGACGCGGGTGCGCAGGACGACAAGGACGCCGATGTCGCGGACGACGCCGGTGAGCTGGGCTTCTTCTCCCCGCACAGCTGGCAGCCGCTGGCGCTGGCGATCGGTGGAGCCTTCGCCTTCCTGGCCGTCGCGATCGGCTGGTGGCTGATCTACTTCGCGGCGCCGCTGATCATGCTCGGCATCTGGGGCTGGGTCTTCGAGTACTACCGAGGCGAGAACCAGAACCAGTAGCACCCGAAGTGCTCGGAATGGGCCCGGGTTCCCCCGTACGGGGGAACCCGGGCCCACTCGTTTGCAGCCCTTGGGCGCGCCGCTGCTGACGAAGCTTCATAGCGTGTGGTCATGAACCACACGCCACTTCGCACCGTACTGAGCTGCACTCTTCTGGTCATGTCCCTCGGCGCCGGCGCGACGGCGTGCCTCGGTGACGGCGGCAGTCCCCTCGCCGAGAAGCCCTACGACGCCACTGGCCAGATCGCCTTCAACGACCCGGGGAAGGGGAAGGCGGACCCGGACAAGCCGTTGGAGATAACCGTCAAGGACGACGGGGTCCGCATAACCGATGTGACCGCCGTCGACGAGGACGGCCGCCGGCTGGCCGGTGAACTCTCGGCGGACGGCTCCCGCTGGCACAACACCGCGCCGATGGCGGCGGGTACGCGTTACACGGTCAGGGTCAGCACCGAGAACGAGGACGGCGCACCAGGCGCCCGCACGCTGACGTTCGAGACCGCCGCCACCCAGAAGGTCCTGAAGGTCACGTTCGGCCCTGAGAAGGGCACCTATGGCGTCGGACAGCCCGTTACGGCCGAACTTGGGGCCGCTGTCGAGGACAAGGCGGCGAGAGCCGTGGTCGAGCGGGCCCTGAGAGTCGAATCCGAGCCCGCGGTCGAGGGATCCTGGCACTGGGTGGACGGCAAGAATCTGCACTACCGCCCGAAGGACTACTGGCCGGCCGGGACCGTCGTCCGGGTGCACAGCAACCTCAAGGGCATAAAGGTCGGGAAGGGGCTCTACGGAGGCAACTCGGCGCCGCTCTCGCTGGCCATCGGCGACCGGATCGAGGCCCTCACCGACGCCGCGGCCCACCGGATGACCGTCAAACGCAACGGCGAAGTGATAAAGACCATTCCGGTGACAACCGGGAAGCCGGGTTTCGCCACTCGCAACGGCATCAAGGTGGTGCTGGGCAAGGAGTACTTCGTCCGGATGCGCGGCAGCACCGTCGGCATCCCCGAGGGCAGCGACGACGCGTACGACCTGCCCGTCTACTACGCGACCCGGGTCACCTGGAGTGGTGAATACGTCCACGCGGCGCCCTGGTCGGTCGGCTCGCAGGGCTTTGCGAACGTCAGCCACGGCTGTACGGGCATGAGCACCGCCAACGCGTCCTGGTTCTACGACACCATACGCAAGGGTGACATCGTGGAGGTCGTCGGGAGCCTCGGATCGGCCATGCAGCCCTTCGGCAACGGCTTCGGCGACTGGAACCTGACCTGGGACAAGTGGCGCAACGGCAGCGCCCTGCTGACCGGCATGCTGGACAGCGGCCCCACCGACACGGCGAGGCTGCGTCCGCAGGTCTGATTCTTCCAGAGGCCCGGTTCACCTCCGGGAACGCTCAAGCCTCTGCCGACGGTCGTCCACGCGGCGGAGCCGCACATCGATGCAGCCTCGGATCCCTCACACGGCGCAGCCGCGGATCGGCACGAGCCCTCGGGACCCTGCGCGCTCCCCCGGCCACCTGCCCCGGCTGCCTCCCCCGGCTACTAGCTACCTCCCCCAGCTACCTCCCCCAGCTACCTCCCCCAGCTACCGCTGGGAGGTGCCCCCAGAGGTGCCCCCGGAGGTGCCCCCAGAGGTGCCCCCGGAGGTGCCCCCAGAGGTGCCCCCAGAGGTCCCCGGAGGTGCCCCCGCTCCCTTTCGGAGTGCCGATATGCGCCTCCGGCGCGTGGAGCCGCGCCCCCTTCGGCTCACTCGCCAGGCGTCCGCAGGTCAGGCGCTCGCGGGTACGGGGCCGTTGTTGAGCCGCGTGCGCAGCAGCGCGGCCAGCGACTCCGCGAACTCCACCGGGTCCACCGGCAGGGTCACGGCGGCGTCCGCGCGGCTCCAGGTCGCCAACCAGGCGTCCTGAGGCCGCCCGATGAGCACCAGTACCGGCGGGCAGCGGAAGATCTCGTCCTTGATCTGCCGGCACACGCCCATACCGCCCGCCGGCGTGGCCTCGCCGTCCAGTACGCAGACGTCGATGCCGCCGTGCTCCAGTTCCTTCAGGACGGCGGGCAGCGTCGCGCACTCCACGTACTCCACCGGCGGCACGTCCGCCGAGGGCCTGCGGCCACCCGCCAGTCTGACCTGCTCGCGGGTGTTCGCGTCGTTGCTGTAGACCAGCACGGTGGCGGTCGGCTGCATTGTTCCTCCGTGACAAGTGTGTCTGGCGGTAGTGAACCGATGCGGCGGATGCTACTCCTCCCGACAGCGCGTCAACACCGGTAAGCACCGCTTCCCGATGGGCCGTTCGGGCTGGGCAGAGGGCACTGACACACCGAACGGCACCCCCCAGGGTGAGGGCGAGATAAGCGCCCGACATAATGTCGGTCGTGGCGACAGCAACGACAGTAGAAACCGGGCACGCGCACCCGTCGGTCAATCGGCCGAACCTCACCAGCGTCGGAACCATCATCTGGCTGAGTTCCGAGCTGATGTTCTTCGCGGCCCTCTTCGCGATGTACTTCACCCTCCGATCGGTGATGGGTGCCGATTACTGGGCGAGTCAGGCCGATGCCCTGAACCTCCCGTTCTCGGCGACCAACACCACGATCCTGGTGCTCTCCTCCCTCACCTGCCAGCTCGGCGTCTTCGCCGCGGAGCGGGGCGATGTGAAGAAGCTCAGGACGTGGTTCATCATCACGTTCGTGATGGGTGCGATCTTCATCGGTGGCCAGGTGTTCGAGTACACCGAGCTGGTGAAGCACGAGGGCCTCTCGCTCTCGTCCGATCCGTACGGCTCGGTGTTCTACCTGACCACCGGCTTCCACGGCCTGCACGTGACGGGCGGCCTCATCGCCTTCCTGCTGGTCCTCGGCAGGACGTACGCGGCCAAGAGGTTCACCCACGAGCAGGCAACCGCCGCCATCGTCGTGTCCTACTACTGGCACTTCGTCGATGTCGTCTGGATCGGCCTCTTCGCCACGATCTACCTGATCAAGTAATCGGGCTCGAACCCGAGCCATATCCAGAAGCATCGACGCAGAAGATCCTGACACCGGGGTAATCCGTGAAAAAGCTCTCCGCACGACGACGCCATCCGCTGGCGGCGTTCGTCGTCCTACTCCTCGCGCTGGCGGCCACTGGGGGGCTGTACGCCGCGTTCGCGCCTGCGGACAAGGCGCAGGCCGATGACACCGCCCAGTCCCTCGCCATCGAGGAGGGCAAGAAGCTCTACTCCGTCGGCTGCGCCAGCTGCCACGGAACCGGCGGTCAGGGCACCACTGACGGCCCGTCCCTGGTCGGCGTCGGCTCCGCCGCCGTCGACTTCCAGGTCGGCACCGGCCGGATGCCCGCGCAGCAGCCGGGCGCCCAGGTCCCGCGCAAGAAGGTCATCTACACGCAGGACGAGATCGACCAGCTGGCCGCGTACGTGGCCTCTCTCGGCGCCGGCCCGATCACGCCGACGACGAAGCAGTACAGCCCTGCGGGTGCGGACGCCGCCAACGGTGGCGAGCTGTTCCGTACCAACTGCGCCCAGTGCCACAACTTCACCGGCGAGGGCGGCGCGCTGACCAACGGCAAGTACGCCCCGAGCCTCGAAGGCGTGAGCGAGAAGCACATCTACGAGGCCATGCAGACCGGCCCGCAGAACATGCCGTCCTTCCCCGACACGACGATGCCGGAGCAGCAGAAGAAGGACATCATCGCGTACGTCAAGGCCGTGAACAGCGAGGACTCCCCGAACCCGGGCGGCCTGACGCTCGGCGGTCTCGGTCCGGTCACCGAGGGTCTGTTCGCCTGGATCTTCGGTCTGGGCGCGCTGATCGTCCTCGCCGTCTGGGTCGCGGCCCACACCGCTAAGGCCAAGAAGTCATGAGTAGCCAAGACATTCCCGAAGAGACCCTGCCGAGCGAGCAGGGCGCCGCGCACGTCGCGGTAGCCGTCGCGAAGGAAGACCCCTTCGCCGACCCGGGGCTGCCGCCCCACAAGCCCCGTGTCCAGGACATCGACGAGCGGGCCGCCAAGCGCTCCGAGCGTACGGTCGCCCTGCTCTTCACGGTGTCGATGCTGGCGACGATCGGCTTCATCGCGTCCTACGTGATCCTCCCGGTCGACAAGATCGTCTACATCTTCCCGATCGGACACGTGAGCGCGCTCAACTTCGCGCTCGGTCTGACGCTGGGCCTGGCCCTCTTCTGCATCGGCGCGGGCGCGGTCCACTGGGCCCGCACCCTGATGTCCGATGTGGAGGTCGCCGACGAGCGTCACCCGATCGAGGCCACGCCCGAGGTCAAGGCCAAGGTCATGGCCGACTTCGCGGCCGGTGCCGAGGAGTCCGGCTTCGGCCGGCGCAAGCTGCTCCGCAACACCATGTTCGGCGCGATGGCCATGGTGCCGCTCTCCGGTGTGGTGCTGCTGCGCGACCTGGGCCCGCTTCCGGAGGACAAGCTCCGCCACACCATGTGGTCCAAGGGCAAGCTGCTCATCAACCAGAACACCCACCAGCCGCTGCGTCCCGAGGACGTGGCCGTCGGTTCGCTGACCTTCGCGATCCCCGAGGGCCTGGAAGAGCACGCTCACGACTTCCAGAACCAGATCGCCAAGGCCGCCCTGATGATCGTCCGCATTCAGCCGAAGGACATCAAGGACAAGCGCGAGCTCGAGTGGTCGCACGACGGCATCGTGGCGTACTCGAAGATCTGCACCCACGTGGGCTGCCCGATCAGCCTGTACGAGCAGCAGACGCACCACGTGCTCTGCCCGTGCCACCAGTCCACCTTCGACCTTTCCGACGGCGCCCGCGTCATCTTCGGTCCGGCCGGTCACGCTCTTCCGCAGCTGCGGATCGGCGTGAATGACGAGGGTTACCTCGAGGCGCTCGGCGACTTCGAAGAGCCCGTCGGTCCTGCCTTCTGGGAGCGCGGATGAGCACCACCACGACCAACGAGAGTCGCCGCAAAGCACCCGCCGGTGAGCGGGTCGCCGACTGGGCGGACGGCCGGCTGGGCATCTACGGCCTGGCCAAGGCCAACATGCGCAAGATCTTCCCGGACCACTGGTCCTTCATGCTGGGTGAGGTCGCGCTCTACAGCTTCATCATCATCATCCTCACGGGTGTGTATCTGACGCTGTTCTTCCACCCGTCGATGAACGAGGTGACCTACCACGGCTCGTACGAGCCGATGCAGGGCATCATGATGTCCGAGGCGTACGCCTCGACTCTGGAGATCAGCTTCGATGTCCGCGGTGGTCTGCTGATCCGGCAGATCCACCACTGGGCCGCGCTGCTCTTCCTCGCCGGCATGTTCGTGCACATGATGCGCGTCTTCTTCACGGGCGCCTTCCGCAAGCCGCGCGAGATCAACTGGCTGTTCGGCTTCCTGCTGTTCGTCCTGGGCATGTTCACCGGTTTCACCGGCTACTCGCTCCCGGACGACCTGCTCTCCGGTACCGGTGTCCGCTTCACGCAGGGCGCGATCCTGTCCATGCCGGTCGTCGGCACGTACATCTCGATGTTCCTGTTCGGCGGCGAGTTCCCCGGTACGGACTTCGTGGCCCGGTTCTACTCGATCCACATCCTGCTGCTGCCGGGCATCATGCTCGGTCTGCTGGTGGCGCACCTGATCCTGGTGTTCTTCCACAAGCACACGCAGTTCGCGGGTCCGGGCCGGACCAACAAGAACGTCGTCGGCATGCCGCTGCTGCCGATCTACATGGCGAAGGCCGGAGGCTTCTTCTTCCTGGTCTTCGGCATGATCGCGGCCATCTCCGCGATTGCGCAGATCAACCCGATCTGGGCGATCGGCCCGTACCGGGCGGACCAGGTGTCCACCGGCGCCCAGCCCGACTGGTACATGGGCTTCGCCGAGGGTCTGATCCGCTTCATGCCGGGCTGGGAGGTCAACCTCTGGGGCCACACGCTGGTCCTGGGCGTGTTCATCCCGCTGGTGCTCTTCGGCCTGCTGCTGGTGATCTTCGCGCTGTACCCGTTCTTCGAGGCCTGGCTCACCGGTGACAAGCGTGAGCACCACATCGCGGACCGGCCGCGCAACGCGCCGACCCGTACCGCGTTCGGTGTGGCCTGGGTGACGATGTACCTGATCATGCTGGTCGGTGGTGGAAACGACCTCTGGGCGACCCACTTCCACCTGTCGATCAACGCGATCACCTGGTTCGTCCGGATCTTCTTCATCGTCGGTCCGCTCCTGGCGTTCATCATCACCAAGCGGATCTGCATGGGCCTCCAGCGCCGGGACCGCGACAAGGTGCTGCACGGTCGCGAGACCGGCATCATCAAGCGTCTGCCGCACGGTGAGTTCGTCGAGATCCACGAGCCGCTCTCGCAGGCCAAGCTGCACTCGCTCACCGCGCACGACCAGTACGAGCCGATCGAGATCGGCCCGACGGTCGACGAGAACGGTGTCGAGCGCAAGATCCCGCTCTCCCAGAAGCTGCGGGCCAAGCTCAGCAAGGGCTACTTCGGCGAGGGGAACCAGATTCCCAAGCCGACCGCCGAGGAATACCGGGAGATCACCAGCGGCCACGGCCACCACTGATCTCCGCCTGATCGCTCATAGCTGATCGCCACAGCTGGAGGCACCTCCCAGCGGTAGCTGGGGGAGAGCCCCGTCCATCCGATGGACGGGGCTCTTCGCCGTACCCGGGGATGGATAGGGTGGACCTGTTCCCATTCGGCTGTGGACCCCAGGAGCGGACCATGAACGTTGTGACCCCGGCAGGCGGCGACAGCGTGGCGGCCCGCACCTGGCCGCGTGTACTGGACACACTGCTGATCGGTGCCGATCTGACCGCCGACGACACCGCCTGGGCCATGGACCGCATCATGCGCGGCGAGGCCACCGACGCCCAGATCGCGGGCTTCGCGGTGGCGCTGCGCGCCAAGGGCGAGACGGTCGAGGAGATCACCGGGCTCGTACGGGCCATGTACGAGCACGCCAACCTGATCGATGTGCCGGGTCCGAGCGTGGACATCGTCGGCACCGGCGGCGACGGTGCCAAGACCGTCAACATCTCCACCATGTCGTCGATCGTGGTGGCCGGTACGGGCGCCAGGGTCGTGAAGCACGGCAACCGTGCCGCTTCGTCGGCCAGCGGCGCCTCGGACGTGCTGGAGAAGCTCGGCGTCAATCTGGAGCTGACCCCGCGACGGGTCGCCGAGGTCGCCGCCGAGGCGGGGATCACCTTCTGCTTCGCGGTGAAGTTCCACCCGTCGCTGCGGCATGTGGCGCCGGCCCGGCGGGAGCTCGGGATCCGTACCACCTTCAACTTCCTCGGCCCGCTCACCAACCCCGCCAAGGTCCACGCCCAGGCCACCGGCGTGGCCGACGCGCGCATGGCCCCCATCGTCGCCGGGGTGCTCGCCGAACGCGGCTCCTCCGCGCTCGTGTTCCGCGGCGACGACGGCCTGGACGAGCTGACCACCACCGCCACCTCGCGGGTGTGGGTGGTCCGCGACGGCGCCGTACGCGCGGAGTCCTTCGACCCGCGGGACGTCGGTATCGATCTGGTGCCGGTCGAGGCGCTGCGCGGTGCCGACGCCTCGTACAACGCCGATGTGGCCCGCAGGCTGCTGGCCGGCGAGACCGGCCCGGTCCGCGATGCGGTCCTGCTCAACTCGGCGGCGGCCCTGGCGGCGCTCGACCCGACGGACGCGCCGCTCACCGACCAGATTCGCGCCGGTATCGACCGGGCCGCCGAGTCCATCGACTCGGGCGCTGCCAGGCAGGTGCTGGAGCGCTGGGTGCGCGCCAGCAACGCGTGACGCACCCGCGGCGCGCGGCGTCCCCGACTTTGGCCCGGTCCTTCGGTTCCGCCGCGACGGCGAGCGGCCCCGAACGACCGGGCCACCGACGTCCGTATGCCGGACCGCGGTTGCGCCGGCGCGATCGCGTGGCATAGGTTCTGCGCAGGTCATGAGTGACAGCGACTTCGGCCCCGGCCCGCTGTCCGGCAACCCTCCGTCCGTGGCGGGGTGCCCCGGGTGAAGACCAGGCCGTGGGCAGTGAGGTCCGCGGCAAGCGCGGACCCCTTGTGCCCCTGGGGTCCTGGTCCTCGAGGGAGCAGTCTCGTGAGCAAGCGAATGCGATAGGGCCGGCGGCCCCTTCTTCACACCCTCCACACGATGCCCGTCATGGTGGCTGCCGTGTGTCGAGGCAACCCCCCTTGCGCGGTCGAGCCGTTGTCGCCTCACCATGCCGCCGCGCGGGTTCCCACAGCCGATTCGCCTTGCCCTGCCGGGAGATACCGCCATGTCCGCACGCCCCAACTCCGTTGTCGCCGCCCCCGCTTCCGCTTCCGCTTCCGCTGCCGCGTCCGCCGCCGCGGACTCCGACGACTGCTGCGCCGCGCCGCTTCCCGTGCTCGGGCGGGACGTTCTCGTCCCGCTCGTCACCGGCGGCGAAGTCGGCTACGCCGCCCTCGACTACGCCGCCAGCACCCCGGCACTGCAGCGCGTCTGGGACGACGTGGCCGCGTACGCCCCGTACTACGGCAGCGTGCACCGCGGTGCCGGGTACCTCTCGCAGCTGTCGACCGACCTGTTCGAGAACAGCCGCGCCGCCGTCGCCGAGTTCCTCGGCTGCCGCCCCGGCGACCAGGTCGTCTTCACCCGCTCCACCACCGACTCGCTGAACCTGTTGGCGGCCGTTCTGCCCGCCGACTGCCAGGTCTTCGTCTTCGAGACCGAGCACCACGCCTCGTTGCTGCCGTGGAGGGACGCCCAGGTCACCTACCTCAACGCGCCGCGCAGTCCGCAGCAGGCCGTGGAGACGCTGGACCGCGCTCTCGCCGACCGTGAGCCCTACGGCCCCGCGCTGGTCTGCGTCACCGGCGCCTCCAATGTCACCGGCGAGCTGTGGCCTGTCCGGGAACTCGCCGCCGCCGCCCACGCCCACGGCGCCCGGATCGTCCTCGACGCCGCGCAGCTCGCGCCGCACCACCCGGTGGACATCGCGGGGTTGGACGTCGACTGGGTCGCGTTCTCCGGCCACAAGCTGTACGCGCCGTTCGGCTCCGGCGTGCTCGCCGGTCGCTCGGACTGGCTCCAGGACGCCGAGCCGTACCTCGCGGGCGGCGGCGCCTCGCGGAAGGTGGCCCGCCGGACGGACGGCGGCGTCGACGTGGAGTGGCACACCACGGCCGCCCGCCACGAGGCCGGCTCCCCGAACGTCATCGGGGCGTACGCCGTCGCCTCCGCCTGCAAGGCGCTGACCGAGGCCGGTTTCGACACGCTGATCGCCCGCGAGCAGCACCTCATCGCGAAGGTTCGCGAGGGGCTGGCCGAGGTGCCGGAGGTCAGGGTCCTGTCCCTCTTCGGCGACGACGCCCCCAGGGTCGGTGTCATCTCGTTCGTGGTCGACGGCTGGAACAGCTCCCACTTCGCCGCGGCGCTCTCCGCGGAGTACGGCATCGGGGTGCGCGACGGGCTCTTCTGCGCGCATCCGCTGGTCCGCACGCTGCTCGGCAGCGACGCGGCCGCCCCGGGCGAGTGCGGTGCGCCCGACGCGGCGCCCGGTGAGAAGTCGCTGAACGCGATCCGGGTCTCCTTCGGTGCCGGTACGCCCGACGAGCACGTCGAGCGGTTCGTCGCCGCGGTCGGGGAACTGGTCCGCGAGGGCGCGCGCTGGCAGTACCGCACGGAGGACGGCCGCTGCGTGCCCGCGTGCGGCGCGGCTGCGTGACGCCTCCGTAGGGTTGCCCGCTGTGACCGTCGCCCGGACGGTTCGTAGCCGCGCTCACTCCGGACGGGCTTGCTGTCAGCCTTCGAGGCCGATCGCGAACGCCGCCTCCAGGTCGTGCTGGGAGTACGTACGGAACGCGACGTGCGTGTCCGTCGCCTCCACGCCCGGGATCTTGCTGATCCGGCCGGGAATGATGTCGGCCAGATCGTCGTGGCGCGCCACGCGTACCAGGGCGATCAGGTCGTACGTACCGGTGACGGAGTAGACCTCGCTGACGTTGTCCAGTGCGGCGATCGACTCGGCGATCTCGGGAATCCGGTCCACGCTGGTCTTGATGAGCACGATCGCGGTGATCACGGCTGGTTGTCTCCCTCGGTGGCCGTGGCTGGGGCCTTCACTCTAGCTCCACCCCGGAAGCGCCCCCAGGCGTAGAGGAACCCCGTACCGAAGCCCAACAGGTGCGCGAGGTACGCCACGCCCGGACCGGTGCCCGCCTGCCCGGCGGCCAGCCACTGGAGGCAGAGCCAGAACACCAGCACCGCCCATGCGGGGAAGCGCAGCGGCAGAAAGAAGAGGAAGGGAAACAGACTGGTGACCCTGGCCTTGGGGAAGAGATAAAGAAAAGCGCCGAGCACACCGGAGATGGCCCCGGACGCGCCGACCAGTGTCTGCTCGGACGTGGCGTGCACGGCCGCGTACCCGAGCAGGGCCAGGTAGCCGCAGCCGAGGTAGAACACCGCGAACTGCAGACGGCCCATGCGTTCCTCGGTCATCGCCCCGAAGACATACAGAAAGAGCATGTTGCCGAGCAGATGCAGCCAGCCGGCGTGCACGAACAGAGCGGTCAGCGGGGTGAGCGCGGCTCTGGCCGAGCCTCCCAGCAGTTCGTCGGGGACGACGCCCCAGTGCTCGAACCAGTCCCGCTGCGCGGCGAGCAGTCGGTCGCCCGTGCCGTGGACGGGGTTGAGGCCGGATCCGGGGCTCAGGAGGAAGACCAGACAGCAGATGCCGATCACGCCATAGGTCACCATGGGACCGCCCGCGGCCGTTCCCCGTGCTCCCCGCCATCCGATCACGAACAGAGCATGGCGTAACGGCACCCAATAGGACAGACCGCCTCGCCGTGACATGGCGTCCCGTCCGCCGGGCTCTCGGCTCCGCCCGAGCAGGGGGCACCCCCAGGGCCGTAGGGTTACGGGCATCACACCGGAACACCAAGAGGACAGCACGATGACGACGGTTCCCCTGCCCACTGCCACTACCCGGTGGCGCTGTACGCTCTGCGGCAATCTCACCCGTTTCGACGTCACCCGCGCTTCGAAGGTTGTCGAGTACGTCCACCTCGATCTGGCCGGAGAGCCCACGGTCGAGGAGCGCGAGGTGGTCAGTGAGACCATCGAGTCGGTTCGATGCCGCTGGTGCAACGCGGTGGACCGGATCGAACTCGTGGACAGGCCGGGTGCCGACTCCTGAGAGGGAGCGGTGAGGACGACAGTTGGGGTGACGGATTGTGGAGCATGCAAGCGGCGCTGAACCGGCCGGTGCGGCCGGCGACGCCGCCGAGGTGCTCGACCGCCCGCTCCCGGAGGGAGTGCGGCGCCGGGTCGTCGCGCTGGTGTCGGACGCGTTCGGCGGGCTGACGGTCGCCGAGCTGCCCGCCCAGCTGAGGCAGTACGCCCGGTTCACCCCGTCCCGGCGTGCCAAGTTCGCCGGGAACGCCATGGCCGCGACGCTGGAGAACGATCCGGTGTTCCGGCAGCGGGTCGGCGAGCGACTGAAGGAGGGCCAGCCGGAGCTGGCCGCGGCGGTGGAGGCGGGTTCCCCGCCGGGCGCCGCGGATCCCGTGGACGTGGCCGCGATTGCGTACGTGCTGCGCCCGGCCGGCTGGGTCAAGCTTGTGGCGGCGGCGGGCGAGGAGGCCCATCGCGCGGACGCCGAACGGGCGGACCGGGCCGGGCGGCGTGAACTGGAGCGGCTGCGCGCGGAACTCGCCGAGGCGCGGGCCCATACGAAGAACGAGACCGAGCGGCTGCGTACGGAGCTCGAGGCGGCCCGCAAGGAGGCCGAAACGCTCCAGCGGAAGCTGCGCAGCGCGCTCAGCGATGTGAAGCGGGGCGAGGCGGCCCTGCGCAAGACGCAGGCCGGGATCGACGGGATCAAGGCCGAGGCGTCCGCCCAGGTGACAGCGGCCGAGAGCGAGGCCCGGCGGCTCCGGGTCCGCCTGGGCGAGGCGGAGGCCGCCGTCGAGGCGAGCCGCCGTGCGGTCCGTGAGGGACGGTCCATCGAGGACATGCGGCTGCGGCTGCTGCTGGACACCGTGCTGGACGCCGCGCAGGGGCTGCGCAGGGAACTGGCCCTGCCGCCTGCTTTGTTGCATCCGGCGGACACCGTGGACGCGGTCGCGCCGGGCAGGATGACGCCGAAGGACATCGCGGCCAGGGCGCTGTCGGAGACCGATCCGGCGCTGCTCGACCAGTTGTTGGCGCTGCCGCAGGCGCATCTGATCGTGGACGGCTACAACGTCACCAAGACCGGTTATCCGACGATGCCGCTGGAGAAGCAGCGGCTGCGGCTGCTGGGCGGGCTCGCGGTGCTCGCGGCACAGTCGGGCGCCGAGATCACCTGCGTCTTCGACGGTGCGGAACTGGCCGCGCCGGTGCTGCTCGCGCCTCCGCGCGGAGTGAGGGTGCTGTTCAGCAAGCCCGGGGTGACCGCGGACGAGCTCATCCGGCAGATCGTCCGGGCGGAGCCGGCCGGCCGGCCGGTGGTGGTGGTGTCGGCGGACCGGGAGGTGGCCGACGGGGTGGCGAAGGCGGGCGCCCGGCCTGTCGCGTCCGTCCTGCTGCTGAAGCGGCTTTCACGTATCTAGCCATACATCTGGCAACTTCCGAGCGTTATGCCCGAATTGTTTGAGCGTCACGCAGAGCGCTGCGTCAAGTGACCGTTACTGCCCGTATGATGACTGTAAATAATGCACTTCAGGGTAGGGAATTTTCTGATCAGGATTTGAACTGATCACAAGAAGGTCACTATGGTCGGCCTTTAAGCCTTCATGCGGTTGATCACCCAACCGGGGTGACCGTGAAGACACCGCCGAGTCTGCGTAGTTCGGCGGCTTGAGGAAGAAGGAGCTCGCCTTCGTGGCGTCCCACCGTCGACCCAAACAGCCGAGCCGCGCCCGTGTGACCGTGCTCACCGCGACCGCTGCGGCGGCCGTCGCGCTCAGTGCCCAGGCCGCCCAGGCCGCCCCGAACCCCTCCAAGAGCGAAGTCAAGGCCAAGGTCGACAAGCTCTACGAAGAGGCGGAGAAGGCCACCGAGCAGTACAACGGGGCCAAGGAGCAGCAGGACAAGCTCGAGAAGCAGGTCGACGACCTGCAGGACAAGGTCGCCCGCGGCCAGCAGGAGCTCAACGAACTGCGGGACGGCCTCGGTTCGATGGCCACCTCGCAGTACCGTTCCGGCGGCATCGACCCGTCCGTGCAGCTCTTCCTCTCGGCGGACCCGGACGAGTACCTCGACAAGGCCTCAGCGCTGGACGCTCTGGGCGCTCGCCAGGCCCAGTCGCTCCAGGACATCCAGGCCAAGCAGCGGACTCTCGCGCAGCAGCGCCAGGAGGCCCAGGGCAAGCTCCAGGACCTCGAGGACACCCGCAAGGAGCTCGGCGAGAAGAAGAAGGAAGTCCAGGGCAAGCTCGCTGCGGCGCAGAAGCTGCTCAACAGCCTGACCGCCGCCGAGCGCGCCGAGCTCACCAAGAGCGAGGAGCGCGCCAACCGCGCCAGCTCCCGCGCGGACCTGGGCAACGCCCCGGCCGCCTCCGGCCGAGCCGCCGCCGCGCTCGCCGCCGCGAAGACCAAGCTCGGTTCCCCGTACGTCTGGGGCGCCACGGGTCCGAACTCCTTCGACTGCTCCGGCCTGACCGGATGGGCGTACGCCCAGGCCGGCGTCAAGCTGGACCGTATCTCCCAGGCCCAGGCCAACAACGGCACGCGCATCAGCCGCAGCCAGCTCCAGCCGGGCGACCTGGTGCTCTTCTACAGCGACATCCACCACATCGGCCTGTACGCGGGCAACAACCAGGTGCTGCACGCGCCTCGCTCCGGCACCGTGGTGCGCTACGAGTCGATGGACAACATGCCGTTCCAGTTCGGCGTCCGCATCTGACCCCGCCCGATCGGGCGAATTCCGGCAGCTTCCGCCGACCGTCCGCCCCGCCGGTGACCTGTGGTCTCCGGCGGGGCGTCATTGTGTTCGGGTGCCGGGGTCGTTGGACACCGCCTGCCTCACCGCTACTGTCCGGCGTGCAATTTCCGGCAAGCGGAAGGAAGTGCGGACTCCCGTGGCGTCCCATCGCCGTTCCTCACATTCCGGCCTCGCCCAGAGCCACCGGTTCACCGTCCTGACCGCGGCTGCGGCCACGGCCGCGGCGGCCCTCGGGGTCTCCACCGCGGGCGCCGAACCGCTCGACCCGGCAGCGGCGCTGAGCAGGATCGATACGCTCTTCGAGCAGGCGGAGAAGGCCACCGAGCAGTACAACACGGCCGACGAACTCGCCGAGCGCCTGCGCGAGCGGGTGGCCGATACGCAGGACAGCGTCGCGCGCGGACAGGAGCGCATCAACCGCATGCGCGCGGGCCTCGGCCTGGTCGCCGGGGCGCAGTACCGGTCGGGCGGCATGGACCCCACCCTCGCCCTGCTGCTCTCCGAGCGCCCCGACATCTACCTCGACAGCGCCGCCGTCCTCGACCGGATCGCCGCCCGCCAGGCCGAGCAGATGCGCCAACTCCGGGAAGCGCAGCGCAAGCTGGGCCAGCAGCGCGCCGAGGCCACGCGTGAACTCGCCGAGCTGGAGCGCGCCCGCACCGCCCTGGCCCGGAACAAGCGGACCGTCGAGAGCAAGCTCGCCGAGGCACGGCGGCTGCTGAACGCGCTGCCGTACGACCAACGTGCCGCGTACGGCCGGACGTCCCGCTCCGGCCGCGGCTGGCAGCTCCCCGGCCTCGGAGCCGCCTCGCCGCGGGCGGCCGCGGCCGTCCTGGCGGTCCGCCGGGCCCTCGGCAGGCCCTACGTCTGGGGCGCCAACGGACCGTACGGCTTCGACTGCTCCGGCCTGACCCAGTGGGCGTACCGACAGGCGGGCGTCGGTCTGCCGCGGACCTCGCAGGCACAGCGCGGCGCGGGCCGGCAGGTCTCCCTCGCCGAGGCCAGGCCGGGCGATCTGGTCACGTACCGCAGCGACGCCGGCCACATCGCCATGTACATGGGCAACGGTCAGGTCGTGCACGCCCCCTACCCCGGCGCGTCGGTGCGCTACGACCCGGTCGGCATGATGCCGATCTCCGCGGTGACGCGTATCTGAACCAGGGACGCCGTCCCCTGGACCCTCGGTCCCCGGCGCGTCCGGTCCTCGGCGCGTTCGGGGACCGGGGGCTTTCGCCCCTGGTTCGGGAAGGGGCGGGGTGGGGGAGAATCGCTGGATGGCAGGCCAGGCGCAGGGGACGCGACGTCGGACGGTGGTGCTCGGGCTGGCCGGGCTGCTGCTGCCGACCGCCTGTGGCGCGCCGGAGCCCCGGGACACCGCGTCGCGGGATGTTCAGCGGGTCCTGGACCGGCGGGCCGGTGCGCTCCTTGGACGGGACGAGCCCGGATATCTCGCCGCGCTCGCACCCGGCGCCGGGCTGCTGCGCGAGTCCGAGCGCGCCCGGTTCCGGAACCTGACACAGGTGCCGCTGCGCTCCTGGGAGTACCGGCTGACCGAGCTGCGGCGCGACGGTGACCGCGCCACCGCGCGGGCCGAGCTGCGGTACCGCTTCGAGGGCTACGACAGCGCGCCCGTGACCACCTCCAGGGCGATGGAGCTGACCCGGCACGACGGCCGCTGGTACGTCGTCGCCGACCGCCCCGACCAGGGCGCCGCCCAGCAGCTGTGGGAGCAGGGTCCGGTGACCGCCGTCCGCGGCACGCGCAGCCTGGTGCTCGGCACCGGCCAGGAGCGGCAGCGGCTCCGCGAGATCGCCGCCACCGCGGACCGCGGGGTACCGGCCGTGGACGCGGCCTGGCCGGTCCGCTGGTCCGGCCGGGTCGTGGTCCTGGTGCCCGGCTCGCTGGACGGCATGGCGGCGCTGCTCGGGGCGTCCTCGGCCGGCTACCGCGGCATCGCCGCGGTCACCACGGGCGTGTCCGGGGCGCAGGGCAGCGCGCCCGCGGACCGGGTGATCATCAATCCCGAGGCGTACGGCGCGATCGGGGAGTTCGGTCAGAGGGTCGTGCTGACGCACGAGACCGCGCACGTGGCGACCCGCGCCCACACCTCCCCGGCCACCCCGATGTGGCTGTCCGAGGGCTTCGCCGACTGGGCCGCGTACCGGGGCACCGGCCGTACGCCCGACCGGATCGCCCCCGAACTGCACCGGGCGGTGCTCCGCGGTGAACTGCCCGCCATACTGCCCGAGGACAAGGAGTTCGGCTTCGCCGGGGACTCCGAACGGCTGGCCCGCGCGTACGAGGGCGGCTGGGCGGCCTGCACCATGATCGCCGAACGCTGGGGCGAGGAGAGACTGACCGCCTTCTACCGGGCGGTCGGCGCGGGCAAGGACCGCGAGAGCGCGACGAAGCAGGCGATGCACCGCGAACTCGGCGTCACGCCGGAGGAGTTCACCGACGACTGGCGGGACTACGTCCGCCGGAGCCTGAGCTGACTGCGCGCGGCTTTCCCCGGGAGAGCCGTGACCGCCCGGCAGCGCCGGCCTGCGCTGCGCGGTGTCTTACCGCTGCGACAGATCATTCCGTCGCGTCGGTGCGTGACCACCGCCGCCGGTCCGGTCGTTCGTGGCTGCTCACCGTCGCGGCGGGAAGGCGGGAAGGCGGGAACGAGGGCCTGGCCCGACCTTCGCGCAAGGCGGCTTGCGGCGCTCCCAAGGCCGCCGACGCGTGGCCGGGGGAGAGGCCCTTCCGGCAGCCGCGCAGGGTCGCCGTGGCGGGATCATGGCCCGTACCTCCGGCCGCGGGGGCGGCGGGCTCTTCCGGCAGCCGCACAGGGTCGCCGTGGCGGGCCATTGATACTGTCGAGGCGATGCACAAGACGCTGATCGTGACCAATGACTTCCCGCCCCGCCCCGGCGGCATCCAGGCGTTCCTGCACAACATGGCCCTGCGGCTGGATCCGGAAAGCCTGGTGGTCTACGCCTCGACGTGGAAGCGCAGCCGCGAGGGCATCGAGGCCACTGCTGCCTTCGATGCCGAGCAGCCCTTCACGGTCGTACGCGACCGGACGACCATGCTGCTGCCTACCCCGCGAGTCACCCGGCGCGCCGTGCAACTGCTGCGTGAACACGGCTGCACCTCCGTATGGTTCGGGGCCGCCGCGCCCCTCGGGCTGATGGCGCCCGCGCTGCGGCGCGCCGGTGCGCAGCGCCTCGTCGCGACGACACACGGCCATGAGGCCGGGTGGGCACAGCTGCCCGCGTCCCGGCAGCTGCTGCGCCGCATCGGCCAGGAAACCGACACGATCACGTATCTCGGCGAGTACACGCGCTCGCGCATCGCTGCCGCGCTCACCCCCGCGGCCGCCGGGCGCATGGTCCAGCTGCCGCCGGGCGTCGACGAGAAGACCTTCCACCCCGGGTCCGGAGGCGACGCGGTCCGCGAGCGGCTCGGGCTCACCGACCGCCCGGTCGTGGTGTGCGTGTCCCGGCTGGTGCCGCGCAAGGGCCAGGACACGCTGATCCGCGCCATGCCCGAGATCCTGCGGAAGGTGCCGGACACGGTCCTGCTGATCGTCGGCGGCGGCCCGTACGGCAAGGAGCTGAAGAAGCTGGCGGCCGAGACGGGCGTCGCGGCCTCGGTGCGCTTCACCGGTCCTGTGCCGTGGGAGGAGCTGCCCGCGCACTACGGCGCCGGCGATGTCTTCGCCATGCCGTGCCGCACCCGCAGGGGCGGGCTCGACGTCGAGGGGCTCGGCATCGTGTACCTGGAGGCCTCGGCGACCGGCCTGCCGGTGGTGGCGGGCGACTCGGGCGGCGCGCCCGACGCCGTGCTCGACGGCAAGACGGGCTGGGTGGTCCGGGGAGGCTCGCCGCAGGAGTCGGCCGACCGGATCGTCACCCTGCTCCAGGACCCGGAGCTGCGCCAGGACATGGGCGAACGAGGCCGGGCCTGGGTGGAGGAGCAGTGGCGCTGGGACCAGCTGGCGGAGAGGCTCAGGACGCTGCTGTGAACCGGGGCAACCGAAAAGCCCCCGGGCAGGCCCGACGCCTGCCCGGGGGCCTTTGCGTACCCTCTAGCGGCGGTAGATCGCCTCGATCTCGTCCGCGAACTCCTTGGCGACCACATTCCGCTTCAGCTTCAGCGACGGCGTGATGTGCCCGGCCTCCTCCGTGAACTGCTCGGGCAGAATACGGAACTTCCGCACCGACTCCGCCTTGGACACGGCCGCGTTGCCGTCGTCGACCGCCCGCTGCACCACGGCCAGCAGCTCCGCGTCCTCGCGCAGCGAGGCAGCGGTCGATCCGGCGGGCTTTCCGTTCTCCGACGCCCAGCGCGCCAGGAACTCCTCGTCCAGCGTGATCAGCGCGCCCACGAAGGGCCGCCCGTCGCCCACCACCATGCACTCGGCGACCAGGGCATGGGACCGGATCCGGTCCTCGATCACCGCAGGGGCGACGTTCTTGCCGCCCGCGGTGACCAGGATCTCCTTCTTGCGGCCGGTGATGGTCAGGTAGCCGTCCTCGTCGAGCGTGCCGATGTCGCCGGTGTGGAACCAGCCGTCGGTGAGCGCCTCGGCGGTCGCCGCCTCGTTGTTCCAGTAGCGGGTGAAGATGTGTTCGCCGTGCAGCAGCACCTCGCCGTCGTCGGCGATGCGGACCACCGAGCCGGGCAGCGGCTGGCCGACCGTGCCGATTTTCTGGCGGTCCCACGGGTTGAAGGTGGTGGCGGCGCAGGACTCGGTCAGGCCGTAGCCCTCCAGCACGGTGAAGCCGATGCCGCGGAAGAAGTGGCCGAGCCGCTCGCCCAGCGGGGCGCCGCCGGAGATCGCGTACTCGCCGCGTCCGCCGAGCACCGCACGCAGCTTGCCGTAGACCAGCTTGTCGAAGATCTTGTGCTTGAGCCTCAGGCCGAAGGAAGGACCCTGCGCCGCGCCCAACGCCCGGCTGTACGCGATGGCGGTGTGCGCGGCCTTGTCGAAGATCTTGCCCTTGCCGTCCGCCTGCGCCTTGGCCCGCGCCGAGTTGTAGACCTTCTCGAAGACGCGGGGTACGCCGAGGACCAACGTCGGCCGGAAGGAGGCGAGTTCATCGGTGAGGTTCTTGATGTCCGGTACGCAGCCGAGCCGGATCGGCGCCAGCACCGAGGCCACCTCGACCAGCCGGCCGAAGACATGCGCGGCCGGCAGGAACAGCAGAACCGAGCAGTCGCCCGTACGGAACAGCGGCTTGAGCCGCTCGACGATATTGCCGCACTCCGCGAAGAAGTTGCGGTGGGTCAGCACACAGCCCTTGGGGCGGCCGGTGGTGCCCGAGGTGTAGACGATCGTGGCGACGTCGTCGGCCTTGGCGACTGAACTGCGCTCGTCGACCGTCTCGTCGGAGACGTCCCGGCCCGCCTCGCGCAGCCGGTCGAGCGCGTCCTTGTCGATCTGCCAGAGGTGCCGGAGCTCCGGCAGCCGGTCACGCACCGACTCCACCGCGGCGGTGTGCGCATCGCTCTCCACGAGCACCGCGACCGCGCCGGAGTCGCCGAGGATCCACTGCACCTGCTCCGGCGAGCTGGTCTCGTACACCGGCACGGTCACCGCGCCCGCGCTCCAGATCGCGAAGTCGAGCTGCACCCATTCGTAGCGGGTACGGGACATCAGTCCCACCCGGTCGCCGGGCCGGATGCCCGCGGCGATCAGACCCTTGGCGGCCGTCCGGACCTCGGCGAGGAACTCCTCGGCGGTGACGTCCAACCAGGCGCCTGCGGCCTTCTTGCCCATGACGACGGCGCCGGGGTGCTGAGCGGCATTGCGGCGGATCAGATCCGTCAGGTTGCCGTCCGTCGGGACCTCGTACAGGGCCGGAAGGCTGAACTCGCGCAAGACTGCTGCTCCTCATCGGGCGCCGGCGCCACGACAGGGTGTGACGCGCCGGGGACTGCCCGGACGTTACCCATCAGTAGGCGGTTCCGGGTAGGGTTCCCGGTCAGATGTTTTATGCGTCACATATGTCGGGGACTGCTTCGCGCACAGTAGTCCACGGCTGTGACGACTCGGAAGTAAGGGCGGGTCCGCCGGACTAGGGTGAACTTCATGCGAGTCCATGTGGTCAGTGACGTGCACGGGAACGCCGACGGCCTGGCGAAGGCGGGGGACGGGGCCGACGCCCTCATCTGCCTGGGCGACCTGGTGCTCTTCCTCGACTATGCCGACCACTCGCGTGGCATCTTCCCCGACCTCTTCGGCGTCGAGAACGCCGACCGCATCGTCGAACTGCGCACCGCCCGCCGCTTCGAGGAGGCCCGCGAGCTGGGCCGCCGGCTGTGGGCCGGACTCGACCGCGAGGCAGCCATCGAGTCCGCGGTGCGCAGACAATACGCCGAGATGTTCGCCGCGTTCCCCACGCCGACGTACGCCACCTACGGCAACGTCGACATCCCCACCCTCTGGCCGGAGTACGCCCATCCCGGCACCACCGTCCTGGATGGCCAGCGCGTCGAGATCGGCGGCCGAGTCTTCGGCTTCGTCGGAGGCGGACTGCGCAGCTCCATGCGCACCCCGTACGAGCTCTCCGACGAGGAGTACGCCGCCAAGGTCGAGGCGCTGGGCGAGGTCGACGTGCTCTGCTCGCACATCCCGCCCGAGGTGCCCGAGCTCGTGTACGACACGCTGGCGCGGCGCTTCGAACGCGGCAGCCGTGCCCTCCTCGCCGCGATCCGTCGCACCAGGCCGCGGTACGCCCTCTTCGGCCATGTGCACCAGCCCCTGGCCCGGCGGGTGCGCATCGGCGCGACGGAATGCGTGAACGTCGGACACTTCGCCGCGACCGGCCGTCCCTGGGCCATGGAGTGGTGACCGGGCCGGTCGCGATAGCCTTCACATCGCAGCAAACCACCCCTGCCCGGACCGCTTGGAGGAGCCACGGCGATGGCGGAACACACCAGCTCGAGCATCACGATCGAGGCGGCACCGGCCGACGTGATGGGGGTGATCGCCGACTTCGCCCGCTATCCGGAGTGGACCGGCGAGGTGAAGGAGGCCGAGGTCCTGGCCACCGACGACAGGGGCCGTGCCGAGCAGGTCCGGCTGCTGCTCGACGCCGGTGCGATCAAGGACGACCACACGCTGGCATACACCTGGACCGGCGACAACCAGGTCAGCTGGACCCTGGTGAAGTCCCAGATGCTCCGCGCCCTGGACGGCTCCTACATCCTCACCCCGCTGGGCGGCGGTGACCGCACCGAGGTCACCTACCAGCTGACCGTGGACGTCAAGATCCCCATGCTGGGCATGATCAAGCGCAAGGCGGAGAAGGTCATCATCGACCGCGCCCTGGCCGGCCTGAAGAAGCGCGTGGAGTCGGGCGCCACCGCTTGAGGGCGGCGCCGTGGAAGGCAACGCCCCCGCCAGGACGGGCTTGTTGGGGTGCGGGCCGGTGGTCCGGTCGTGCCCACAGCCGGGCGGCGGTCGAAGGGGGACGCGCAGGGGGTGCTGTCCGGGCCGTAAAACATGATGTGTGACGCGCGAAC